>SUZP01000003.1 GCA_015059865.1 Rikenellaceae bacterium | reverse complement strand
TTTTTGGTGAGTCTCTCAAAAACAATTTCTAACTTTTAATTTTTAACTTTTAACTTTTTTTGCTATCTTTGCAAAAGAATACTCGGGGCAGGGTGCAACTCCCTACCGGCGGTGATAGTCCGCGACTCCCTATGGCGGTGATTTATAATAAATTGCAATCTGATGGGACTGAATCGGTGAAATTCCGATACCGACGGTGATAGTCCGGATGAGAGAGTGTCGGTCGATTTGTGAATGGCGATTTCTGCGTTACGCTTGTTCTCGAAATCCTCACATACGCTTAGTATGCTGCGGTTTCTCGAACTTCGCAAGCCTTGAAATCTCTCATTCAAAATCAACCTTCATTTGTGGTTATAATGTCCCGAATTGTGTTTGGGACATTTTTTATTTATTGTATAGATATGAAGCGATTTTTACTCTTAGTATTGACAGTAGCAACAGCGACTATTGTATATGCTCAATCTACTACTGCATCATTGCAGGGTTTTGTAACGGATGGCAACGGCAAGCCATTGGTGGGTGCTACCGTAGTGGCAACTCACACTCCTACCGAAACGGTCTATGGCACTACGACCGACACAAATGGAGCCTACCGCCTGCAAGGTCTGCGTGTGGGTGCTCCCTATACGGTGGAGTTCTCGTTTGTCGGCTACAAGGAGAAGAAGATTGAGAATATCGCTTTGTCATTAGGCGAAAAGCAACAGATAGATGCGCAACTATCCGACACGCAAAATATTGATGCGGTGGTAGTTACAAGCGACAAGTTTACCGAGAGCCGTATGGGTGCAGGAGAGGTTTTCCACAGTGATATTATAGAGCGTACGCCCACCGTATCGCGCTCGATAGACGATATTACGCGCCTTGCTCCGCAGGCGATGGTGTCGAAAGATGGCGGCATCTCAATTGCCGGTACAAACTCGCGCTACAACTCCTTCCAGATTGACGGTACAGCCTCGAACGATATGTACGGTTTGACCTCTACGGGTACAAATGGTGGTTTGGCAGGTGCTAACCCCGTTCCACTCGATGCTATCTCGGATATTCAGGTTGTTACCGCACCTTTCGATGTGCGCCAAGGCGGTTTTAGCGGTGGCGGTATAAATGCGATTACCAAGTCGGGTACGAACACCTTTTCGGGTACGGCATACGCCTACTATAACAATCAAGATTTCTATGGTCGCAGTCCGCTGAATGGGGCAAAACTTGCCGAACAGCAGACACAGATTTACGGCGTATCGCTCGGTGGTGCGATAGTCAAAAACAAGTTGTTTTTCTTTCTCAATGGCGAGTTCAACCTCGATTCTTCGCCATCGTCTTACTATGTGGGCGATAGTGGTTGCAATATCTCCGAGAGCGATGCCAAGACAATAGCCAATCGTTTCTACGAACTTACGGGCTACGATGGTGGTGGCTACGGTATGCAGACGCTGAAAAGGCATACGGGCTCGTTGATTGCGCGACTCGATTGGAACATCTCCTCGCGCCACAACCTCTCGTTGCGTTACAATTTCCTCGATGCGAGGAAAGATGAGTTTGTGTCGAGTGCAACGCTCCTGCGCTTCAATGGCGAGGGTTACACCTCGATTGCCGACACCCACTCGGTGGTTGCCGAACTGAACTCGCGCGTTTCGGAGAAGATGTTTAACGAGTTCCGTGTGGGCTACACCCGAGTACACGATGGTCGCGATGCTATGAGTGGGGCGAAGTACCCCTATGTAGAGATTAAGAAGATGCGCGATGGCGATAACGCATCGGTATATGTTGGTACAGACCCATTTGCCATAATGAACGACCTCGTGCAGAACACCATAACACTGACCGACAACTTCTCGTACTACGCGCAGGCGCACACGATTACCATAGGTACGCACAACGAGATTTTCAACTCTTCGTGCCTCTATATGGCGAATGCGTTGGGCGCATACACCTACAATACGCTCGATGACTTTTTGAACGACAAGGCTCGCAAGTATGTACGCAACTACTCGGATAACCCCTACACAAATATAACCTCGGCACAATTTGGACTATATATTCAGGATGAGTGGAACGCCTCGCCTCGATTTTCGATGACCTATGGTCTTCGAGCCGATATCCCTGTGATATTCGGCAATCCTCCCACAAATGAGGCGTTCAACTCTTCTGATGTAGCACAGAGATACAATATCAAGACTAACCAAGTACCTCGACCTACGGTGTTGCTCTCGCCGCGTGTGGGTGTGCGCTGGCAGATAGCCAAGAGCGCAGAGGCCTCGACCTTGTTGCGTGGTGGCGTGGGCATCTTTTCGGGTAGAATACCGTTTGTGTGGATATCCAACTGCTTCTCCAATAGCGGTGTAACACAAAAAGGCTATACGCTCGATAGTAGCAAGGGGCAGAGCGTACCGAAGTTTGGCGAGGAGCCTTCGGGCACGGAGGGTGTTTCGTCTAATCCGATGATAAATATTGTGTCAAAAGATTTTCGCTATCCTCAGGTGGCGCGTGCAACACTCGCCTTGGAGCAGAACTATAAGGGTTGGCACTTTATGGTTGAGGGTATCTTCTCGAAGTCTATAAATGACCTCTTAATTACCAATCTTACAGCACAAGATAAGGGTGCGAAATTATACGCAGTAAATTCGGCACTCTCGAACGAGCAGAACACCACAACGCTCTACGACACCTCGTTAGCGAAGGATTATTCATCGATTTATCTCTTGTCGAACACCTCGAAGGGGTATGGCTACTCGGTGAGTGCTTCGGTGTCGAAGCATTTCCGCTTTGGATTGGACTTGTACGCTGCTTACACCTTCTCGCACTCCTACTCGGTGATGGATGGCGTCTCGGCACAGGCGGCCAACTCGTGGGGCAGAAACTACTCGGCAGATAGCAACAATCAGCCATTGAGCTACTCGCTATTTGATGTTCCGCACAAGGTTACAGCATCGCTCTCATATCGCACGCCTCGCTATGCGAAGGTGCTTGGCACGACGATTTCGTTGCTCTATCAGGGATATTCGGGTATGCGTTACTCGCTCACCTACGCCTCGACTGCCGATGCGAACAACGACAGCAACTACGGCAATACAACAATCTATCTCCCTACTGCTGCGGAGTTGCAGGCTATGGAGTTTGAGAGCGAGGAGCATCGCGCAGCCTTTGGTGAGTATATAGAGGCGACACCTGCCTTGCGTCGTTCGCGTGGTAAGTTCCTTGCGCGCAACGCATTGCAAACACCTTTTGAGCATCATCTCGACCTCCATATTGCGCAGGATATATACTTTGGAGCAGATACCTCGCGCAAGGTGCAAATTACTCTCGATGTGATAAATCTCGGCTCACTCTTCTCGAAGGATTGGGGCGCGAGCTACTACACCTCGAAGTATCGTATTTTGCCAGTCGAGATATGTGACTATACAACCGATGCAGAGGGCAACCGAACACCTAAATATCGCTTTGTTGGTGGCGAGGTGTCGCGTAACGACCTCCTCTCGCGCTGGCGTATGCAGGTGGGAGTGAGAGTGGTGTTTTAAGTGAGTAGAGAGTAGATAGTAGTTGAAAGTAATTTTCAATTTAGCTAATGAATAAAAATAACTTTTAACTCTGCACTTTAAACTTTTTTTACTACCTTTGCACCGACATAAGGGGTGCTGAATTTAATTGAGAATTGAAAATTGAGAATTGACAATTAGTAGTAAAACGATAAATCGTTTTATAGTGTTTATTTGGTAAATAAAATACCTTTAATTGTCACCGCTGCGATTGAGCCGAGAGCAGAGGCTGCTTGCAGACTTTGCCGAGGCGGAGCAGTGAAGACCGAAGGTCAATTGTCAATTGTCAATTATCAACTATCAATTAGTATTCGGCTGAGATTATACCCATCGAACCGAAACGGGTAATGCCGGAACGGGAAGAGTGTAATTTTACATACGACCCCTTTTCAAACTATTGTTTAATAAAAAAAACTTAAATGGTTATGAAAAGGATTTTTTCTTTTTGTGCAGTAGCACTATGTGCTGCAAATGTTGCCTTAGCAACACCAAATGGAGATGACGAACTCTCGTCTCTCGTCTCTCGTCTCTCGTCTGACTCTATTGCAATGTACGAGAACATTCAACAAGTGGAGATTACAGCTGTAAGAGCAAAGTCCTCTACTCCTATTGCCCACACAAACCTCTCACGCAGCGAGATTGAGGAGCGCAACTATGGCGAGGATATCCCTTCGCTCTTGGCAAATTTACCTTCGGTCGTAATATCTTCGGAGAGTGGTACGGGCATAGGCTCAACCTCGTTCCGAGTGCGCGGAACAGATGCTACACGCATCAATGTTACGCTCAATGGTGTGCCGATGAATGATGCCGAAACCCATTCGGTCTATTGGTACGATACGCCCGACCTTGTATCGTCGCTTGGCTCGGTGCAGTTGCAGCGAGGTGTCGGCACCTCAACCGTAGGTACAGGAGCCTTCGGAGCATCGCTCAATATGACCTCGGCACCCGCCGCATCGAAGTTTTCGGGGCGCGCATCTCTCTCCTACGGCTCTTTCAACACTGCCAAGCAGGAGATTGCCCTCTCGTCGGGCTTGCTCGGCGGACACTGGGCGATAGATGGCAGATTGTCGCACCTCTCCTCTGACGGTTATGTCGAGCGAGCATCGAGTAACCTTTCGTCTTATATGTTGCAGGCGGGCTACTACAAGGGTAATACAATGGTTAAACTCCTCTCGTTCGGAGGTGTGGCGAAGGTCTATCTTGCCTACACGGGTTTGAGTGCGGAGCAGATGGCTGAAAATCGCCGCTACAACCCTGAGGGTGAGATTATTATCGGCGATAAGGTGGTTGGCTTTTTCGATGACCATACCGACAACTACACGCAGATAAACAACCAGTTGGTTGTAAGCCATATCTTCAACGACAAGTGGCGTATCAACGCTACCGCCCACTACACCTATGGCAATGGCTACTATCGTAACTACAAGAATGATGCGTGGCTTCCGGGCTATGGTATTGCACCTATCGAGGTCGGAGGTGCTTTGGTTGAGAGTACCAACCTTCTGCGCAAGAAGGTGATGGGTAACAACTTCGGTGGTTTGGTCGCTTCGGCAGCCTACACCGCAGAGCGTGTGTCCGTAACGCTCGGCGCTTCGGCATCGCTCTATGACGGAGTTCACTATGGCGAGATTTCGGGCTTGACCGAGGCTCCCGACTTTGCCACTGCGGAGTACTATCGCAACTATACGACAAAGTGGGATGCATCGTGCTTTGCAAAGGTTGATTGGTTGATTACCAAGGGGCTAAATCTCTATGCCGATGTGCAGTATCGCCATATTACGCATCGCATCTCGGGCGTAAATGACAACTTCGATGATACTACGGGGGCGATGCAGAGCCTGAATATCAACCGCCACTACAACTTCTTCAATCCGAAGTTGGGTTTGCACTACTCGTTTGCTCGCGACCACGCCGTTTATGCCTCGGCTGCGGTGGGACAGAAGGAGCCTACACGCAACAACTTCACCGATATCCGCAAGGGCGAGTACCCGACAGCCGAGAAGATGCTCGATATCGAGGCTGGATATACCTATAATACAAAGATTGTGTCGCTCGGCATTAACCTATATTATATGATGTATCGTGACCAGCTGGTGCAGACGGGCGAGTTGTCCGATACGGGCGAGTTGCTCTCGCGCAATGTTCCCGACTCGTACCGCCGAGGTGTGGAGTTGTCGTTGGCGGTAAATGCTACGAAGTGGTTTTCGCTCGGTGGTAACGCCACTTTGAGCCAAAATCATATTAAGAACTATGTCGATTATATTGATGGCGTAGCGTTTGAGCGTGGTCGCACTACGATTGCCTACTCGCCTTCGGTTATTGCGGGTACATTCTTCGACTTCCATACGCACGGCTTCGCTGCACGACTCTCGACTCGCTATGTCAGCAAGCAGTACCTTACAAACGGGCAGTACGAAGATTTAACCCTGCCACGCTACTGCGTGAGCGACCTCGATATCTCCTATACGCTTCGCACAAAGCGTATTGAGAAGGTGCGATTTGGTGTGAAGATTGGCAACTTGTTCAATGCGAAGTATTGCGCAAGTGGTTATGGTGGCTCGTGGTTGGAGGGCGACACACTCGCCGATAGAGGCTCGTGGGCTTGCTACTTCCCACAGGCAACCATCTCGGCACTTGGAAATGTAACAATACATTTCTAAATTGACAATTGACAATTGACCTTCGGTCTTCACTGCTCCGCCTCGGCAAAGTCTGCAAGCAGCCTCTGCTCTCGGCTCAATCGCAGCGGTGACAATTAAAGGTATTTATTTTAATTCTTAATTCTCAATTCTTAATTCTCAATTTATAGTCGTGGAACTAAAACTTATTTTACAAATTGTGGGCGTGGTACTCGGACTGCTATACTTGTGGTTGGAGTACCGAGCCAATATTTGGTTGTGGATAGTAGGAGCAATTATGCCCTGTGTACACTGTGCTCTCTACTATCAATCGGGACTGTATGCCGACTGCGCTATGCAGGGATACTACATCTTGGCGGGATTGTATGGTCTGATAGTGTGGCTGTTGGGGCATAAACGCAAAGATAATCCGCTGAAAATCGCCCACACGCCGTTGCGACTTGCATTTCCGTTGGTGGTCGTATATGGAGTGCTCCACGCTGCAATATACTACTTACTGGTGGAGTTTACCGACAGCACCGTGCCATTTTGGGATGCGATGACTACCGCCTTGTCGATGGTGGCGATGTGGATGCTATCGCGTAAATACTTGGAACAGTGGCTTGTATGGTTTGTGGTGGATGCCATAACCGTAGGTCTCTACCTCTACAAGGGTATTCCGCTTACAGCAGCTCTGTATGGCCTATATACTGCGCTTGCAGTTGTGGGGTATCTGCGTTGGAAACGAAATTTGGAGTAGATAAGAAAGTTCTATTTTTTGTAAAAGCCAATGGCGTTAAGCTGTTGGCTTTTACTATTTTTTTATTATCTTTGCAAATTAAAGTAATTGTGCAATTATGGATTTGAAGCAGAGATTGCAACGAGTGTTGCAGATATTGGAGGGTGCGGAGCGCGAAGGTGGACTCTGCGACCTCGAACGAGATATTGTACTTGGCGAACTCCGTGAGGCCTATGCCGAATTAAAGTTTTCGGATAAGAGAGATGGGTGTTCCGCTGAAATGGCTGTGAAGCCTCTCAATGTTGAGCCTGAGGTTGCGGATGATACGGAGGAGCCTGAGGTTGAGGTGGAACTCCTCTTTGAAGAGGATGTCGAGGAGGAGCAGAGTGAGGCTGAAAAAGCCATAGAGCCAACCACTGAGCCAACCACTGAGCCGAACGAGGAGCCAAAGACAGAAACGAAAGAGGAGCCAAAGGCAGAAACAAAAGAGGAGCCGAAGGCGGAGATTAAGGCTGAGCCGAGTGAGGAGCTCTCGTCTCTCGTCTCTCATCTCCCGTCAAAAAAGAGTAGTCCATTGCTCTCGCTCTACGATGATGAGCACACCCCTGTTATCGGAGAGCAATTTCACGATAAGGCCTCAGTTGCAGATACCATAGCCTGTCCGAGGGGTGTCGCCGAGAGTGCTCCTGTACTCTCTTTGCGCGAGGCGATAGGTGTGGCCGATAAGTTTATGTTGATACGCGAGTTGTTCGGTGGTGATGCGGAGGCGTATGATGCAGCAATCGATGCACTTGATGGTCAGCCATCATTCGATGATTGTGTGATTTATATCTCTGAAAATTTTGCGTGGCGTGCGCAGTCGGAGGCAACAAAATTTGTGATGTCGCTATTGCAGCGCAAATTTAATGAATAGCAAAAGATTATGTCAAAACTGTATATCGTACCTACACCGATAGGCAACTTGGAGGATATCACTCTCCGTGCCATTCGTATCTTGAAGGAGGTGGACTTTATCCTTGCCGAGGATACGCGCACAAGTTCGGTGCTGTTGAAGCACCTCGGTATCGAAAAACCATTGCGCTCACATCACAAATTTAACGAACACGCCACTGTGCAGGCTGTTGCCGATGCAATAGATGCAGGCAAGGATGTCGCGTTGGTTTCAGATGCAGGTACACCGGGTATCTCAGACCCCGGATTTTTGTTGGTGCGTACCTGCGTTGAGCGAGGTATAGATGTCGTTACTCTACCTGGTGCTACGGCCTTTGTGCCGGCATTGGTGCAGAGTGGTTTTCCGTGCGATAGATTCTGTTTCGAGGGCTTCCTGCCGCAGAAAAAAGGTCGCAAGAAGCGTATCGAGGCGTTGGCCGAGGAGACGCGAACAATGATATTTTACGAGTCGCCATTTCGCGTTGTGAAGTGCTTGGAGCAGTTAGCCGAGGTCTTGGGCGAGGAGCGCGAGGTGGCCGTATCGCGCGAGATTACAAAGATGTTCGAGGAGACCATGCGTGGAACGCTTGCCGAGGTGGCAGAACATTTCCGTCATCACGCGCCTAAGGGCGAGTTTGTAATCGTTGTGGCAGGATGCAATGTGAAAGACGAGCGACGAGAGACGAGCGATGAAGAGTAAGATTAGAGAGATATACGAAAATTGCGTGGTGGCGTTGTTGTGGTGCTTGTGCTACCTCTTTGGCATACTTCCACGATGTGTGCGCTATGGGGTGTTTGCACCATTCGTGTCCTTTGTCTTGCGCAGGGTGGTGCGCTATCGCTATGATGTTATTATGCGTCAATTGCGCGAGTCGTTTCCGCAAAGGAGTGAGTCGGAGTTGCAGGATATTTGCAATAAATACTACGACCACCTTGCCGAGATGATAGTAGGAACACTCTCGTTGGCTGCAATGAACGATAAGAAGCGAGCAAAGAGTACGGAATTTAACCTTACAAGTGGATTTGATAGAGTAATCGAGGGGCGCAATGTGGTGGTCTTGACCTCGCATTATGGATTTTGGGAGATAGCACTAAATCTCTATCTCTACACGCCAAATCACCACCTTGTGGTGGCATATCGCCCTTTGACGAGTAGAATTATGGATAAACTCTACGCACGCCTGCGTAGCTACGACAGGGTGGATGTTGTAGCAAGTAAGCTTTTTATGCGCCACTATGTCGCCAATCGCCACGGTATAGATGGCAGAAATCTCGTTGTGGGGCTTATCTCAGACCAGAATTGCCCCATAACAAAGGGGTGCTGCTGGCACCGTTTTCTCAACCACGATTCTCTGTTTTTTGATGGTGGTGAGCAGTTGGCGTTGAAGTTTGGATTGCCAGTATTTTATTTGGAGTTGGAGCGCTTGGGCGCAGGTCGTTATCGCCACAACTACACACAGATATTCGATGGCTCGGAGGAGGTGAAACCTCACGAGATTACTGAAAGATATGTGCGATGCTTGGAGCGTACCATCGAGAGACAGCCAGAGTATTGGATGTGGTCGCACAAGCGCTGGAAGGTTGTGCCCGACAAGGAGTCGCAATTCTACGATAACTACAAGACAGAGGTGTGACAAGGATGAAGACGGCGGTTGTAATACTCAATTGGAATGGCTTGCAACATCTGCAACACTACCTGCCTCGCGTGGTGAATACTACGCCCGCTGCCGATATTGTGGTTGCCGACAACGGCTCGACCGACGGCTCGGTGAGGTGGCTGCGTGAGGCGATGCCACAGCTGCAACTCATTCTGCTTGACAAGAATTATGGCTTTGCCGAGGGGTATAACCGCGCATTAAAGCAGTTGCAGGGCTACGATGTATTCGTGCTTCTA
The DNA here is from genome assembly GCA_015059865.1 of Rikenellaceae bacterium. Taxonomy (GTDB): domain Bacteria; phylum Bacteroidota; class Bacteroidia; order Bacteroidales; family Rikenellaceae; genus Alistipes. Next base: position 73,778 of record SUZP01000003.1, on the reverse strand, counting down.
AACTCCGATATTGAGCCTGCGGAGGGGTGGCTACAACCACTCTTGGCGCAGTTGGCACAGAATGAAGATGTGGCGGTGGTAGTGCCGAAAATTCTTGACGACAAGTGCCGCGAAAAGTTTGAATATGCAGGTGCTGCGGGAGGCTTTATCGACATCTTGGGTTATCCATTCTGTCGTGGTCGAATACTGAGCGAGGTGGAGTCCGACAAGGGACAATACGACACGCCTTGCGATGTGATGTGGGGCAGTGGTGCGGCGTTTTGCTGTCGAGCAGAGGTGTTTGCGGCTCTTGGCGGTTTCGCTGCCGAATTTTTCGCACATCAAGAGGAGATTGACCTCTGTTGGCGCGTATGGCTGTCGGGCAGGAGGGTGGTGGTGGAGCCACGCTCTAAGGTCTACCACTTGGGCGGTGCAACGCTCTCTGCCGACTCGCCATTCAAGACAATGCTCAACCATCGCAATAACCTTGCAATGCTCTATCGTTGCGCTCCTACGGCACAGAGGTTGTTGGTTGCAGTGGTGCGACCTGCCTTGGACTTTGCAGCGTTCCTGCTCTATGCCTTGCAGGGCAAAAGGCAGAGTGCAAAGGCGGTATGGCAGGCGTGGCGCGACTTCCTGCGTTGGCATAGACGCCTCTCGGCAGAGCGTAAACAGATACGCAGAAATGTGAAACGCGAAGCACCTGTATACTACGGCTCGATAGTTCTGCGTTATCTTCTTGGAAGAAAAATATTTCCAAAATTAGACGAGAGACGAGAGACGAGAGACGAGAGAAATATATAAAACACATACCATACCTTTAATTGTCACCGCTGCGATTGAGCCGAGAGTAGAGACTGCTTGCAGACTTTGCCGAGGCGGAGCAGTGAAGACCGAAGGTCAATTATCAATTTTCAATTTTCAATTTGAATTATGAAGAGAATCGTAATAATTCCAACCTACAACGAGTGTGAAAATGTGGCTCGTATGACCGATAAGGTGATGTCGCTTGCGGGCGATTTCGACCTTCTTTATGTTGATGATGGCTCGCCCGATGGTACAGCTGCCATTATTCGCGAGAAGATGGTGCAGTATGGCTCGCGTGTAAATCTCTTGGAACGCAGCGGAAAGCTTGGTCTGGGAACGGCATATATTGCCGGCTTTCGTTGGGCATTGGAGCGTGGCTATGACGAGATTTTCGAGATGGATTGCGACTTCTCGCACAACCCTGATGACCTATTGCGTCTCGCTGCGCGTTTGGAGAAGGATGCAGATGTAGTAATAGGCTCGCGCTATGTCAAGGGTATGAATGTTGTGAATTGGCCTTTGTCGCGTATCCTTATCTCCTATGGAGCATCGCTCTATGTGCGCTTGGTTACGGGAATGCCAGTCTACGACTCTACGGCAGGCTTTGTCGGCTATCGCGCAGAGGTGTTGCAGTCGATAGACCTCGACAAGGTGGAGATGATTGGCTATGGCTTTCAGATTGAGATGAAGTATACCGCTTGGCGACATGGCTTCCACCTCCGCGAAGAGTCAATAATCTTTACCGACCGCGAACTCGGCACATCGAAGATGTCGAGCAGCATCTTTGGCGAGGCCTTCTTTGGCGTGATGAGATTGCCATTTAGAAAGTTGTAATAGTATATATATCAAAATAATAAGTCGCCCAAGCATCGTTGGGCGACTTATTGTTTTATAGTTGTGTGGGCTTATTGAATACCCTTCAACTTCTTGAAGATAGCGTTGTACTTGTTGTACTTATCCATCATACCATCCTCGTTGCGGAGACGGAAGCAGAGAACCTTCAAATACTCAGCGCAGTCTACGCTATCAGGCTTCAACTCCATAGCCTTCTCCAACCAAGGCAACGACTTCATATAGGTATCGTTCACAACCTTCAATCTTGCCTGATACTCCTCTTGCGAGTTGATACTGTCGAGGTGTGCATTGAAATCGCGATTAGCCTCGTCGCCCTTTGCCATATAGAAGTAACCAAGGTAGAAGTTGGTGTCGTAGTCGTTAGGCTTCAACTCGTTGATTTTGAGGAAAGAGTTGATACACTCGTCAAAATTCTTCAACTTGAAGAATACCTGTCCGCGTGCAAACCAGAGGTCTGTATTGTCTGGCTTCTCGGCGAGCATCTTGTCGATGCGCTCAACCAAGTCGGCAGGGTTACCAACGCCCTCCTCCGAGGTGTAGAGCTGGATTAATCCCTCCATAATACGCTCGTTGCGCGGGTACTTCTCGATGCCCTCCAACAGAGCACTCTTAGCCTTTGTGAGGAACTCCTTGCTTGCAGCGCGCTGACCATAGTAGCAGTGGAAGAGGAAGTAGTAGAGATTACCCTGCTCGTCTTTGTATCCAGCTTCGAGAGCCTTGTTGAGATACTTCTCGCCATCAACGAAATATTGAGGCTCCTGAGCACCAAGGAATGCAGCCAACTGACCTGCGTAGAAGTAGTAGCGAGGGTCTACCTTGCCGATAGCAGGGTTTTGCTGCAAGCCTACTGCCTTGTTGTAGGCGTCGATAGCTGTCTTATACTCGGTGATGTCAAGGCTTACCGAGCCGAGCTCAGAGTAGAAGTTGATAAGAGCCTCTAAGGCACTCTTAATCTTTGGAGCCTGTGCAGGGTCCAACTCGTACGCCTTAGCATAAGCCTCCTTAGCCAACTCGTAAGCGTTAGGAAGTACCTCCTTCTTTATCTTCCAAGCCGAAACTTTACCACCCTTGGAGTGAACATCCATCCAGTCGAATGAGTATACGCCGTCCTTAACTTCGTTGGCATTGACGCCAACGCTCATAGGGAGCATATTTGCATCAAGGCCAGAGAACAATCCCTTTGTTGGTGCCATAATAGCATCGGCGCACAACTTACCACGGTTGTACCAAGTGGCCGATTTGCTCGCCTTCTTTGGGTTTGCAATGTCGGCATTGCTCTTCTCTAACTTAGCGCTAAAAGTTTCGCTGCTAATCTTCTGTGCGGTAACGGTAGGCACTACCAGTGCCGCTAAAACCACTACCATTGAGATAATCTTTTTCATATTATACTAACGGTTAATGTTTATAATTTATTATTCATTCTCATTGTTTGTATCGGTTGCAACAGCCTCGGCACTCTCTGCTCCCTCTGCTACTGCTCCTTCAACTACTGCACCCTCTTCGAGTTCCTCCTCTTCGGTTACAGGTACTACTGCCACAGATGCAATCTCATCGCCCTCGCGGAGGTTGATGATGCGTACACCCTGCGTTGCGCGACCAGCTACACGAATCTGCTCGATAGAGGTGCGGATTGTGATACCCGAACGGTTGATAATCATCAACTCGTTATCGTCGGTTACAGCCTTGATAGCCACCAACTCACCCGTCTTCTCGGTGATGTTGATGGTCTTAACGCCCTTACCACCACGATTGGTGATACGATACTCGTCAAGGTCGGTACGCTTTCCGTAGCCATTTGCCGAGAGTACGAGTACATCCTCATTTGAATCTGGCTCGATGCAAATCATACCGATAGCCTCGTTGTCGCCTTCGAGCGATACACCACGCACACCAATCGAGGTACGACCAACCTCGCGTACGGTTGCCTCGTTGAAGCGAATAGCCTTACCCTCGCGAGTAGCAATCATAACCTCTGCCGAGCCACTTGTCAGTTTAGCCTCGATAAGGCGGTCGCCCTCACGAATCTCAATAGCGTTGATACCATTGGTACGAGGGCGTGAGTATGCCTCCAACTTGGTCTTCTTGACGGTACCATTCTTGGTACACATTATAATATAGTTGGAGTTGATATACTCCTCGTCGTTCAACTTCTTGCAGTTGATGTAAGCACGCACCTTGTCATCAGGCTCGATGTTGATGATATTCTGAATAGCACGGCCCTTCGATGCGCGTGTGCCCTCAGGAATCTCGTAAACCTTCAACCAGAAACAACGACCCTTCTCTGTAAAGAACATCATCGTATTGTGCATCGAAGCGACATAGATATGCTCGATAAAGTCCTCATCGCGGGTTGCCGAGCCCTTCATACCTACGCCACCGCGATTTTGTGTGCGGTAGTCGGCGAGCGATGTACGCTTGATATAGCCGAGGTGCGAGATGGTGATAACCATATCCTCGTCGGCGTAGAAGTCCTCAGGGTTGAACTCCTCCGAAGCGTAAACAATCTCCGAACGACGCTCGTCGCCATACTTCTCCTTCACTTCGAGCAACTCCTCCTTCACGATGCCGAGCTGCATAGCCTCGTCAGCAAGTACAGCGGTGAGGTAGTCGATAGTCTGCTGCAACTCGTCGCGCTCTGCGGTGAGCTTGCCGTGCTCCAATCCTGTCAATGCGCGCAGACGCATATCTACGATAGCTGCGGTCTGCAAATCGGTCAGGCCGAAACGCTCCGAGAGGGTAGCCTTTGCCTCATCTACACTCTTGGCGTTGCGGATGATGCGAACAACCTCGTCGATATTATCCTGTGCAATAAGCAAGCCGAGAACGATGTGCATACGCTCCTCAGCCTTGCGCAAGTCAAAACGGCTGCGGCGTACCACAACATCGTGACGATGCTCTACGAAGTTGCGGATAAGGTCGAGCAGATTTAAGAGCTGTGGGCGACCATTTACGAGGGCGATGTTGTTTACCGAGAACGAAGATTGTAACTCGGTGTGCTTGAACAACATATTCAACACTACATTCGCTACGGCATCCTGCTTCAAAGTTACCACTACGCGAGTTCCTCGACGGTCGGACTCATCGTTTACATCGGCGATGCCCTCCAAACGCCCCTCCTTTGTGAGGGTAGCGATGTGCTTAATCATCTCCTGCTTGTTTACCATATAAGGTATCTCGGTGAAGATAAGCTGCTGGCGACCTGTCGCTGTTGTCTCGATATCGTGGCGTGCGCGCATAACCACGCGACCACGACCTGTCAAGAGAGCCTCCTTGACACCCTCGTAGCCATAGATGATGGCTCCCGTAGGGAAGTCAGGACCCTTGACGAAGTGGAGCAAATCCTCGCAGGTACACTCCGTATTGTCGATATATGCACAGCACGCATCGATAACCTCCGAGAGGTTGTGTGGTGCCATATTCGTTGCCATACCTACGGCGATACCGCTTGCACCATTTACGAGTAGCAACGGAATCTTGGTAGGGAGTACGGTAGGCTCCTTCTGCGTGTCGTCGAAGTTCATTGTCCAATCGATAGTCTCCTTGTCGATATCGGCCATAACCTCGTCTGTAATCTTCTGCATACGGGCCTCAGTGTAACGCATCGCTGCTGGCGAGTCGCCATCCATCGAACCGAAGTTACCTTGTCCCTCAACGAGTGGGTAACGCATAGCCCAAGGCTGTGCCAAACGCACCATTGCATCGTATACCGACGAGTCGCCGTGTGGGTGGAACTTACCGAGCACATCACCGACAATACGCGCCGACTTACGGGTTGGTTTGTCGTGGTAGAGGTGCAACTCCGAATCCATGTCGAAGAGGATACGGCGGTGTACAGGTTTCAAACCATCTCGAACATCGGGCAACGCACGCGATACGATGACCGACATCGAGTAGTTGATGTAGGACTCCTTCATGTGGTCTTCGATATTGATACGCTCAATACGACCAGTAGGAGTTACATTTTGTTCTTCTGTCATAACTTTGTTATTTATTTTAGTTTGTTGTTAATTTTCAATAATGAATACGCGCAAATATAGCGATTATTTCGCGAATAATCAACTTTTGCTTGCTAAATCTTCTATTTTGGAAAATGTTTTTTGCAATAAATGCGATTATTGCCCCTTTTTAGGCGATTTTAGCTACTTTGATATAGCGTGCCGACACCCTGTCGGGCGTGCAAGCAGGATAGTGGCCGCAAAGAAGAGTTGCTTTTATGAAATTTTGCGCAGATAGCGCAGATATCGGGAAACTTGAACGCCATAGAGAATGGCAGCAGTTGAGAGTCCAACGATATAGCCGACAATCAATCCCGTAGCACCCATTCCGAGTTGGAACGCTACAAAGTAGCCCACCGGTATATTAAGTACGATGTAGGCTATAAAGGATATTAAGGCGATACTTCGCACCTGTTGCAATCCTCGCAGGATACCCACCAATATACACTGCAAGGCATCGGACAATTGAAATGTTCCGTAGAGGATAAGCATCTGCGAAGCGAGCGCAATGACCTCCTCATTTTTGGTAAAGAGCAACGGCATAATATGGCGCAGCGACACAAAGGCGATAATAACACTGATACCCCACACCACCGCCATCGAGAGCGAGGAACGCACCACATCGCATATCTCGTTGATATCCCTGCGACCGAAGGCGTGCGATACACAAATCGTAGTAGCCGAGCCGAGCGATAGCACCATCAAGAAGGTGCAGTTACCGTAGGTGTTACCAACCTGATTTGCACTTATCGCCTCGGTGCCAAACCAACCCATCATTATTCCCGTAACGATAAACGCCAACGCCTCCAACACCATCTGCCCCGATATTGGAAGTCCCATTTTCAGCAGATAGAGCGTATTTTTGAAATGCTTCGCTTTTCGAGAGAATAGCGATAGATACTCTCTGTAACGCTTTGCATAGACAAAGTATCCGCCGAGCAGTATCGGGTTGAGAATACGGGAGATAAGAGTTGCCAAACCTGCTCCATACGCCCCCATAGGCTCAAAACCGCACTTACCAAAGATAAAGACATAGTTAAGCGCAATGTTTATTATATTGGTAATGATGGCGACAATCATTGCCGACTTTGTGTTACCTACGCCCTCCAAAAACTGTTTGAACGAACCGTAGAACATCGCAAATGGCAAGCAGTACGCCATCAGTCGGTAGTATGGTAGTGCCATATCTACAACCTCGGTAGGTTGCCCTAAGTGGTAGAGCAGAGGCTCGGTTGCAATCTGCAAAGCCATACACGCCAGACCGAAAATCGGATAGAAGAGAAGTGTCGTTTCGAGGTAGTGAGCCATCTCTTGTTTGCGCTTCTGAACAAAGAGTTCTCCGATTATAGGCGTAAGACCAATCGAGAGCCCCATGCACAAAAAAGTGAATACCCACGCAATAGTAGAGCCGAATGCCACGGCAGCCAATGGCACAGCGTCTTCACCGCCATACATTCCCACCATGGCACTATCCGCCACCTGCACCGCAATATAGCCTAATTGGGCTAATACTACGGGCATCGCAAGGCGTAAAATTTCGCCCACCTTGGATAGATATTTTGCTCTAAATGCCATAATCGGTCGCAAAGATACCAATAAATTGAGAATTAAGAGTTGAGAATTAAGAATTATTTTCTCTCTCAACTCACTACTCACTACTCTCTACTCACTCTATCCTGCCTTTGCTTTTTGTTGCCTGATTGTAATCTCGCCCTTTGTTGCCCCGACAACAATCTCGACATTTGGCGCAATCTCGCCTGCAACAATCATCGCAGCAATCGGCTCTTCAACCTCGCTGACAACCGTGCGACGAATGGCTCTTGCTCCGTAGCGCGATGAAAAACCGAGCCGAGCCAACTCGCGCAGTGCCGTAGGGGTTACACGCAGACGATAACCGAGTTTTTCGAGCCTTTGGCGCAGCGTAGTAACCTCCAACCGTACAATCTGCTCGGCATCGCACTCGGAGAGCGAAGCGAAGAGTATCACCTCGTCAATACGATTGAGAAACTCAGGCGAGAATGTACGCTCGGCAGCACGGCGATACTCCGCCTCGGCTGTGGTGTGGAGTTGGCGCGAAGGTGTGCCGAAACCTATTCCGTTGCCACGCTCCGCCACCTCGCGCGAGCCAATATTCGAGGTCATTATAACAATGGTATTGCGAAAATCGACCGTGCGCCCCGTGCCATCTGTCAGTCGCCCCTCGTCGAAGAGTTGCAGCAGGGTGTTGAATATTGACGGGTGTGCCTTCTCAATCTCATCGAGCAGCACCACCGAGTAGGGCTTACGGCGTACCGCCTCGGTGAGTTGTCCACCCTCGCCATAACCCACATATCCGGGAGGTGAGCCGATAAGCCGTGCGACATTGTGAGCCTCGCCAAACTCCGACATATCGAGTCGCACGAGTGCATCGCGCGAGCCGAAGAGGTGGCGCGCCAGCTCCTTTGCCATAAGTGTTTTACCCACGCCCGTAGGTCCTGCCACGAGAAATACGCCGAGAGGCCTATGCTCGTCGTGCAATCCCGAATGGGCGCGACAGATATGGCGCGAGATACGGCGCAGAGCCTCCTCCTGCCCGATAATATGAGAGGTTAGGTGCTGCTCCAAGCCTTGCAGATGCAGTGTTGTCGAGGTCGCCAACTGCTCAGTAGGGATACCCGTTGCAACTGTCAAACACCTCGCCACCTCCGCCTTGCCAATCTCGACAAGAGCCCCTTCGCAGTGGAGGTGTGCCGTAGCACCGACCTCGTCTAAAAGGTCTATCGCCTTGTCGGGGAAGTGGCGGTCGGAGATATATCGCCCCGACAACTCCACGCAAGCACGCAGAGCCTCCTCGGTGTAGCGTACGGTGTGATGTTGCTCGTAGAGTGGTGCTATATTGCGCAGAATATCAAGCGTTTCACTCTCGGTTGTAGGCTCTACCATCACGCGCTGAAAGCGGCGTTCGAGGGCGGAATCTCGCTCGATATTTTCGCGATATTCGTCGGGTGTGGTGGCTCCTATGGTCTGAATTTCGCCACGCGCAAGTGCCGGTTTCAAGATATTTGCCGTGTCGAGCGAGCCTTGCGTAGCCCCTGCACCTACAATGGTATGAATCTCGTCAATAAAGAGTATCGTATCGCCACGACTGCGCAACTCATCGAGCACCTGCCCAAGTCGCTCCTCGAACTCTCCACGATACTTCGTGCCGGCCACCAGAGCAGCGACATCGAGTGCGAAGATACGCTTGTCGGCTATGGTGTGCGGAACATCGCCTGCGACAATGCGCAGAGCCAACCCCTCGACAATGGCACTCTTGCCCACACCCGCCTCGCCAACGAGTACGGGGTTGTTCTTTTTGCGACGAGCCAAAATCTGAACTACGCGCTCCGTCTCGCGCTTGCGACCTACCACGGAGTCTATCTTTCCCTGACGAGCCAATGCGGTAAGGTCAGTGCCAAATCGCTCCAAAACGGAATCCTCTCTCCTCTCTCGGCTGTCATCTGTCGTCTTTTGCTGTTCCTCTCTCCTCTCTTCTCTTTCGTCTCTCGTCTTCTCCGAGAATATCTCAGCCGTAATGTTGTAAAGCACAAAAATTCGTGAGGATAGGGTAGTAGTGTCCTCCAAAATATCTATTACGGCGTGTGTAGTCGATATTCTCCCTGCATCAGCGAAACGCTCGGCAAGATGCAACGAATACTCCTTGTAAAATTCATCGGGCGATGCAGTGTCGTGCCCCATACGATAGGCTACGCGCTCCAATCGTAGGCGCAATTGAAAGAGCTGCCAATCCTGCAACAACTCTTTGAATATATTGTATGCCATTGAACCCTCCGAGGAGAGTATCTGCAACATTAAACAATCTTTGAGAGAGCATTGTGTATCTACCTGCGCTGTGTTAAATACCGCCTGCGCCATTGCGCTCTCCAAACTCTTCGAAATACTCTTTTTCATCATCATTCTACCTTTTTCGGCGATATAACGGATACGAAAATAAAATTATTATGTTAAAAAAGAGTATCTGTTTTTGTCTGTCGTGACGAAGGTGTATAAGATGTGCTTATGTGAATATAAAAAATATCAATTTGACAAATTGCAAAACTTGTATTATATTTGCAGCAAAAAAGAGAATAATAACCTTTAAAATGATAAAATTATGTTAAGCGAGAGATTACACACAGCAATTAATGAGCAGATTAACGCCGAGTTATGGTCGGCATATCTCTACCTTTCGATGTCGATGGATGCCGAGGCGAAGGGTTACAAAGGTGTTGCCAATTGGTTTTATGTGCAGTGGCTCGAAGAGCAGGACCACGCGCGCATCTTGGCAAACTACCTCAATTCGCGCGATGCGAAGGTTGAACTGAAACCTATCGCTGAGGTGCGTACTGAGTGGGAGTCGGTGCAGGAGATGTTCCGCGAGACTTTGCGCCACGAGAAGGTTGTGACAGGTCTTATCAATAATCTTGCAGCCATAGCGCACGACGACCGCGACTTCGCTTCATCAAATATGTTGGTTTGGTTTATCGATGAGCAGATTGAGGAGGAGGAGTCGGCGCGCGAGATGATATTCGCGTCAGAGTCTGTCGAGAATGATAAATATGGCATGTACCAACTCGACAAGGAGTTAGCGACACGCGTCTATACGCAGGCCTCGCCACTTGCCTCCTCGGCAGAGTAGTACTTGATATAGACAAAAAATAGCGTATCCACTTATCTATTCCTCCCCTGATTTAGGGGAGGAGCCCGTTAGGGCGGTGGGGTATAATATGCTATTTTTCTACAACACTAAACTATATAATCTCTAAAAAAATTAAAGGTGGTTGCTCAATAAACTTGTTGGACAACCACCTTCTATATAGAAAACTTCTCTATTTCTTCTCTGCCTCCAACTTCTTGGCTACGGCAGCCAGCATATCATCGGTCATTGACGAGATATCCCACTGTGGCTTCCAACCCCACTCCTCGCGTGCGCACGAGTCGTCGAGCTTATTTGGCCAGCTCTTAGCGATAGACTCCTTAACTGGGTCTACATCGTAATCCATCTCGAATGAAGGGATGCGCTTGCGAATCTCGGCTGCAAGAATTTCAGGAGTGAAGCTCATTGCTGTAACATTGAAGCTGTTGCGGTGCTTCAACTTTGTAGGGTCTGCCTCCATCAACTCCACAATCGAACGCAAAGCGTCTGGCATATACATCATATCCATATAGACATCGCTTGGCACTGCACAAGTGTAGCGACCGTTGCGGATAGCCTCGTAGTATATCTCTACTGCGTAGTCGGTAGTGCCACCACCCGGAAGAGTCTTATTCGAGATAAGACCTGGGAAGCGCACCGAGCGAGTGTCAAGACCATAACGCTGAGCGTAGTAGTTCGAGAGCATCTCACCAGTAACCTTGCATACACCATATATTGTGGTAGGCTGCATCACGGTGTCCTGCGGAGTCATATCCTTTGGTGATGTAGGGCCAAAAGCGCCAATCGACGAAGGGGTGAATACTGCACAATTGTGCTCACGACCAATCTCTAACGAGTTCATCAATGCGCCCATATTGATTTTCCAAGCCAACTGAGGATTGCGCTCACCCGTAGCTGATAGCAGTGCTACGAGGTTGAAGATAGTATCGATACCATACTTCGAAACAATAGCCTCCATTGCTTTGCCGTCTAACGCATCGAGAGTCTCGAATGGACCCTCCTCGGAGAGGCCTGTGCACTCACGAACATCCGTTGCAACTACATTGTCGGTACCATAGATACCACGCAGGTATGGCACTAACTCAGAGCCAATTTGACCACCTGCACCAACGATTAAGATTTTTTTCATTTTATTAGGTTGATTAACTTGCTAACACAAAGGTAATAAAATTTCAATTACACTATTCAGAAAAGTGTAAAAAAGTGAAAAAATATTTAAAATAGTCTGTCCAACCAAACCACCGGTTAGACAGACTATATTGTAGGTTAAATAATATACTACTTCTCGAATACGGTTACCTTAACCTCATCTTCGATAGAGAATGTTGGGGTGGTTACAACCCAGCAGTTGAGCTTCTTATCCCATACTGGCTTCAACTTCTTGCCGTTGCACACTGCCGACTTAGGAGTGATACATGGCAACTCCAAGCGGTAGTTGCGCTGCATAACCTGTCCCTTGTAGCGGCCTTGTGCAGCTGCGATGGTGATAACGGAGGCCTTCTTGCCCTTAATCTCGGTGCGGCTGTACTGCAACTTAGTCTTTGCGTAAGCACCCTTCTCGTAGTCGAGCGAGATGCCGTCATCCTCGTAGAGGGTGAACTCGCCACTGCCACCAACAGCCGACGGATAGGTACGGAGAATAAGTGTGGTAAGAGGTGCCGATGCTGGGCGGTCGGTGTATGGCTGCATAGGGAGTGGGCAACCCGCCTTCACATAGAGAGGGAACGAGTTGAGGTCCTTCGAGATGGTCTTTGTTTGGCCACCCTCGTGACACTCGTGAGTAAAGAAGTCGTACCAAACAGCCTCCTTAGCCTTCTCGTTTTTGTTCTTAGGGAACCACACCTTCTGCGAAGCCAAGCCTGTCTCCTCACTCTTTGGCGAGGTGATAGGAGCTGCCAACAAGATGTCACCAAAGAGGAACTGCTGTGGCTGCTTGTAAGCCTCGGCTACCTCAGGATAGTTTATGTACATTGCGCGGTTGAGTGGTAACATCGTCTCGTGAGTAGTGCGTACGCTCGAATATACATACGGCATCAACTGCGAACGGAAGTGATAGCTGCGACGCATTGACTCCTCGGCCTCCTTACCCCAAAGCCAAGGGCGGCGGTCAAGTTCAGCCTTGCGTGTAGAGTGGATGCGCAAAGCTGCCGATACAGCACCGAACTGTGTCCAACGAGCGTACAACTCAGGGTCGGTACCTCCGTAGAAGCCACCGATATCGTGAGCCCAATAGTAACAACCTTGGTTACCACTTGTTGAGGTCAAATCTACCTCGAAAGCAAGCACCTTCCAGTTGGCATAAGCATCGCCAGAGAACTGAATAGGGTGGCGGTGGTCGCCAAGACCTGCCCAACGGCTATAACCTGCACCACGCAAGCCCTTACGCTCCGAGTCCTTATACCACAGACGGTTAATCCACTGCAAGATGGTTGTGGATGTGCCACGAACATACTTAAAGATACGGTTTTGCTGCCAGTCGAGCCACCAGAAGTCTACACCTATATCCTCGGATGGGTGGTGAGCATAGCGGAAGAAGTTCTCCATATACTTCTCGTTCGAAGGGTCGAAGAGCAGAATGTTGTTGTTGGTGGTATCGGCACCCATCGCCTTCATAAACTCAGGGTATGCAGCCTCGTGAGGGCGAATACCATCGTGTGGGTGGTCGTTGATAGATACGGTTACACCGCGGCGATGAACCTCGTCAATAAGAGCCTTAGGGTCTGGAATAAGCTCATTGTTCCAAGTGTAGCCTGTCCAGTAGTAGCGTTTGCTACTTCCCATACCTCGTGTAGCATCTGTCGAGTGCCAAGCCATATCGAATACGAGGTTGTCGATAGGGAAGTTGTGCTCCTTATATCCATCGAGAATCTCCAAAAACTCCTTTGCGGTGTAGTCCCACCAGCGGCAGTACCACACGCCGTGGATATACTTACGAGTCATCGGCACATGACCACTCACCGTTCCCAAGTCGCGGAATGCAGCGGCGAAGTCTGTACCATATATAAAGTAGTAGAGGTCTTGCAGATGGTTTTGAGTATCGCGACGCTGTAACTTACCATTAACTATAAGGTCTGTATTTGTATCCTCGTGCACATAATAACCACTGCGAGTCAAGAGGCCATTCTGACGAGTTGTGTAACCTGATACGCGGTCGAGTGTAGAGATTGCACCTTTCAGGTTTCGGCCCGGGCGGCTTGTGCCGTGTATCTTCACCTCCTTGCCTTTGTGCTGGAAGATAATCTGCGTGTTGCACTGCGCAAATGGGAGATTGTCATCCTGAACGCGGATGGTGAACTTTGGAGCTGTGATAACAACCCAGTCATCAGCCTCGCGCTTGATGGTGTAAGGGGTGTTGGTAGGGCGGTTTTGAGCGAAGTAGGTCTGCTCATCTACGAATTTTCCGCCGTCAGCATACTCCAAACGCATCAATGTAGGCGAGATAATCGAGATACGCTTGTTGCGCAAAACAATTGGTCCCTGCTCGGCATAGAGTGGCAAAGCAAAAACTAATGCCATAGCAAAAGTTAATAGTCGTTTGATGTTCATAATGTTTGAAAGTTGAATTAGTTAATAATTAGTATAGTAAGTCTATATTTGAAAGTTTACACTTTTCCACAAAAGTACAACTTTTATCGTAATAAAACAATAGTTGTCTGTCATAAAAATACGGACAGCACCTTTTGTACTGCCCGTATTGCTATTGAGAAAAGTATCTATTCGAAACTTTTAACAGTTTATTAATTCTCGTACTCGAACTCCACTGAGCCACTCTTTGGTGCCTTAACCACATTGTTTACGCACCACTTGTTGCCCTCCTTTGTCGAGATGAAGACGATAACACGGAGGTTATCTGCGTTCCAGCTCTTCAACAATGGGAATGCAAACGACTTCGAGGCGGTCTCGCCTGCTGCGAGGTGTCCGAGAGTAAGACCTGTGTAGTCGGTGCTCGACTGACGGCTCTGGTTAGCGAGGCGGATACTGTTGTTGTGAATGTTGAAATCCACACCATCGATAGGAGAGTAACCATTATTTGCCTGCAAACCATTGCTATTAATCTTATCCTCCAACAACCACGCACCAATGCGGAAATCAGCATCAGCGGCAGCCTTGACCAAGGTGTTGATGACGATATATCCAGCCTCCGCGTGATACTCGCTATTTACGGCAATACCACCCTTTACTGTTGTGCGTTCGAGAGCGTCGGCAATAAGGTCAAACAACTTTTCTGCATTTCTGTAACCAGTATTCTTCTGCATATCTACATTTACGGTAGGGAACGAATTTACACCCATCGACTTATCCAAAGTCTTTGCATCGTTGAGGTATGCAGGGTCTGCTGCACCGTAGAGGTGAGCTGCTGCAAGGACATATTTGCTGCTGTAATATTCGTTTTGAGCTACGGTGTAGAGTGCGTTCATCATCTCAGGGCAGAAGCCACACGAAGTACCGGTGAACTGAGTGAGCAATACTCGACGCACGAAGTTTGTCTTTGTTGGGTTGTTATCCACAGGAACAGCAGGTGCCGAAGGTGGGGTAGCCACGATGTTTAACAAGATGTCGGCTCTTGTTACCTCGGTGCCATAGCTTGCCCAGAAGCGGATGCTGCAAGGCTCTGCCGTAGAGGTAAAGGTGTTGCCATCGAGCTCATCCTCGCCCTTGAAGATTGTGCTATCGGCGGTAACATCCTTGCCATTGTAGGTTACGGTAAATGTAGCAACGCCATTCTCGTCAGCTCCGCCATTGTTGTAGATGAAGAGCTTGTCTACCGAGAGTACAAGGCCTTGGTCTGCGCCACTATCGCCATCTCCATTGCCACCTGGGTTCAAACCATCTGTGGTGTTGCCGCAACCAACAAGTGCTACGCTAAGAAGCATAAATGCTAATCTCTTTAAAGTTTTCATAGTGTTTTTATCGATTTTTTACATTAAAAATTTCTTATTTAGAACGAAGATGTGAGCATCAAATTTACTCCCGTATAGGCAGGTGAGTAGCGGCACACACCGCCCGAACAGATATATCCTGCACGGTTGCGACCGTAGCTCAACTGTACGCGAGTACGGTTGTATGTGTAGCTGACACCTCCGTTGTAGTAGTGCATCTTGCTCTGACCTATGTTATACATATCCTGCACATAGAAGCTCCAATGAGGTGCAAGGTTGAACTCCACGAGTCCTGCTACCCAATCACCTTCGCTGTGCATTCCGTCCCACTCGTTGCTGTCGTCGCCTGAAAGGAGATACTGCACCTCGAAGCGCAACGACATCTTGCGATTGAACTTGTGTGTCACATCACCCACGAAGATATGAGCCTGATGGTCGTCATTATCTTGGAAGGAGTAGAGGATGAGAGTCTTCCACTTCTTGTTCCACTGACGCTCCACATCTACATTGATGTCGCGCCAATAGAGCATTCTGTTACCCTCCGCAATTTTGTCGAGCGAGTAGAAGGTCGAGAAGTTGGCGTGGAAGTTCCAGTAGCGATAGCGGTTTGTCTTGCTACGATAGGAGTAGCAGAGGTCAATCTGTCCACCCATCTCGGCAGGCTTCACCTGATAAGGGTTGAGGTTTGCCAACATATAGGTATATTGGCGTGTCAAAGCTGGAACATAGTTGATGGTGTTACCACCGCTGGTGTTGATTGGGTTTTGGTTTCCATTTTCGAGCTCAGGTACGAAGACATCAATCATAGTGCTGATGTTATTGATAGCTCGGAATGTTCCCATAACGCTGAAAGTCTTGTAGCTATAACCAACCTCTCCGAGTGCTGCCCAGCCCTTCTCGTACTTGTTGTCGATATCGATATCCTTGCCTTTGCCAACATACTCTCCACGCACGGTCAAGCCGTTCCAACCGAAGTTTACGCGACCTGAGTAGAGGTTTAGATTTGGCGATACACCATAGTATTGCAGACGAGTCATCTCGTGGTCTGTACCCATAGTGCTCGAATGAATTCTGTTCCAATACTCTGTTGCTTGCGACAAGCTCTGATAGCGATTGACATACGAGCCTTCGATATTGAAAGTTATCGCCGAAGCCTTCATAATATCGGCAAGTGACACCGACAAATCGGCTCCACGCACCCAACTCTTCGAGTACTCGGTGTAGAGTCGAGGGCGACCATACATACCCTTAATTGCCACATAGCGACCGAAGTTGTAGCCAACACGCACACCCTCCAACGAGTTGTTGATGCCGAGTTGTCTATCCTCGAAAGCGCGGAAAATCAATCCGTTGCCATACTGGTCGAATATATCTCCGACCAAGATATCGAAATTCTTGTCGCGCCACTGGATATACTTCGATGCGAGATAGAACTTCTTACCATCGGCCAAAGCGTCATAACCTACCAAGGCGGGCAGGAAGGCATTTACCTGAATACCTGCCGAGAATCGACCATTTGCATAATCGACCTTCAAGTAGTTATTCGAGCCGAAGTGGTCGTCGGGGCGTTCAATCTTCTTGTCGGGCGTATAGAGTGTAGACGAAGTCTCCAAGCTACCCGATACCTGACCATTGCCAAGCACCTTCTGCGCCGAAACCTGTGCTGTGAGCGCAACGACGCCTACGAGTAATAGGGTTAATCGTTTCATCTCTTACTTACTCTTTTTCGCGCCCTTCTTCAACTCCAAAACCTTGTCGAACAACTCCTGCTCACTACCGGGGGTATAGCCTGAGTGCGAGTGGATGATGTTACCCTCGCCATCAATGACAAATGACTGTGGCGTGAGCGACACATTCATTGCGCGTTTGAGCTCCTGATTTTCGTCGTATACGCAGATGAACTCCCAACCACGCGAAGAGGCTACTGCCTTTGCCGAGGCCTTCAAGCGTGCATCATCAACCGATACTGCGACAACCTCGAACTCTGCCTCCTTGCGCCAATCCTCCAACGCGTCGTTTATTGCGTTCAGCTCTTGAATACAAGGTTTGCAGGCGATAGACCAATAGGCGATAATCATCGGCTTGCCTTGTGCGAGCGAGCGTACCGACACGACCTTGCCCTGTGCATTCTCTACCTTTACATCTGGAAGCTGCTGTGCCGAAGCTGCCGAGATTGCAAATACGAGAGATATAAGGCTTAAAAACTTTTTCATAACTCTTTTGTTTTTAGGGTATAATCCCAAGTTTAAGATTTATCTCACAAAACCGCAACGAAGGAGCACCCTTGCGGGTAGCTCCTCGTGCTGCGACTATCGTAGGATTAGCGGCGCAAAAGATTCTTGTTGGTGCCCAACGAGCTCTCTGCCGACTGATTTGTCACCTTAACCGAAGGGTGCTTATCGCTCATTCTCTTCACCGGAGCCTTCTTTGGCTGAGGAGTGAAGACTGTCTTTGCGTAAGGGTGCTTTGGTGTGGTGTAAGTTGTACCATTTGCCAACTTCACAGCCTTGCCATTAACAGTAGCTACGCTCGACATCTTAGCAGGAGTAGGAGTATCTAAGGTGTTCTCTGTCCAGCCGCGTGTCAAAACTACGCTCGATGTTACATGCGAGTTGTAGAACTGCAAGTTGCCGTAGTAGTCGTATACCACATTTGGATAGCAATTTACCTCCAACTCTCCACCATCCTCGGTTGCTAACTTCACGGTGAAATAGTTGATAGTAACAGTGTTGCCATCCTCCGAAATATCAACTGGAAGACCTGCTGCCTCAACATTATCCTGATACTCTGGGAGTGGATGGTAGATATAGGCGATACCAGTCTCGTAGTTTCCACCGCAGAGGTAGTGATTCATACCGTTGAACCACGAAGTCAAAGTTGGGATTCGGTTGTAGTGTACAGGAACAAATGCTTGACCATTCTTATTCACCTGCAAGAACCACTTAGGACCGAAGTCGTAGAAGAGATAATCTACAATTGATGCGTTGTAATCCTCCATCATAAAGAGGTCCCAAGGCGAAGTGGTGCTCATAGCGCGGTCGTCATCGACAGCCCAACCCAAGCAGAGTACGCGGTTTTGTCCCAAAACATCAGTGTTGTACTTAGCAGCCTGCTTGTTGTACTCAGCAAGGTAAGCGTTAGCTGCATCTCTACCTACGCCGTGAGCTTCGAGAATAGCGTAGTCGGCCTCTGTGAGAGACTTCTCTGCGTTCAAGTCACCAATTGTAACCTTCCAGCTTCTCTGAGTAGCAGTGTGAGTGCCGGTTGTTGCGTTGTAGACATTTACCGTAGCGGTAGCAGTCCAGTCACCCTTCAATGAGTTCAATCTGGTCATATCGAGTGGCTCAGCTGGCTGGATAGGTAACGAGAACGCCTCGGCGTGAGCCTGTGAACCCTCCTTGTCAGGGTTGCTTGCGCGGCCCTCTTTGTTCCATCCCATTACAGCAAGGGTAAATGCTGAATTCTCGAATACATCGAACTCAAGCTCTGCACCAGCTGCCGAATTGACCATTGCAACATCTGTGTCAGAGAGATGGTAGTAAGGGCTGTTTGCATTCATCATAACCATATCGGTATATGTGTAGTTGTTAGCCTTCATAAATGAGTCGAACTCGCGAGTGAAGTTAGCAACGAATGCAACCTTCGATACCTTGTTGTTTGCGTAGTCAGGATTTTTGACATTGAACTTGACCTTCCAAGGAGAGTATGCCTCTACTGGTGTTACAACAAGCTCAGGCTCAGGCAATGAGTACTCTTTGAGCTCGAACTCGATGTGCTGGAAATTCTGAGCAGTCATATCCGGGTACATTATGCCATCATCGCCGACATAGCCACCTACGGCATTCACTACGACATGGTACTTACCACCTGCGGTGAGCGATACGAAGTAGTCTTCGAGGATAAACTCCTGAACACCTTCCGAAGCGTAGTAGAAGCCAATTCCAAACTGTGGAGCCATCTCGGCAGTTGTGAACCACTGCCACAACTCCTCCTTGCCGTCGAGGAATCGCTCGGTAATATCTTTAAATCCACCCTGATAAGCGTCACGGTCCTCATATACGCCTACGAGGTACATAAATGTTCGGTTGTCTGGTGTGAAGGTAATCTTTCCAGAGTTCGAGCTGAGGTTGCTGATGTTTACACCAACACTACCATCAAACTTCTCAGGACCAGGCAGAGTCAAATCGACTCTTCTCCACCAAGCATCCTTGTACCAGAAGAGCTCTGGGTCTACATTTGGATTTTTGTAGTACTCCTCGATATATGTGTCCATATCGTATGGGAACCAGTACCAACCTACATCATTTCCGAATGAGTACTTAACAGTTGGCTCCAAGCCTGTCTGAGGGCTGCAATAGTCAGCCTCTGCCAACATAAGCACCAATGGCTCTCCCGGCTGGAAGTTGTAGTAGTATTGGATGGCCTCTGCTGTACCTTCGGCTACCTCTGAGCCGTCAGGCGAGACCTCTATAACATCGTTTACTCCGATGACATAGTATCCGATTTCGCCCTTGTCGTTGAGACGATAAGCGTTTTTGTGGTTGATATTCAGCGTAGTATCTCTTCTGATGATAGATGCTGGATAGACAAAATCACACATATAGAGCATCTCTGCAATAGGCTTCTTTCCTTGGTATGCAATTGTAGCGATATTGGTAACACCCCAACGCACAACGCGGTTAGCCTTCTTTACGCTTGGCGGTACCTGTACAAATACATCCATACCCTCGAAGCTCTCGCGGATAACCTCTACATCGTTGTCCGAATACTTCTCTGGTGTCTCGAAAGTAACAGAGTAGATTTGGCCATTGTTGTAGTACTCAGAGTCAGACACTGCGGCTGCGAAGTATACGACAAACTTCTTGTTTTTGTCGAGGCCTTCGTTACCTGAGATGTGAATTGAAGTCTCCTTCTTTACATTCTCGATAGTCTTACCTTTGCCATTGCGCTGAGCGCGGAAGATAAGAGCGATAGATGGATTTTTCTCCACCTTGTGGTTGAGTACTGGCTGCTTGTTGGCGTCATAATTCTTGACAGTCCAAGCCTCGCCATTCTCGGTGATGATATACTCCTCGACCATATAGGCGAGTTTTGCCAAATTAACAGCCTTTACGGGAACATCAACCGAGATGGCGTTGTTCACCACGGGCTCTCCTGTGATAGCGAATTCAGGCGGGCCTAATACCTCGTCTGAAACGCACGATGTTGCAAATCCGCCAACCCAAGCAAGCAGGGCGCAGATAGTGAGTGTTTTGAATAATTTTTTCATAATTGTTTTTATTAGTTTTTTATAGAGAAATGATATTTCATATATTTCTTATCAGGGTGCAAGGTAATAATAATTTTCGAAAAATTTTATGTTTTTGCAATATTTTTCTTCGTGCGCTCGCGTATAATGCCCTCGTACGCGAAAGAAGGCAGCTGTTAATATAGGATAATTATGCAATTAATATAGAATAAAATTGAGAGTCAGAGGACCTCCAACTCTCAATTTTTAATTTTTAATTCTTAATTCTATTTATGGTACTCCTCAACGCCCTTTTTCAGGAAATTGACAAAGCCCTCGACTGAGAGGTCGTAACCACGAGGCTCGCCCAAAATCTTGCCATCTTTGCCCTGCAAAACATAGTATGGCTGGGCGTTTACACCGAAGCGAGTAAGGGCATAATTGGCATTTACCTTGCCCAAAGTTTTCAGCACTTTGCCTGTCTCTGTCGTTACCCAATCGCTCTCCGGCAACGGCATCTTATCGTCGGTATAGAGTGCCACGATAACATACTCATCGCGCAAAATCTGCTGTACGGTAGCATCCGACCAGACACGCGCCTCCATCTCGCGGCAGTTCACGCAGCCATGACCTGTAAAATCGATAAATATCGGTTTTCCCACCTTTGCAGCGTACGCCTCAGCCTCCTTCATATCGAAGAAGCCTTTTAAGCCGTGTGGAAGGTGGAGGACATCGCTATATTTTGCGTTGTTTACATCTACTTCGCCACTGCTCGATGTTGTGGCAGGAGCATACTTCTCAATCACAAAATCTTGCGATGAGAGTGGTGGCAGATAGCCCGACAATGCCTTCAAAGGTGCGCCCCACATACCCGGAATCATATATACAACGAATGTGAAGACTCCGATTGCCAACGCCAAACGACCTACGCTGAGGTGCTTAACCTCGCTGTCGTGAGCGAACTTAATCTTGCCTAAGAGGTACAAACCGAGCAACGAGAATACAACAATCCAAATTGCGAGATATACCTCGCGGTCGAGCAAGTTCCAGTGATAAACTTGGTCGGCAACGCTGAGGAACTTAAATCCGAGAGCAACCTCCACAAAGCCGAGTACAACCTTCACCGAGTTGAGCCAGCCGCCACTCTTTGGCAGCTTCTGCAACATCGAAGGGAAGAAGGCAAAGAGGGTGAATGGCAGTGCAAAGGCGGTCGAGAATGCCAACATAGTGATAATTGGCGACCACACCTCGCCCGAAGTCGATTTGATAAGTACCGAACCTACAATAGGGCCTGTGCACGAGAACGATACGAGCACGAGTGTCAGCGCCATAAAGAAGATGCCACCGATACCTCCCTTGTCCGATTGCGCATCGCTCTTGTTTACGAGTGCGCTTGGCAGGGTAATCTCGAATGCGCCGAAGAATGAGGCTGCAAATATCATAAATACAACGAAAAACACGATATTTGGCAACCAGTGTGTTGCGAGCCAGTTGAAGATGTCGGCCGTTACGGCATCACCACCCACTACGCGCGTGATAATAATAAGTACAGCGATAGGGAGTGTGTAGAGCGCAACGATAAACAGTCCATACAGCGAGGCGTTGATGCGACCACGCGCTGCCGAGCCACTATTCTTCATAAAGAACGATACGGTCATCGGCACCATAGGGAATACGCAAGGGGTGAGCAGGGCTGCAAAGCCCCATAAAATAGCCTCGATAATAAGTGACCACAACGAGCCTTCGCCTGCGGCATCCTTCACCGCCTTAACCTCCTCCTGCGGAGCAGCGGTCTCATTAGTGGCACTGCCGAGTGTTATGACAATATCCTTTGTTTCGGGAGATAGGCAACTGCCGACATTGCAGGCTTGGTATGTGACGGAGGCCTTAACCTCGCCACCACTGCCCTCGACCTTGAAGTCTTGCTCGAATATGGCCTCATCCTCGTAGTGACCAATCTCCATACCGAGGAGCTCGTCATTCTCGAACTTCGCCTTCGACAATAGGCGTAACTCGCCCTTTGCAGTGATGCCCTCGCCCGACTCGAATGTGATTTCGGTAGGGTTGAATGCCTTGGCAGGGTCGGTAACATAGATATGCCAACCATCCTCCATATCGGCTTTCAGCGTTATGGTGTAGTTGCCATCGCCCTTGTCCGCTACTGAGTGTGTCCACTTTACAGCGTTTTCTCCTTGTGCAAATACCGTTAGCGGCACTACGCACAATAACATTAAAAATACTCTTTTCAAACTCTTCATATTATTTTAGTTATTAATTTGTATCTCGTCGTCTACTTCTCTATCTGAATGGAGTACCACTCATCGTGTGATTGCTGTTGCGCCTTCTTCATTTTGAGAGCCTTTGCCTTTTTGAGTAGTACGGGTACATCCTCTTTCAAAAAGCCACTCAAAATAACTTTGCCACCCTTTGTTAGGGTTGCGCAGTAGGCCTTCATATCGGCAAGCAATACATTGCGGTTGATGTTGGCAAGTATAATATCGAACTCTTGCCCCTCAATTGCGGAGGCATCACCACATACCGATACGACTCTATCTCCTACATCGTTGAGCGTGATATTTTCGCGAACACTCTCCTCCGACATCTCATCAATCTCTACGGCCAACACACTCTTAGCACCGAGTTTTGCCGCGACGATAGCCAATACGCCCGTGCCACTGCCCATATCCAACACTCGTTTGCCCTTCAAATCGAGGGTAAGCATCGCCTCGACCATCAGCTGTGTTGTGGCGTGGTGTCCCGTACCAAACGACATCTTGGGCTGTATGATAATCTCCAACCCTTTGTAATAAGGTCGAGCCTCGTGAAAGGGTGCGCGGATAAGTACTCTGTTTTTGACCTCTACCTCCTTGAAGTTGCTCTCCCATACAGCGTTCCAGTTCTGCTGCTCGATATCCTCGAAGTAGTAGTCGAGAATACCCTCGTTGTATAACAACTCTTCGATGCCATCCTTGCACTTATCAAACTCTCCCTGCGGAATGTAGGCATTGAGTAGACCATCCCCATAGTCGAAACTATCAAACGGAAAATCCGAGAGGTAAGCAGTGAGAATATCTCCCTGCTCCTCCGTAGTGCTTATTGATAATTTTGTGTAGTTTGACATCGCTTTTAACTTTTTCTGAACTCAGACGCTTGTCAAGGCGCAGCTGTTCTGGGGATTACTGGGGGCGGGCGTTCCGCCCTTTACTGGGGAGCGCGGAGAGCAATTTTGCATTTTGCATTTTGCATTTTGCATTTTGCATTTTGCATTTCTCTCGTCTCTCGTCTCTCGTCTATTCTACATACAACACCAAGCCCTTCAAATACTCGCCTTCGGGGTGGTAGATGTTGATAGGGTGGTCGGTAGGTTGTGTCAATTGGTGAAGGATGCGTACCTTACGCCCTGCGATTGCTGCCGCAGTAAAAACGGTGGTGCGGAACAACTCCTTTGATACCGCCTGCGAGCAGGAGAATGTAAAGAGTATGCCTCCACTCTTAATCTGCGATAATGCCCTTGCATTCAAGCGCTTGTAACCCTGCATAGCATTTCCTAACACCTTGTGGTGCTTTGCAAATGCCGGCGGGTCAAGGATTATCATATCGTACTTGTTGCCTATATCCTTCAAATACTCCACCGCATCGCACGCCAACGAGGTGTGCGGTGCATCGTCGCCAAAGTTTAACTTTATATTCTCATCTACGAGCCTTACTGCACGCTCCGAAGCATCTATCGAGCAGACCTCCTTTGCTCCACCTGCCAAAGCGTAGACCGAAAAACCTCCCGTATAGCAGAAGGTGTTGAGTACGGTGCGTCCTTTGGCATACTGCTCTACGAGGTGACGGTTGAATCGTTGGTCGATAAAGAAACCGGTCTTCTGTCCCTCCTCCCAATTGACGAGGAACTTGTGACCATTCTCCAACACGACATTATCCTTCTCTGCCGAGCCGTAGAGATAGCCATCAACGGCATTAAGGTTGGCTTTGAAAGGTACTGTCTGTGCGCTCTTGTCGTAGATGGCGGTAATCTTCTCGCCATAGACCTCGCGAATAGCGGTTGCTATCTCGTTGCGCGAGAGGTACATTCCGACCGAGTGACACTGCACAACGGCTGTTGAGCCATAGATATCGACCACCAAACCCGGCAAGAGGTCTCCCTCGCCGTGGATAAGGCGATAGCAGTTAGTTTGTGGATTATCGGTCAGGTCGAGCGTGCGGCGCACATCGTAGGCACTCGCTACGCGGTCGCGCCACCACTTAGCATCAATCTCTTCGCGCTCGAATGTCAGCACGCGTACTGCAATAGAGCCAATTTGGTAGTGACCTCGTGCGATGTACTCGCCTCGTTGGGTGAAAATATCTACCACAGCTCCCTCTGGGATACTCTCTCCCTCGCATTCGATGCGCTCTATCGCACCCGAAAATACCCACGGGTGGCGGCGTTGCAGGGACTCCTCCTTACCTCGGCGGAGATATATTTGGGCTGCAATAATCATTGTTTACTATTTTGCTTCGACAAACAGAGTGAATACCAACGGAGTATAAGGCAAAATCTCGGTGCTTATGCTTGTGGTAGTCACCGTCTCGCTATCGTTTGTGTTGTAATTGTAGTCGTAATAGTTGTAGTTGTAATAGTTGTAGTACGGGTTATAGTAGTCGTAGTACGAGTTGTAGTAGTTGTAGTAATTCATTGCGTTGTAGTAGTCTACCCCGCTTGAAGTGGAACTCTCGGTTGTGGTTGTCGTACCCGACAATCCACTTGCCCCGTAGGCATAACCAGAAGAGGTTACAATCTGTCCGTATGCGCCGTAGTGCATCTGAGGGATGCAGTAGTACCACGCCCCGATAGCGGTGCGTTCACTTGCATCCTTGTCCTCGTCATCCGAAGGACTATAACTAAACACCTCACATACAGGCGATTTCTCGTTGAATACGAGCGTGCGAATTTCGGCAATGTTAGTATCCACAACAAAACCGTCAAGGAAACGCACTATATACCATATACTTGCACGACCATCCTTTGTTACTCGTGTTGCATCGCCCAACTTGTCTTTGCTGAGTCCCTCGCCAAAGCGTTGCAAAAGTATCTTGTTTATGGAGTCATTGATGAAATCCATATCGGCATACCTCTTTGTATCGGTGTATCGACTATTTAGACCATCTAAGTGTGGTTGCAGATAGCGCTCGTGTATCTTGTCGCTTGCAGGATTAAAACCAAGTGAGTAGTGGAGTCCCGTGAGCTTCAAGTCATCATCTTCGTCGCTCTTCTCCTCCTCGGCCTTAGTTGCTTGCACCCACTTGCTGTCGTATCCGACAAAACTCTTGACCATATCCAACTCCTTGTCCGACGGATTTTTGATAGCTCTCAGTATCTCTATATCCATAACCAAGGGGCGAGATGCGTCGAGCGAGTATTGCCCCTCGTAACCGCCCTCCGATGACGAGCCACGCTCGCCGTAGGCGATAGACGAAGGTAGGTAGAGTCGCACCTTCGAGCCTCGGCGCATACGGTAGACACTATTTCCGAGCTTGAACTCGTTGCGCATAGCGAGGTAGGTTCCCTCCAAAAGTCCGAAGTTGGAGCTTCCGCAATAGTTGATGTAGGGAACATAGTGGGTGAAGTAGGAGAATGTGCCGCACAAATCTGCCAACTCACCGCTGCGCGTCATACATATTCGGCCATTGATGTCGCGACCTGTTATGTTTGCATATATCCAGCAGGTGTCCTGCTCCATCAAAGGCTCCGAGCCGAAGTCGTTACCGTTGCTGCTGACGGGTTTGTTCTCATTCTTGTCGCCTGCGAGAATTTCGACATAGTAGCCTCCATTCTCCTGATAGTTGTCGAGCAATTCGGGCTTGTTGAGGCGTATCCACGCTTCGAGTGAAATCTTCTCGCGCTCCTTGTTGGATATAGTCTCCTCCTTTATGCACGACACCAAAGCGGTAGCCGAGATAACTACCGCGAAAAAAGCAATTCTAATATTTTGTGTAAACTTCATATCTCTACTACTTTGTAACCTTCTCTATCTTCATATACCACGCCACCATCGAACCTTTTGGTACCGTGCCTATTATGTTTTTCTTGCCATACGCAAGGTCGGATGTCATATATACCTGCACCGAGTCTGCCTCGTGGCATCCGGGTAGTGTGTGTTCTAACCCCTCCAATATCTTTGTTGTGCCGAGTCGTATAGCCAGCGGCTCGCTCGACCAGTCGAGCGTGTTGCCACTCTTTTTACCCACCTGCTCTATTATGGTTGGTATGTTCGACCAATAGAGATTAGACGAGATATTAGGCTCTGAGCCAGTAAAGGTGAAGGCGTTAAATCTTATCTGCACCATATCGCCCCATTCAACCACAGGCCTGCTCTCGCGCTCGCTGTCGTAGTAGTTTACGATATGGCGATAGGCGAAGCGACCGAAGGTGGAGTAGAATGAAGGATTATCCTCGATAACACTGCCCAAATCCTCCTCGGCAACCATTCGGCGCGAAGAGGTGAGATATTTTACTATGCTGTCGCGTTCGGTAAGGAGAGTATCTTCCTCCTTACATCCGACCAACAACGGCAACAAAAAGAGTATTGTAAAAAACTTCTTCATATCCAACAAACGGACAAAGATATAAAATATTACGCAAAAACTATGTTTTTGTAGGGACTTTTTTGTTTTTTAGTGAGTAGTTAGAAAAAAACAATTTTGCATTTTGCATTTTGCATTTTGCATTTCTCTCGTCTTTCGTCTTTCGTCTTTCGTCTCTCGTCTTTCGTCTCTCGTCTAAGTCTACAGTTGTTTTAATGCGCTGCGGATAGCCTCTTCCACGCCGAGTGAAGCATCCGCTTTGAACACTTTTTGTAGCACCTTCTCCGATGCGGCTTTTGCGAAGCCGAGCATTACGAGTGCCGCCAAAGCTTCGTCGTACGCCTCAGGATGTTGTGATGCGGCGAGGGCATTGCTCGCTGCATCGTGCGATGGTAAATCTATCATCTTACCACTCAAATCGACAATGATTTTTTGTGCAGTTTTGAGCCCTAAACCCTTCACATTCTTCAATAATACGGCATTTCCCGTGGCGATGATATTGCGCAACTCCGAAGGAGAGTATGTCGATTGTATCATTCGTGCCGTGTTGCCGCCTACGCCCGATACGCTGATAAGCAGACGGAAGAGGTCGCGCTCCTCCTTCGATGCGAAGCCGTAGAGCATCTCGATATCCTCGCGAACGATGTGGTGAGTGAATAGCTTTACGCGCTCCGCCCTCTCTATCTGCGAGAAGGTGTTGAGCGAGATATTTATAAAATAACCCACACCCCCAGCTTCGACTACGGCGTATGCAGGTGCTATTTCAGCCAATGTGCCACTGATGTATTCGTACATATATTAAAACTCTTTATCCGCGCAAAAATATGAAATTCCTGCTAATTTTTGAAATTTGGGGGCATTAAAGTTGTGGTTTGTTGCAAAAAAATGTAATTTTGTGGCGTTAAGTAACTCTATTATGTCGAAAATATTGATAGTAATACTCGTGGCAATAGGAGTGATAGCACTCTTTGTTTTGGCAATGTCGATGACACTTATATTTAAGGGGCATCATATTGAGTCTGAGATATCTACGAATAAGAATATGCAGAAACTCGGCATCAAGTGTGCCGTGCAGGAGACACGCGAAGATATGGCATCGGAGAGTTGTGATGATAGCCCTTGTAGTGGAAATTGCGCAGGTTGTGATATCGAGCATAATATCAATAAAGAGTAGTATTAAAACTTTTTTTACAATGAAGAGATTATTGTTGATTTTGGCAAGTGCAGTGCTTGCAGTGAATGGCGTTTTTGCGCAGGCAAATCCCAACATCCCAACCAAACTATTTTCTGGCCCTTGGAAGGCGGGACATGTGCAGGGTGTTGCAGTTGATACCAAGCAGGAGTATATCTATCTCTCGTTTACAACAATGTTGGTGAAGATGGATATGAAGGGTAATGTTGTAGGTACAGTTACAGGTCTTTTAGGCCATTTGGGCTGCCTCGAATTTAATGATGCAGATGGCCGATTATATGGCTCGTTGGAGTATAAGAACGACTCTATCGGTCGTAGTATCCTTAATCGGGAGGGGGTGTCGGGTACGCTTCAAACAGGCTTCTATGTCGCTATTTTCGATGTTAATAAGATTAATCGCGAGGGTATGAGCGCCGAGCGTGATGGTGTGATGACTTCGGTGTTGTTGAAGACTGTGGTTGAGGATTATAGCGCAACGGTCAAAGATGCTAATGGCAACGAGTTGAAACATCGCCACGGTTGTAGCGGCTTTGATGGTATTTCGTTTGGTCCTGCATTTGATGGCTCAGGCAAGACTATGCTTACGATAGCTTATGGTATTTATCGTGGCAAAAATCGCAGTGACAATGATTATCAGGTGTTGTTGCAGTATGATACAACCGATTGGAAGCAGTACGAGCAGCCACTCTCGCAGAATAATATGCACAACCAAGGCCCTGAGAAGCCATACGGTAAGTACTTTGTTCGTACGGGTAATACCTCGTGGGGTGTACAGAATATGGAGTACGACAAGGCGTCAAATCTCTGGTTCTTAGCTTGCTATCCGGGCAAGAAAGATACCTTCGCAAACTATACACTCTTTGCAATTGATGGTGCGAAGCTCCCTGTAAAGAAGAAGCTTGTTGGCGTGAAATATGTTAAGAAGGCGAATGTCTTGACACTTGCTAAGGTGGGCTCTCAGGATGACCAAAATAGCGACATCTATGGTTGGTACAATAAGCTTGGTGTCTATGGAATACACTCGTTTGGAGGGGGAGATTTCTACTTGGTTTCGGCGGGTAAGACCGAAGAGGGCCGCACAGCAAAGCTTCACCGCGCTCGCTATGTCGGCACCGAAACAAAGGCGTTTGAGTTGGAGTAGTGTAGACTTGATAGAACAAAAAAAGTATCGCAACCGAATTTCGATTGCGATACTTTTTGTTGTATCTCTGTGCGGCTTAGATGATGTCAAATGCAATCTCCATCATATCCGTAAAGGTCTTTTCGCGCTGCTCGGATGTGGTTTCCTCGTGTGTTACGAGTGAGTCCGAGATGGTGCAGATACAGAGAGCTTGATTGCCGCTGCGCGCAGCGTTCATATAGAGTGCTGATGCCTCCATCTCGACCGCCAAAACACCCATCTTCTGCCACTGCTTCCACGCCTCAGGGTTGTCGTTGTAGAATATCTCAGATGCGAGAATATTTCCGACGGCATATTTTACGCCCATTGCCTTTGCCTTCTCGACAGCTGCGCTCAATAGTTCGTAGTCGGCGATAGGTGCAAAGTTGCCCGGAAGCCCATATTGTACAGCGTAGTTCGAGTTGTCGCAAGCACCTTGCGCAATGACAATGTCGCCAATATGTAAATTGGGTTGATATGCACCAGCTGAGCCAGTGCGGATGATGCGTTTTACACCGTAGAAGTTGAATAACTCGAAGGTGTAGATGCCGATAGATGAGATACCCATTCCGTGTCCCATTACTGACACCTCTTTGCCTTTGTAAGTTCCCGTATAGCAATACATTGCGCGTACTTGACTAACGAGTTTAGGGTTTTCGAGATAGCGCTCTGCCATAAACTTTGCACGCAGAGGGTCGCCCGCCATAATGACGCGCTCGGCTATCTCGCCGCGCTTTGCCCCGATGTGAGGAGTAGGTGTTAAATCTGCCATAATTATTCCGTTATTTTTTATAAATATGTATTATATTAACTATGCTAAATATTGCTAACAACAATTAGTATGCCTGTGGCATTTGTGAAAACTCTTTGAGCAAAGATATGAAAATATTTGTAAAAAACAGGTTATTTCAATAAAAATTACTATCTTCGTTCCCGATAAAGTTTATCGTTTGCATATTTCTCAAACTTTTAACTTTTAACTTTTAACTTGTTCGCCTATGGATGTGCGTATAGCCGAAGATTGGAAAGAGCTGCTGCAAGAGGAGTTTGATAAGCCCTACTTTGCTGAGTTGGTTGGTTTTGTAAAGGCGGAGTACGCTTCGCGACAGATATTTCCTGCTGCGCGAAATATATTTAGAGCGTTTGATAAATGCCCTCTCGATAAGCTCAAAGTTGTGATTATAGGACAAGACCCTTATCACGGTGACGGTCAGGCAAATGGCTTGTGCTTTTCGGTGGATGATGGTGTCGATTTTCCACCTTCGCTGCGCAATATTTTCAAGGAGGTTGCTGACGATATTGGCAAGCCTATTCCTATGAGTGGAAATCTCGACCGCTGGGCGGAGCAAGGGGTGTTGATGCTCAATGCGGTCTTGACCGTTAGGGCGCACGAGGCTGCATCGCACGCAGGTAGGGGCTGGGAGCGATTTACCGATGCTGTGGTGCGACTTATTGCTGAGCGAAAACAGGGTGTTGTCTATATGTTGTGGGGTAGTTATGCGCAGAAGAAGGGCGCAATGGTGGATACTTCGCATAATCTTGTGTTGAAGGCAGTACACCCATCGCCATTGTCGGTCTATCGTGGTTTTTTTGGTTCGCGCCATTTCTCGAAGGCTAACAACTATCTTGTTGCAAATGGCAGAGAGCCAATAGAATGGTAGGATTGTTAATAAAATATGCAAAAAAATAGTGCAAAAAAAAGAGTAAAGTATTGGTAAAAAAAGAAATATTTTATAACTTTGCAAAACCAATTGGAGCTAACGAAAAGTGTGGCGGATTATTGTGCTGCCGTGCTTGAAAACTTAAAATGATGATTGTATGATAATTAGAAGGTCTTGTGTATTTGTGAAAGACCTATAAGTGGTGAAGATACTCGCCTCGCTTATGCGGAGCGAATATCTTTGTTTTTCATAAAAATACGCGCGTGTGTAGCGTGTATATGCGAAGCGGCTTAGCGGAGAGTAGATGAAGTGGGAGAGACGAAAACTATCGAACAAAACAAAATAAATTCATTAATCAAACAAATTTTAAAAAAAAACTATTAGCGTGAAAAATTTTACTAAACTTTTGATGGCGGTAGTGTTGCTTGCAACTTATTCTTGTGTGCAGGACTCTACTGAGGACTTGGCTCCGGTGATTTCGGCGCCTAGTCAAGACAGTGGTGAGGTAAAGGCGCTGCAAATTGCTTTGCCGACTCCATCTCGTACAGAGTTGGGAGACAAGGGTTTGGATGGTAAGTATCCAGTCTATTGGTGTGCTGATGCAGGCAAAGAGGATGTCCTCTCTGTCAATGGTGAGCCTACGACCGGAATTGAACTTGTTAATCCAGACGCAGACGGTCGCAGTTCGGTGGCTATCTTTGATATGCCGTTGCAGTCCACAATTCCTTACAGCATCGTCTATCCGTACAATGCAGATGTGGAGGTAGACACAACAACTGGAATGTATCCTGTGAAGTTCCTTTCGGAGCAGGAGCATACCGAGGGCTCGTTTGCTTCTCAGAGTGCGCCAATGTATGCGTGGTCTGATGGATTTAGTGATGTGCAGATGCATCACCTATCCACAGTGCTCCGCTTTTTGGTTAAGGCGCCGGCAGGTGAGACAGTAGACTTGCGATATGTTTCAGTCTCGACAGTTGAGGCGGAGCCAATCGCAGGAGTCTTCGATGTCTATTGTGGTAGCAATGACGAGAATGACCCTCAGGAGGCTGGAAAGTTGGTCGCTCGTGAGAGTGCAACCTCAATCGTGTTCTACACATTTGAGAATAACTCGTTCACCCTTACAGACCAAGTTCAGGCATTCTATGTTGTAGTGCCTAAGGGCGAGTATTCTCAGTTTGAGGTAAACTTCGTTGATAAGGATGGAAATGTCTGTGTGCGCACATTCAATGCTTCGGGTGCCGATGCTAACGGTAATAGCTTGGAGCTCCTTCCTGGTAAGGTGCGTGAGTTCCCTGAGATAGAGTTCGCGGCAAATAGCGAGATGATGCTCATCGGTACCGACGAAGATATGTTGGGCTTTGCTAACGCTGTTAAGGCTGGCACATTCAACAAAGATGGAGCTATCCTTGTTGCTGATATCGATATGACCGACAAGGGCTTGGAGACAATCGTAGGTTATGAGTCTGTATTCGAGGGCCGTAACTATACGATTAAGGGCTTGACTCAGCCACTCTTCGGCGAAAATACTGTGGCTACAATATCGAACCTCAATGTTGAGGGTAACATCGTAGAGACATCGAATGGCAAGACCGGCATGATTGCTCGTTCGCTTGCAGTGAAAGGCGAGAAAGTCGGTAAGATTTTCAATTGCTCAGCAAAGGGTACACTTTCGTACGCTAACTCTACAATGAAGGTTTCGAATAAACTCGATTTGATTAATGTCGGCGGTATCGTCGGTGGCGTTTACGGTGCAAATGTGTCGCTCTCGAAGAGTTATGTCAATATCTCGATTGATGCAGCTGGTCCAAATGCGGAGTTTAACGAGTATAAGCCATGTATTGGTGGTGTAGTCGGCTATGTTTCGAATGAGACATCTGTTGTGGTAGAGAATGCAAACTATGGCTCTGTTGCTTGGAAAGATGTTTCGGGTGGCTATATTATTCGACCAT
Organism: Rikenellaceae bacterium; assembly: GCA_015059865.1. Taxonomy (GTDB): domain Bacteria; phylum Bacteroidota; class Bacteroidia; order Bacteroidales; family Rikenellaceae; genus Alistipes. The sequence continues at coordinate 40,826 of SUZP01000003.1, read as the reverse complement.
TCATCGGAGGTGTTGCAGGCTATGTTGTAGCAGGAGAGTTCGCAGATAATGTCAATCATGGAGACTTAGTAGTTGAGAAGTCGATGTACGACCTCGATTGGGGTGGTGTCCTTGGCTCTTCAAAGGTTACGGTTGCTCGTTGTACCAACAAGGGCGATTTGACTATTGCTCAGTCCATTACCACCGCAAATGTGGGAGGTGTTATCGGTCGTTTGGAGCCTAATGCAGATAGCGGAGTCAAGAACTCACTCACCGAGTGCGATAACTATGGTAAGTTGTTGTTTGACGAAGGCTTCTACATCACTACATCTTGTAATATAGGTGGTGTTGTATCGAATGTAGAGAGAGGCGTTGAGAGCGTTAAGGGATGCGACAACTACGGTCAGATTATATACCGCGGAGATTGTAAATACGACACTAAGTTGAGTGGCGAGAGAAATGCCTCGATGCGCTTGGGTGGAGTAGTAGCGATATGTAATGCGGAACTTCTCTCTGAGTGTAATAATATGGAGAGTGCGAACATTGAGGTAGCCGGAGGAGTCTCTGGTGTTACACCAACTACGGGTGATGGCCCTTGGAAGATGTCGAGTATAGCAGGTGTTGTTGCTATGCGTTGTGGTAAGCAGGCTACTTTGAGTAGCGCAGCTCCTATACGCACCGAGAAGTGTAGCAACGCAGGTTCGATACACTGTTCGTATGAATATTTGGGATATCCAATTATTGCAACATCGGCTTGTATCGGTGTGTTCGATTCTGACGAGGTTGAGGATTGCCACAATGCAGAGAGTGGTACATTCGTTTATGAATCGTCTATCTGTATGGGGGATGAAGGCTCTACTACAACGAAGAGAACTCAGCTCTTTGTGGCAGGATTGATTGCAACCTTGTATTCAGATTGTTTCCATATCAAGAATTGTTCAAATTCGGGCTCTATCGTGTATGATAACGCAACCGCAGAGGACCTTAATGTATCGGGTATCTTGGGCTTTGCTATTCAGGCAGATGTGGCGATAGAGAACTGCTCGAACAACGGTAATATTATCGTGGGAGAGAATGTGGTTTGTAACAAGTTGAAATTGGGTGGTGTGGCAGCTTCTACTACAACCTATATGACATGCTCTTATGTGGGTTGTGAGAATACCAATAATATTATAGCAAAGGCAAAGGTGAAGCGAATGTCGGATACTAAGCCAGGCAGTGTTTATATTGGAGGTGTGTTAGGAGAGGCCAAAAATTCTAACAAAGCGGGTGCAGCTCCTTACGATATTTCCAATAGTGGTTTAGTATCGTTTGCAGGAGATGCGCCAACTGTGTATATCGGTGGATATTGCGGTTATTATGAGGATACTAACCACGGAGTTAGCTTCTCTAATACCGGAAAGATTGAGTTTGCATACGGTGCAGGTTCGAATATCGAGACACTCTACATTGGTGGATATGTTGGCTCTGCAATCTTAGAGACCGAGACTGGCTCTGAGGCCTCTTTCGCAGTTTCGAACAATGGTGAAGTTGCGGTTTCGGGAGTAGCTAAGAGCGTCTATGCATCGGGTTGTGTTGGATATGTCTCTACTCAGTCAGCCGTTACGGGTATTAACAATGCCGGTAAGATTGAACTCTGGCAGGATGAGGTCGCATCTATTAATGACAAATACCCTGATAATATCTATGTAGGTGGAGTCTTTGGACTCTCTACGGGTAGCAGCTCGTCATCTGTTACCGGTTGCTACAATGCAGGCTCTGTTATATATAAAGGTTCCGCGCGCGATGGCGCGTATGTAGGAGGTGTCGTAGGTAAGGCATCTTCAATGCCTATCGTAGCTTGTGAAAATACGGGTACAGTTGTATCTTCGGGACAGGCAGGTGACTGGCCAGCACGACTTGCTGAGTCAAGTGATAAGGCTCGTCGCTATATCCCTATGCTTTTGGGCCGAAATTCTCAGCCTTGTCACGACCTCGCTATTGGCGGTGTTATTGGAGAGACAAACAGCAATGTTGAGGGTTGCTCGAATGATGGAGCCATAACTCACACTTGTCTTCCTAATACATTGAAGGTAGACGACTGGGGTGGAACTGCATCTTCGCGATTTGATATTGGAGGTGTTGTAGGTCGTGTATATACCGAGTCTACATCGCAAGATAAGATTGAGCTTGTAGCTTTGACCAACAAGAAGAATGGTAAGCTGACCATCTATGGCTCGCCTGAGGCAACTACTACATCGAGCTCAATGGATTATAGCAGCAGCAAACCACAGTCGAACGATGTCAATGATATTGACCGTGCAAATGCGGTTATCGGTTATCGTATGAACTTGGGAGGTGTTGTTGGTCGAATCTTTGACAATATCGTCAAGTCGGGCAACGCTACTAATCATGTGAAGATGTATGTGCAGGGTTGTAGCAACGAGGCGGCAATCTCTTTGCCAGAGGCAACTCGTGCTAAGAACTTGAATGTAGCAGGTGTGGCTGCCGATATCTTGGCAACCTACACCACATTTACCGATAGTAGTAACTCAGGTGATATTAAAGTTGATAAGGTGGGATTTGGTACAAGTCAGGATACTACAACCTCGCACGCATCATACTTTACTAACTTGGGCGGTATCGCTGCATTGTGCTTCGATATACGATACAGAAAGAATGGTGCCGATAGCCCATTACAGGCATCCATCAGTTTCAACAATTGCCAAAATAGCGGTAAGTTGTACTATGGTGAGGTTGGCGCATCGTTCTTCCAAACTGCGGGAGGTATCCTTGGTCAGTTATTGCAGTACTATGGTCCTATTGCTTGGGTTGGAAACAATACAGCCGTACACTATCGTGATATAGTTGCAGAGTTTAATAACTGTACCAATAGTGGTGATATTCAGTACTATTCGGAGATGGTATCCCTCACCTATAACTACTCGTATGGCGGTGGTATCTTGGGTAATGCAAACAACCCAGTTTCCAGCTATGCTCAGATGTTGGGAGCTTCCGATGTAATTATAAGAAGTTGTAGCAATAGCGGAGATATTCAGTTCGACCGTTGCAATGGTTACATCTCTACTGGAACAAGTGTCGCATATAACGCTGTTGGTGGTATTGTAGGCTTCTATTCTGGTGGTCACGGTGTACCAAGCTTCGATATCTATACTCGCCGTGCTCGTGCTGACAAGAAGGTAGAAAATGGCGGAGCATACAATCTCTTGATTGAGTCGTGCCGCAATGCAGGTCGTGTTTGGACCTATTCGGGTGCAGCCGGTGGTATTGTTGGCCGTGGACAGTGGTATGTGAAGATTACAGGTACCGAGAGCAATCCAACCCTTAACGAGGGCGATATTGTGGTAGCTCGTAGTGGCGGTAATATCATTCTCCGTAATAACTACGGCGCGAGAGTTATCTATGCAGGAGGTATTGCAGGTCTCTTGGAGGAGTATAGCGCAAATACTCGTTATCTCTGTGAGTATTCTGATAATGATGCAGCCGATGAGGGTAATCCAATGTTCCCACTCGGAAGTCATTATGCTCGTGTTGAGTACGCTGTTAATAAGGGTAGCGTAGGTGCAACCAACTTAGCTGGTGGTATCGTAGGAAGCTACCGTTCGTTGAAGGTGGCAGCTGCAACGATAGATGCGTCAATTGTACACAAGGGAGGTATTGAGTTCTGCCGCAACGAGGGTGATATCTACTCGTTGGAGGGTGCTACATCTAATGTGGGTGCAATCATTGGTGGAACACGAACTTTCGTAATGACAAAGTATACAAGCACAAGTTCCTTGATAAAAGATGATGATAATAGCCCTCACGCTCACTACTCGGCTATTAACGACAAGGTTTGGCCGCAGGCTGTATACAATTGTGAGATTGGTGGTTCGTTGCTTCGTGGTGCAACTCGTAAGTTGGTGCCAGATGCAGAAACTTATCAGGATTGTATCTATGGAGAGGCTTGGGATAAGAGTAATGTCTCGAATGTAAAGGATAAGAAGTTCGATGGATGTACTCTTTACTCGACCGAGGCACCTGCTCCTGAACAGGGTAATGATGAACCAGAAGTAAGACGATAATAATTGATAAAAAAGATAAAACAAATGTGTAAGATGAAATCAGCACTTTACATTGTGGCGATATTCTCGTTTGCGCTGGTAGCATGTACCGAGCGTCTTCCAGAGAAGCCAAGCCCAAGTGTCGATAATGGTGCAATTACAATGGTTAAGGCAACTGTCAACCCCCTCCAATTGGAGGGTGCTGACGGAGGCGTCGCTACCTATGTGTGGGGCGAGAGCCACAATCTCGGCATCTATGGCTCGGCAGGCGTGAATGAGTATTACCGCATCGTGAAGTCTACAACAGGTGACAGTGAGGCCTATTTCTACGGAAATGCGGTTGATGGTGATTTGACTATCTATATGCCTCACTCTATTGAGGGCGGTGCCAAGGCACTCGAAGGTCGAGTAAAGGTACGCGCAGAGCAAAACTACTATGCTTCGGCTTTGGAGCATATGATGTACAACTCAACATTCCTTGCTACAACCAAGACTAACGAGGTAGCCTTCGACTACTATTCGGGTATCTTGAAGCTTAGCATTGTTCACAATATGAATGATGTTAGCAATGTGAAGATTACGGTAGCAAATGTAAGCAGAGATGCTGCGTTCAGCGAATATATCGCCGGATATCTCCCATTGGAGGGATTCGAGTTGGGTATTACCGAGCAAGAGAATGGCGTTACGACTGTAAATGTCGGCAACTTCCCTGAGGGTGTAAATTCAACCGAGGAGGCACCTCTGACTGTATGGGTGGCTTTGGCTCCTGGAACATACGAGAACTTCGTAGTACAGGTTGCTAATAAAGATGGCTACGCTGTTAACTTCCCTGTTAGTGGCCCATTCGTAGTTGAGCGCTGCAAAATCTCGGAGCAGGTATGCGAGGTTAAGATGTCGGACAAAAACTATGGACCTGACCACTTTGTTGGTGAAGAGGGTAATTTTAATGAAAGTAAATAGTGTTGAATATTTAAAAGATAGATAATTATGAGAAAAACATATTTACTTTCGATGATTGTTGCCTTGTTGGCAATATGTGGCTGTACTAAGGTCGAAGTGATAGATTTACAAGGCCAAGTATTAGCAGTAAAGACAGTTGAGAAGTCGGCGGGTGAATTTCAGTTGCCAATTACGGTAAATAGCGAAAATGACCTCGTGTGGAGAGCTCGCCCAATATCTTCTTGGTTGCATGTGAAGGATGAAACTTGGAAGAAGGGCCCATACAATGTCACTATTGGCTACGACTCTAATGAATCTTCGATGTATTCGCGCAACTTTGCCCGCGTGGGATATGTGGCAATCGATACATACGACGGATTCGTGACCGATACGATTATAGTGAAGCAGCGAGGCCTCAAACCTTATATGAATATGGCTAATGTCGCTGTCGAGGCTTCGGAGACCGAGTGTAAGGTGGTGTTTGACTCGAACCTCACTGACGATTGCCGTTTGGGCTTGACCTTGTCGGCAGATAGTGAGTGGGTGGAGAGTATCGAATATCTTGGTAATGGCACCGAGTTGTTGGTGAAATTTAGCGCCAACGAAGGTGAAGAGCGCCAAGCTACTCTTACTGCTCGATTCGTAGATGCTTGTAACGAAGAGACAAGCGCAACATGTGTACTCACTCAAAAAGCAGTTGTAGAATAATGAAAAAGATACTTTATACACTATTTATAGCGTCGCTTCTATCGGTGGCTTGTACCGAAGAGGTTTTGGTGTCTCGTAATCACGATATCGATGCGGAGGTTGCTACCGACGACCAGACCATTACGGAGTTGACGACACTCTACTGCAATGTCAATGATTCGAATACAGTAGATTTGGAGCAGTTGAGCTTGTATCTGAAAGCGAAGGATGCAGATGTTGTTACATTTGTTGCACCAGCAACAATGAACGGCTCTTCGTTCCTATCGTGGTTGGATGGTTATGCAGCAGATAATGGCTATGTTGTATTGTCGCAGACCAACAATGATGGTCGATTGACTATGGCTGCTATCGTCAGAAATACCTACTCTGATGTTGTGGCACAGCATATCATCTATCAGGGCTCTTCATCCAACCCTAATGCACTTCATAATGCAGTGCTTCTCTTCTCAGTGAAGGATCTCTATTTCATCGTTACCGAGATGAATGAGGCTCGTAATTCTATCCCGGCTGACTGGGAGGAGCAGGTTAAGAGTATGAAGAAGGATTCAAACACCCTCAAATACGACCCAGATAACCTCGCAGAGCGTCACGGAGAGGTTGAGTATCTGCTCGACCAAACTCTCGATAATAGCAAATACAGCCATGTGAAGTATTGGATGTTGAATGTGGATATGAATGCACCTTCTAATATCGATATGAAGTATGGCAAGGTGTTTAAGCTTGTAGATTGCTATGATAATGTGAATGCAGAGGCATTTATCAAGAAACACTATGAATACTTTATTGTCGAGGAGGACTTGGCTGCAAGTGATGCCTACTTTAAGGCTAATGATTTGTTAGTTTATGCAGGATTTGTTGATTGCGTAGCAGTTCAACATTCGGTATATACTCCAACAAGTATTCAAAGAAGCACTCTTGTGGATGACACTCGTCACAACTTCGTCTATTCGTCTGACGGATTGTGGAATGCCATCGAGTCTCTCAATGTAGACAATAGTGTTGAGTGGGGTGCTACTCACTATCCTATTATGGTAACATTAAAAATGGAGGAATAGCAGATGAAACGAATAATTAATAGCTTAATTTACGCATCGTTCTGTGTAGTAGCTCTGCTGTTCGCTCAAACAGCAATGGCGCAGAGAGCGCGTACAATTCAAGGTCAGGTATTGGATAATACAGGCCAGCCGATGATTGGAGCAACAGTTGTAGTTGTCGGCAATACCAGCGTCGGTACTACTACCGATATGCAGGGTAAGTATAAGATTAAGGCGAGCGCAGACGACCAACTCTCTTTCTCGTTCCTCGGATATGTCGAGGTTACAGAGCGTGTAGGTAATCGTACTACAATCAACATCGTGCTCAACCCTGAGAATGTGAACATTAACGAGGTCGTGGTCATCGGTTATGGCGCTCAGCAGAAGAGCGACCTTACAGGTGCTGTGACATCGGTCAATGTGGAGGACTTGGCAAATACAGCAGTTCAGTCGGTGGATGAGGCTTTACAAGGTCGTTTGGCTGGTGTGGAGATTATGACTACCGACGGTGAGCCGGGCTCGGCTGCCTCTATTCGAGTTCGTGGTACTCGTTCTATTTCGGCATCGAATGAGCCACTTATCGTGGTCGATGGTGTGATGGACGCGGTGTCGAGCTTCTCGGATATTGACCCTGCCGAAATTAAGAATGTGACTGTGTTGAAGGATGCATCTTCGACCGCTATCTACGGTTCGCGTGGTGCGAATGGTGTAATCCTCGTTACAACTCACGAGGCTAAGACTAACAAGATTAATATCACCTTCCGTGCTTCGTTCCAGGTATCGACACTTCCACGAAAGCTCGATATGATGAACGCTGCCGAGTTTACATCTTATCGTAACGACTACTACGCTAACGATGATGGTACAAACCGTATATGGATGCCAGCGTCAAGCTCTCAGACATATAAAAACCCTACCAGCTACGGTCAGGGTACGGTGTGGTCGGATGCCTTGGTTCGCCCTGCATTCTCGCAAAACTATTTCCTCTCGTTAGGTGGCGGTAGCAAGAGTACAAAGGTCCTCTTCTCGTTGAGCTACAAAGACCAAAATGGTATCGTTATCGAGACTGGTAACGAGACTTTGACTGGTCGTTTGAAGATTGACCACAACATTTTCAAGTGGATGAAGATGGGTATTAACACCAACTACTACTTGCGTAATCGCGACAGAAACCAGACTGCAATTTCGGGTACAGGCTCGAAGGCCGTAACCAACTTGAACCCATTGCAGGATCCAACAGATGCTTGGGACTTGTTGGGTGATAGTGGTCTTAATGGAGGTTCGATTTACAACTCTCCATATTTGAAGGCTCTCTATATCACCGATGTTGATAGTCGTACTCGTTTGACTCTCACCCCTTATATCGAGTTAACATTGACCAAGGGCTTGAAGTTGAAGAGCCAGTTCTCGTATATCTATACTTACGATGAGAAGTTCTACTACTCTCCATCTTATATGCCAGTTGCAGACCGTTATAAGTACGGAGGTTCGGCCGATAGAGATGTTGCTACCAATCGCAAATTGAATAGTGAGACAACTTTGACCTACAATAAGACTGTAAAGAAACGCCATAAGATTAATGCTATGGTCGGCTTTACCGCAAAGCATCGTCATAATGAGGCTATCTCGTTGTCGGGTCGTGGTTATCTCGATGACAATGTGACCGCCTACAATATGAATAGCTTGATGGATAAGCGAAACCTTACAGGTTCGTCAAGCGCGTCGGAGGCTCAGGAGTATTCGGTGTTGGGACGATTGAACTATTCGTATAGAAATCGCTATCGCTTGACAGTTACTGCTCGTGGTGATGCTTCGTCATACTTTGCAAAGGGACACAAGTGGGCATTCTTCCCATCGGCAGCATTCAAGTGGTCTATCAGCAATGAGAAGTTTATGCGTGGTGCGAAGTCGTGGTTGAGCGACCTCTCAATCCGTGTAAGTGCTGGTCGTACAGGTAACAACTCTATCAGCTTGTATCGTTCGCAGTCTGTGCTTTCGAGTACTCAGTCGGGTTGGTTCTTTGGTGATGCGTTCGAGGTAGCATACTATCCAGCGCGTCTTGACAACCCTAACTTGACTTGGGAGAAGACCGATGCGTATAATGTTGGTATCGACTTCTCGATTTTGAACGATAGAATTACAATGGCATTCGAGGGTTATATGTCCTACACTAAGGACCTCCTCTACACTCAGGATAATGCAGATATCACCGGTTTCGGTTCTCGTCTGATGAATGTCGGAAATACCGAGAATAAGGGTGTCGAGTTTACATTTACTTCGCGTAATATCTCGCGTCGTAACTTCCAGTGGACAACCAACTTGACCATATCGCACAACTCTTCGAAGGTGACCGATATCAAGACCACTTATGGTTATGTATCGACTTACAAGCGTGGTGGTTATATGATTTATGGTTATGTAGAGGGTTATCCAGCTAACTCGTTGTGGGGCTTCCAGTACGAGGGTGTATGGCACACTCAGGATGAGATTGAGCAGAACAAGATTTCGAAGACCTATGCAGGTTATAGCCCAATACTTGGTCGTGCTCGTTATGCCGATGTGAACCACGATGGCGTGTTGAATGACAAGGACCGTATCTATCTCGGTTCGGCAGACCCAATCATCTATGGAGGTTTCAACAACACATTCCGCATCTACCGAAACTTGTCGTTGGGAGTATTCTTCACATATAGCCTTGGTGGTCGTATGTACAATGTTATGGAGTTTACAACAATGACAGGAGGTGCAACCTCAAATAAAGACCGTAGAATGTTGGAGGCTTGGCACTATGGCCGTAATCCATTCTCGAACATTCCGGGTGCATACCTCAACGATGGATATGGTAGTGACCTCTATATCTATGATGCGTCGTACTTGCGATTGAAGAATATCAATCTCAGCTATCGCATCAACTTGCGTAAGAAGACTCGTTATTTGCGCGATATCCAGCTCACTGCATCGGTGAATAATGTGGCTCTCTTTACAAAGTTCCCAGGTTATGACCCAGATGCAATTAACGGTGGTCGTCGTATCGACACAGGTCGTTACCCTAAGAACAGAACCTATTCATTAGCAATTCAAATTCGTTACTAATTATGAAGAAGATACTTGTATTAATTTCAATTATTGCATTTGCAACGAGTTGTACGCTCGAAGAGAAGATATTATCTTCTTCTACACCGGATACCTATTACAAGACGGTGGTGCAGTGCAGAACAGGTCTTAACGGATGCTATTTGCCGTTGGAGGCTATGTACCGAAGTGGTGATTATTTCGAGGTTTGCGAGGCCGCATCTGACCTTATCTATCACTCCTATTCGTCGTACTACGATGCACAGTGTGATTACAACCCTACTCGTCCTCGTTATGGCTCAACTATTTGGGTGCAGAGCTATAGAGGTGTGATGCGTTGTAACGCGATTTATCAGGCAATTTTGCGTTCGCCTCTTACCGACGAGGAGCAGGCTCCATTGTTGGCAGAGTGTGCAATCTTGCGTGCATACTATTACTATATCCTTACCATCAACTTCGGTGATGTTCCATATTACTTTGATGAGGTAACGGATGCCAATAACGATATTATCACGCAGTTGCCTCGTATGTCGGCTACCGAGTTGCGCAACATCCTTATTGAGGAGTTGTGGTATTGGTTGGCCGATAAGACTCAGGTTACAGCTGATGGCAGACAGTGTCAGCAGGCTCTTCCTTACATCAAGACATACGACCCTCTCAACGAGTATCGTATTGGCTCGATGGTAGGTTGTGTCATAGGTGGCAAGTTGTCTATGTGGAACAAAGACTGGGATAGAGCTATCGGATTCTATAAGTATATTGAGGATGTTTATAGAAAAGTCAATGACGATGCTATTGTGAATGATGGCTCAACATCTTCTGATGAGGGCGAAAGCGGAGACGATGAATATATTATCAAGAACTGTTTGTTGGGTTACAAACTTTCGGATATCAAGTTCCGTAATCGCTATACCGAAGAGTCTATTTTCGAGCTTCCGGGACACGCCAAGGATTATGGTTTGCGTGTGACACACGGTCTTGCATCGCGTTGTACACCTCCTCGTTCGACCGCAAATCCAGGACAAGAGGATGAGTCTGACCAGACAGAGGAGAATCTTGACGAGACTGTGGATTTGAGCAAGAAGAGTGATATGTACAACGGTGTTCGTATTCCGGAGTTTGGAAGCGAGATGCGTACTACTGCGGCATATCGTCCTACAAGATATTTCTATCGTTCGTCATCTTACAATGATGGTTGGGGCGAGAAGGTTACGAAGGGCTTGATGGCATACAATTCAACCGATAAGCGTCGCGCAACATACGACCCTGCTAATTATTCGCAGGATGAGATTGCAGAGATAGAAGATGGTGGAGGATTTTTGGCTTGGTGTTGGGCAGGTTGGACTTCGACCGAGAATATCAACACAGTGCCTCGCCACATGCAGTGGTTCTCGTCGCCAGGAGGTGCAACAGGTCGTCCATTCTTGGGTGATAAGTTCTGGTGCCCAGGTATGGTCTATACTCAGGACTCGAACAACTTGAAGATTTTCCGTTTTGCTAATGTTGTCCTCGACTTGGCAGAGGCTCATATGCGTATGGGTAATTTCAGATTGGCGAATGCGTATCTCAATGCACCAAAGCGTCGTGCTGGAATTGCTGAGGTTAATTACACTGACGAAGATTCTTTCATGGATGAGCTTATGAAGGAGTCGGCCCGTGAGCTCTTCGGAGAGTTTACTCGCCGTCACAACTTAGTTCGTTGGGGCAAGTGGTCGGAGCATGTATCGAGATATTCGGATAGCAGCGCTTTGAGAACTCGTGCAAAGGATTACCCTTGTTTGCAGTACTATCCAATCCCTGATGAGCAGGTGGTATTGTCGAACTATAACTTGGATAATAAAGAATACGATAAATACGGATTGTAATGAAAAAGTTAGTAATATTATCGATTATTTTCATGGCGAGCGTGGTGGCTTCTTGTGTTAAGCCATTCGAGTACACTATTCCGCTTGCCTTAGACAATATTGAGCGAACTTGGCCGAAGAATGGTGCGAATATGGAAGACCCAATAGACTATGTTCGAATTACATCGAATGGAACTTGGGAGGCAAAGATTATTCCTGCTGTACAAGGCGAGAGTTGGTGTTGGATAGAAGGCCACTATGTAGACAAAAAGGGCAATAAAGTACCTGTGGCTGAGGTTATAGAGTACTACGAAGGTACCGACAAGGGCTGTAAAGCTCGTGGTAAGGGTACTGTGTGGTTGCCTGTTCACTACTTGGCTAGTGGTGCCAATCGTTATGCGACATTTATTGTTCGTCGTGTGGATGGTGTGGATTGTGAAGTTGTAATGCGAATTACTCAAAAGTAAAAAGTGCGATTATGAGAAAGATATCATTTTTAATAGCAGCCGTTTCGGCATTTATGATTTCGTGTAGCTCTCCATACTATCCGGAGTATGTGCCGGTTATTTCGTTGGGCGCAAGTACAGCCGAACTTATTTGCGAACGAGAGGAGGGTATCGCTTCGTTGAACATACTTGCAAATACGGAGTATACTGCAACTTTGGATTCAGACCAGGGTTGGTTGCGTTTTGCTGATGAGGAGTCGTTTGTTCGTCACGGCAAAGGTAATGGAGATATCCAGTTTGTGCATTCGGCAAATAATCACGACAAGCGTGTTGCAACACTCGTGCTTGCTGTTGGAGACTACACGCGAACAATCAAGATTAAGCAGAAGGGATTTTTTGAGGATTACCTCGAAATAGACGCAGAGGATGTGGAGAGTATGCTTAATGGCTCTGATAATAGTATGGTAGCAAGTGTTGTCGGAGGTGAGTTTAAGTTGCGATTGAAAACTTCGTGTCTGGACCACCAAATTCAGTGTACTACCGACCACGACTCGGCTATTAGTAGCTGGAAGGTTGAAAATCATTTTTTCTACTTCACCCTTGCCGAGAATGATGAGGGCCAGCCTCGAATCATTAATGTAACATTGTCGTATGTTGATGGTTGGGGTGACACTAAAAAATTGACATTCATTATTCGTCAGGGATTCCAGAATTAGAGTTTGAACTCTTATTCCCAAATGCGAGGGGGTGATTTATATCTCTCCTCGCATTTTTTTTGTGTTATCATCTATATTCTCTATCTTTGTTGTATGGATATAGTCGATTTGAGAGAGTATGTAATGTCGTTGCCACTTGTGGAGGAGTGTCAGCCATTTGGTGATGATACCGTAGTCTATAAGGTTGGTGGAAGGATGTTTCTGTGTTGCGTATTGGAGTATGCCGAGCGTGTAGCGGTAAAGTGCAACCCCGACCGCGCTATTGTCTTGCGCGATGAGTATCTCTCGGCAATAACCCCTGCATGGCACTTCAACAAAAAGCATTGGAACGATATCTACTTCGAGCAGTTGCCTCGCGAAGTTGTGGAGCGCGAGATACGCCACTCCTACCTGACTGTAATTCGTGAGAATGTAACTCCGAAGGCGTTGCGTGAGGAGATATTGGCGGTGGTGCGAGAGGCTGGGTTTTTAGTGAGTAGAGAGTAGAGAGTAGAGAGTAGTGAGTAGTGAGTAGTGAGAAGAGAGTAGTGAGTAGTGAGGAATTAGAAATTTAATTCTCAATTCTCAATTCTCAATTCTCAATTCTCAATTTTTAATTTTTAATTTTTAATTTTTAATTTAGCTAATAGCTACGCCCCCTCCAAAAAAACGGCAGAGGTTTGAGCCCCTGCCGTTTCTGTTTTGTATATGTGGTTGATTACTTTGTAAGCTCGGTCAAAGCTGCCTTTGCAGCCTCAACCTTGTCGCCTGCGGTAACCTTCTTCAATGTTGCAACAGCCTTATCGCGAAGAACTGCATCTTTGTTGCCACCTGCGTTGTACTGTGCGTTGTAAGCAGCACCTACAAGGAAATATATAGCGCTCTTTTCCTCCTCGCTTGCCTGAGCCGCAGCTGCGGTCTCGCCGAGAGCAACAACCTTTGCGTACTCCTTCTTGCCGTTGTAAGCCTCGATGCGAATCTTCTCTGCAAGAGCAGGAGATGCAGCCTGCAACTTGTCAGCCATTGCGATTACGCCATCGAAATCGCCAGCCTGCTGCAACGAAGCGACCTTGTTGTTGGTGTAGAGAGTCTTGTTAGCCTCAGCCTTTGCGATAGCAGCAGCATACTTCTCGGCTGGCATCTTGCAAATTTTGTCGTAGATAGCCATACCCTCATCGTACTTGCCCAACTCGCAGTAAGAGGTTGCGAGGTTGAGAGCCATATCTGTATTACGAGGATTAGCTGCATAACCCTTCTCGAATACAGCAGCGGCAGTAGCGTAGTCCTTTGCGTTGAACGCCTCGCCACCCTGTACCTGATAAACCTTTGCAAGAATCATATTAGCCTTCTGCTTAGCCTGAGTGTTGCCATACAACTCTGCGGTGTCGGCAGCCTTGGTCAAATACTCGATAGCCTTAGCGTAGTTCTTCTGTGATGCAGCCGAAAGACCTACACCCTGATAACATACAGGGAGATACTTCTTTGCAGTAGCTACGCAGTTGAGTACATTGCTATCCTGCGAATCCATACCCTTGTCGATAACGCTCTCGAAGAGAGTGATTGCCGAAGCGTAGTTCTTGGCCTGAATAGCCTTTGCGCCCTCGTTGAACTTTGCAATAACCTCGCTCTGAGCCGAAGCCATACCTACGGCGAGGAGTGCGAACATTGTTACAAATAACTTTTTCATAATAATTTGAGTCTATTTTAAATTTTAATATTTGTTATATTAGTCATATAGTCCGCAAAGTTATGAAACCTATCTCAATTTTGCAAAAAAATCGGTCATAAGTCGCTCGCACTCTTCGGCGAGTACTCCCGATGTTACAACGGTGCGAGGATGTAACATATTGTTCGAGATGGTCGAAAAACCTCTTTTGCTGTCCGATGCGCCATATACGATACGCCCGATTTGGCTCCACGCCAAGGCTCCTGCGCACATTGGGCAGGGCTCAACCGTCACATAGAGAGTGCAGTCGTTGAGATACTTTCCGCCTATGGTAGAAGCGGCTGCGGTGATGGCTTGCAACTCGGCGTGGGCAGTAACATCTGTCAAAGTCTCGACCAAATTGTGCCCTCTGCCTACGATGCGACCACCTGCTACAATGATAGCTCCGATGGGTACTTCGTCGGCTTCGAGAGCAAGTTTAGCCTCCTCAATCGCCAATCGCATATATTTTTCATCTTTTTCTCGCAATTCTTCCATATTTTTTATAACTTTGTCAGTTGTTTGATAGGGCAAAGATACAAAAAAACATTATATAAAGCTATGTACAGAAGTAATACTTGTGGCGAATTGCGTGCCACAAATGTCGGACAGACAGTAACATTGGCAGGTTGGGTGCAGAAGGTGCGTAACCTTGGTGCGATGACCTTTATTGACTTGCGTGACCGTTACGGCATCACACAGATTGTTGTAGAGGAGCACTCTGACGAGGCTACGAAGGCAGAGGCTGCAAAGCTTGGTCGTGAGTGTGTCGTTCAGGTTACGGGCAAGGTTATCGAGCGTGAGTCGAAGAATGCAAAGATGGCTACGGGCGATATCGAGGTTGTTGCCGAGAAGATAAATATCCTTAATCAGGCGGTTATTCCGCCATTCACTATCGAGGAGAATTCGGATGGTGGCGACGACCTTCGTATGAAGTATCGTTACCTCGACCTTCGCCGCCCACCATTGCAGCGTAATATGATTCTTCGTCACAAGATGGCACAGGAGATTCGTAAGTTCCTCGACTCGGAGGGCTTCTTGGAGATTGAGACTCCTTACCTTATCAAATCAACGCCAGAGGGCGCGCGCGACTTCGTTGTGCCTTCGCGTATGAACCCTAATGAGTTCTACGCTTTGCCTCAGTCGCCACAGACTTTGAAGCAGCTGTTGATGGTGTCGGGTTACGACCGCTACTTCCAGATTGTACGCTGCTTCCGTGATGAGGATTTGCGTGCTGACCGTCAGCCTGAGTTTACGCAGATTGACTGCGAGATGTCATTCGTAGAGCAGGAGGATATTCTCGAAATCTTCGAGCGTTGGGCAAAGCATATGTTCAAGAGTGTCTTGGATATCGACTTCGCGGAGCCATTCCGCCGTATGCCTTGGAGCGAGGCGATGGAGAAGTATGGCTCGGATAAGCCCGATTTGCGCTTCGGAATGGAGTTCGCGGATATTACCGACTTGGCTCACGGCCACAACTTCTCGGTATTTGACGATGCAGAGTATGTTGTAGGTTTTGCCGCTACGGGCTGTGCAACCTATACTCGCAAGCAGATTGACGCCCTGACAGAGTATGTTAAGCGACCACAGGTAGGAGCTAAGGGCTTGGTTTGGATTAGAGTAGAGGAGGGCGGTATCAAATCTTCGATTGATAAGTTCTTCTCGCCTGACGAGTTAAAGGCTATCGCCGAGCGTTTGGGTGCAAAGGCTGGCGACCTGTGTCTGATTTTGTGCGGTAAGAAGTATAAGGCTCTTACGCAGTTGTGCGCACTTCGCTTGGAGGTTGCCGAGCAGTTGGGCTTGCGTGACCCTAAGAAATTTGCTCCGCTGTGGGTAGTAGACTTCCCAATGTTCGAGTGGGACGAGGAGACCGAGCGTTTCTACGCTAAGCACCACCCATTCACCTCGCCAAAACCTGAGGATGTGGAGTTCTTGGAGAGCGACCCTGTGCGCGTGCGTGCTAATGCATACGACTTTGTCTGCAACGGAACAGAGATAGGTGGTGGCTCAATTCGTATCCACGACCCTAAGTTGCAGTCGCTTATCTTCAAGTGCTTGGGCTTCACGCCTGAGCAGGCAGAGGCGCAGTTTGGCTTCCTCATCAACGCCTTCCGCTACGGCGCACCGCCACACGGAGGTTTGGCATTCGGCTTCGACCGTCTTTGCTCGTTGTTCGGTGGCGCAGACTCTATTCGTGACTTCATCGCCTTCCCAAAGAACAATGCAGGTCGCGATGTGATGCTCGATGGCCCATCGCCAATCGACCAAGCGCAGTTGGATGAGTTGTATCTCGAATTGAAA
Organism: Rikenellaceae bacterium; assembly: GCA_015059865.1. Lineage (GTDB taxonomy): Bacteria > Bacteroidota > Bacteroidia > Bacteroidales > Rikenellaceae > Alistipes. Next base: position 24,060 of record SUZP01000003.1, on the reverse strand, counting down.
CCTGTTGAGTAATGAGGTTGTTGCGCACGATACTGCTTTCGGCACTTTGTGTGGTTGTGTCGTTCACTGCCGTAGTGGCAAAGGAGCGACAGACTCGCGAGGAGTATGTAGAGAAGTATAAGGCGATAGCCATCGCCCACATGGAGCGTTACGGCATACCTGCAAGTATCACGATGGCGCAGGGTATCTTGGAGTCGGATAGCGGAAACAGTCGTCTTTCGACCTCCTCGAATAACCACTTCGGCATCAAGTGTAAGAGGTCGTGGACAGGCGATAGGGTGTATCACGATGACGATGCCAAGGGGGAGTGCTTCCGTGCATACCCTTCGGTGGAGGCTTCGTATCAGGACCACGCCGACTTTCTCGACCAATCGCCACGCTACGACTCGCTGTTTGCATACCCTTCTGATGACTACCGCAGTTGGGCGCGAGGCTTGAAGGCTGCGGGATATGCTACGGCACCCGACTATGCGGAGCGATTGGTTAAGATTATCGAGTCGATGAAGTTGTATCTGCTCGATAAGGAGAATGGCAATAAGATATACTCGGCAGCCAAAAATGCTACGGCAAATACCGAGGCGTGGTTTGAGAGCAATATCGCAACCTCTGACGAGCAGATAAATCCGAACGCTTTTCGTGTAACGGTCAATTCACACAAGGGTTACGGCGTCTATCGCACCAACCACACCTTCTATGTTGTGGCGAAGGAGGGCGATACCTTCGAGTCGGTGGGCGAGGTCTTCGATATCTCGGCTAAGATGTTGCGCAAGTTTAACGATGTGGCAAAAGATGCCAAACTCGCTAAGGGGGATATCGTCTATATCGAGCGAAAAAAGACGCAGTGGCTTGGTAATGTGATGCAGCACAAGGTTGTGCGTGACGAAAATCTCTACTCGTTGTCGCAGTCGTATGGCATACGCCAAAAGTCTCTTGCAAAACTCAACCGCCTGCGCCTAAACGAGGAGGTAAAAAAGGGAGATATTGTAAGACTTAAATAACTACTACCAAGATGAAAAGATTTTTGGTTGCATTAGTTCTGTCGCTGGTTGCGGTGATGACCGTATCGGCGCAGATTGTCAAGATGACGGAGTTGCCTACCGACAAGCAGTTTCGCAAGGCGGTAAAGACTCTTATGTATAAGACCAATGGTCACGATATCACTCCAAAACGATTGGATGCGATGGAGAAGGTGCAGAGCGTTATCAACCGCTTCGAGCATGAGGATTGGAACGCCTACCGTAAGGAGAACGATCCTGAAAAGATTGCGGAGTTGGAGCGTTCGGGTGTGCCTTATTTCTTGCGCAAATCGTTTGATAAGGTGTGCAAGGAGGTGCATAAAACAAAGGTTAAGGAGGGCACAGTAGCCGTTTGGTTGCTATATAATATGGGCTATATTGTAAAGACTCCGACTGCAACATTCGGAATAGACCTCTATTCAAAATACACAGATAAGTTGCTCGATGTGATTGATTTCGGTATGATTACCCACGCCCACGGCGACCACAATAACAAGGCATTTACCGAGGGTATGGCGAAGCGCGGAAAACCTATTCTTGCCGCTTTCGATATTAAGAATGTAGAGGAGATGCGCGTTGAGGATGGCGGCGTGTATAAATTTGGCGATATCACTGTGCGAGTAACCATAGGCGACCACAATAAAAAGAAACTGCGCAACTTTGTAGCCGCATACGAGATTGATTGCGGTGCAAATACCAACAATACTGTAATCTTCCACACGGGCGACTCGTGCGACTATACACAGCTCAATCCTCAGAAGCAGGTCGATATCTTCATGCCGCATATGCGAGTAGGTTTGAAGATTCAGTCGTGCATTGACAAGTTCCACCCTCACCATGTTTTCCTTTCGCACTTGCAGGAGCTTGGTCACAAAGTGCATAAGTGGCGTTGGACATTCCATGACGCTCTTCGTTCGAAGAAGAAGCTTAAACACGACCACATTTGGATTCCGTGCTGGGGAGAGCGTGTAATTTACAACCGTAACGATTGGAAATAATAAATTAAGGCAATAAAACTATGGCTCAACTTCGTGAAAAAATTTTGTCGGCAATTATCGATAAATCATCGCTTAAACAGCGCGTGTTCGACAATACCTTCTCGGTATTTGGCGAGTTGAAGGATACTCTTTTGGAGATGGCTTCGGAGATTGACGATGCACTCGACGGCAAACTCGACCGTCGTGTCCGCATCGAGTATCGCGACCGTGGAAAGTTCGAGGCGCAACTCCAAATCGCCTCCGACCTCCTTATTGTGCGTATGCATACCGATGTATTTGAGTTCGACTCGAACCATATCATCTGGCAAAATGAGTATGTGCAGAGCGATAAGGCGAACTCCTACTGCGGAATTATCGATATCTACGACTTCCTCTCCGACTCGTTCAAGTTCAATCGTTCGGCAGACGAGGGTTATCTGATTGGTCGAATCTTTATCAACCGCGAGAAGATGTTTTTCGTGGAGGGTAAGCGTCAGACCATTATGCGTGCAATGAGTTTCGGCAAGGAGCCTATCTCGCGTGAGATGCTTATCTCCGTACTCGAAACGGCTATCCACTACGCCTTGAATTTCGACCTGCTTACTCCGCCATACGAGCAGAATAAGCGCGTAACTGTCGAGCAGTTCAATACCAAGATGGATAACTCGAAGTTTATAACGGGTAAGCGACTCGATTACGACTTCAATGTAGACGATATTTAGCACTCTTTTAGACTCTTTTTATCCATTTTTCTCGTTACATAGTCCCGCTATGCGCCTCGTAAAATAGATAAAAATAGAACTAAAATAGTTGCTAAATAGAGAAGAATATATGAAGAATGAATATTTCTATGAAAAAATTGATTCTCTTGGCAGTGGCGATTGTGTGCGCCACTGTCGTTGCATACGGCTCGACCGTAAAATATGTGGATATTGTAAAGTGCCGTACCGCAAATAAGAGCATACACGGCGTGCGCTCAATGGCTGACGGTGAGCATTTTACCATTATCAAGGGCAAGCAGATTGTGCGTTGCTCCTATGCCGACCGTGCCGACAGCCTTGTTGTGTTTGAGGGCGATTTTCGTATTGGCTCGTATGCCTTTTCGGCTGACGAAAAGCATATTCTACTCTCCGATGCAAAGAGCGTGAAACCGATTTACCGCCGTTCGGCAACGGCCGACTACTACCTTGCAGAGGTGGGTGGCAAGGCTCAAAAGGTGTTGGAGCAGGTGCGCGATGTGGCGTTTTCGACCGACGGCAAACACCTCGTCTATGCCAAGGAGAATAATCTCTATCTCTACGCCCTCGCCTCGGCAACCTCGAAGGCGATAACCGCAGATGGCGAGTGGAACAAAATCATTAACGGAACGAGCGATTGGGTTTACGAGGAGGAGTATGGCTTTACGAAGGGATATTCCGTATCGCCCGATGGGGCGAAGATTGCCTACTTGCGCTTCGATGAGAGCGCAGTGCCAACCTTTGAGATGATGCGCTATGATGACAAGTTGTATAACAAGGCCTATTCGTTCAAATACCCGAAGGCAGGCGACAAAAACTCGGTTGTAACGCTCCACCTCTACGATGTGGCAACGGGCAAAACGGAGCAGATACCTACGGGCGAACAGACTGACCAATATATATTCAATTTGCAGTGGACTCCTGCGGGCAGATTGTCGTTCTATCGCGTTAATCGCCTGCAAAACCACTTCGAGGTGCTACTGCGCGAGGAGAGTGGGGTGGTGCGCCCAATCTACGAGGAGAGGAGCGCGACCTATGTCGAAAGACCTTCGGCTGCAACAATTCAGTTTATTGATGGCGATAGATTTATCGTAAGCGAGGAGACCTCGGCAGGATATAATCATCTCTATCTGCATAGTATCAAAAGAGGTCGCCTGAATGCCATTACTTCGGGCAAATGGGAGGTTACTTCTGTGGTTGGAGTGGCGAAAAAACGCATCTACTACCTCTCGACCGAGCGTTCTCCTCTGCATCGCGACCTCTACTCGATAGGGTTGAACGGCAAGGGTAAAAAGTTGCATACGGCGGAGGCTGGTTTTTACTCGGTGCAACCTTCGCAGGGTATGCGCTACTATATCCGCACCGCCACGACTGCCGATATGCCGAATGTTGTTACGGTGCATCGTGCTTCGGGCGAGGTGATTGATACTTTGGTTGATAGCCGAGTGAAAGTTGCTGAGCGTGGCAAGTGGGCAAAGCGCGAGTTTAGGCACTTCGTAACCGAGCGAGGCGATACGCTCAACTACTATATTCAGTTGCCGTTTGGATTTGACAAGTCGAAAAAATATCCCGTATTGCTGACGCAGTATTCGGGACCGGGCTCGCAGTCGGTGCGCGACCGTTGGTCGCTCGATTGGGAGGATGCGCTGCCTCACGAGGGCTATATTGTGGCGTGTTGCGATGGTCGCGGAACAGGTTTTAGGGGCGAAAAGTTCAAGAAATGCACCTACGCCGACCTCGGTCGCAAGGAGGTGGAGGACCAAATTTCGTTTGCTCGCTTCCTTGCCAAGCAGGAGTTTGTCGATGCCGAGCGAATTGGCATCTATGGCTGGTCGTATGGCGGTTTTATGGTTCTGAACTGCGCTCTGCACGGAGAAGGGTTGTTCCGTATGGCTATTGCTGTTGCACCCGTAACATCGTGGCGATATTACGACACCATCTATACCGAGATTTACAACGGTTTGCCACAAGATAATCCGAAGGGTTACGATGATAATTCGCCACTCTCGCACGCCGATAAGTTGGCAGAGCGTACCAAGTTGCTGATTATTCACGGCACGGCAGACGATAATGTCCATTTCCAGAACTCTATGGAGATGTGTCGCCGCTTGAACGCCGCAGGCAAGCAGTACGATATGATGGTCTATCCCGACCAAAATCACTCGATGCGCCCTTCGGCAACTACCTTGGTGCGGCAGAAGATGATTGACTACACATTAGACAATTTATAGATTAAACAGATAAGATGCAGGCAACTCTGCATCTTATCTGTTTAGTGGGCAATCTTTGTCGCAACCTGCGCACCTCGACTTAGGGCATAGAATACGCCTTATGCTCCATACAGCGGCTGCAATAAATGCTGCTATAATAACTACCCAAGCCACAATCTCGTGCCACTCCATACTCTTGCTACATAAATAGTTGCGCAATGTGATATACTCCAAAGGCGCACAACCACGCTATGACCGTACTATATACGACCGAGGCGGCAGCCCACTTCCAACCACTCTCCGAACCTATGGCGGCTATGGTTGCTACACAAGGGAGATAGAGTAGTGTGAATACAAGCAATGCCAAAGCCGAAGGGGTGGTAAAATCTCCACTCTCTAACAACTTGTTACGCAGCTGTGTAGGGCTTTGCTCTGCACTATTCTCGTTGTTATCTTCGCTGTAAAGTACTCCCAGAGTACTTACCATAATCTCCTTCGCTGCTACGCCTGAGAGCAACGATACGCTCGACTTCCAATTTAGTCCGAGAGGCTCGAATATAGGCTCGCAGAGGTGTCCAATGCGACCTATGTAGGAGTTTTCGTAGTGCTCGGCACTGCTTTCGCTCTCCTGTTGGCGAGGGAAGTAGCCGAGAAACCACACGATAACCGAGGCTATAAGTATCATACCTCCCATCTTGCGCAAATATTGTGCGCATCGAGCCCACATGTGCGACATTGTAGCCTTGAATGTCGGTATGCGGTACGGAGGTAGCTCCATTACAAAAGGTGTCTCATCCTCCTTGAACATAAACTTTCGCATCAGCAGTGCGGTAATCATCGCTACGACAATGCCGAGCAGGTATAAGCCGAGCATAACACTCGTAGAGTGTGATGCGAAGAAGGTGCCGATAAGGATAATATATATCGGCAGTCGCGCACTGCACGACATAAAAGGTATGATAAATGTTGTGATAAGTCGGCTGCTGCGACTCTCGATAATGCGCGTAGACATTATGGCTGGCACATTGCAGCCAAAGCCCATCACAAGTGGTATAAACGACTTGCCGTGCAGACCTGCCTTGTGCATCACCTTATCCATAATAAAAGCCGCACGAGCCAAGTAGCCCGAATCCTCCATAAACGAGATGAAGAGGTACAAAATCATAATGTTCGGCAGGAAGACTATCACGCTGCCTACACCTCCGATGATGCCGTCGCACACCAAATCCTTCAAGATGCCATCGGGCAGCCAACGCTCGAACAATCCCCCGATAAAGGCTACACCCTGCTCAATCCACTCCTGCGGATAGGCACCAAGTCGGAAGGTGCAGTAGAACATCAACCACATCATAAAGATAAATATCGGATACGACAATACGCGGTGTGTTACCACTGCATCTATGGCGTTGGTGATATTTTCGAGCCTATCTTGCCCCTTGGTGTATGTCTCGCGCAGGGCTCCCATAATGAAACCATACTTCTGGTTTGCCATCGTGGTCTGAATATCCTCGTCGTCACCGAGGTCATATTTCAGGTGCTGGCGCTCTTTGTTGCAGATGCTGAGCCACTCGGTATAGCGTCTGCTCTGTTTTTTGAGCATCAGCTGAATGTCGGCATCGCCTTCGAGCATCTTCATTGCGAAGTAGCGCGGAGGGAAACACTTTGGTAGTTCGTCGCGATGCTCCTTCATATCCTTGTTGAGAGCCATAACACTCTCTTCAACAATACCTTGATTGATGTGGATATGGCGCACGCGTTCATCGCTATTTTCGTATACGGCAATCACCGTGTCGAGCAACTCCTCGATGCCCTTGCCGCTGTGCCCCTCGACAGGTATCATCGGCACACCCATCATCTTGCCGAGCAGCTCGTGGTCGAGCGTGGCGTTGTTGCGCTGCAACTCGTCGTACATACTGAGTGCCACCACCATACGCTGGCTCATATCGATAAGTTCGGTCGTGAGGTAGAGGTTGCGTTCGAGGTTTGATGCGCACACCACATTCAACACAATATCGGGCATCTCCGTAGCGAGGTGTCGGCGTACATACAACTCTTCGGGCGAGTATGCCGATAGGGCGTATGTGCCGGGCAGGTCGGTGATGTGGAGCTCGTATCCCTTATATTTACACTTGGCGCTCTTGGCATCTACGGTCACACCGCTATAATTGCCGACATGCTCGTGCTCGCCCGTGATATGGTTGTAGAGCGAGGTCTTGCCACTATTTGGATTTCCCACAAGGGCGATGTTGATATGCCTCTTGCGGCGGTTAATCTCGGCTTCTATATTCTCACTGTCGGAGGAGTCTACCTCTTCGTACTGTACGGCAGCCTCCTTCTCGGTAACAACGACAATCATCTCGGCATCGGCACGACGCAACGAGATGTTGTAGCCGAGCAGATGATATTCGATGGGGTCTTTCAGTGGGGCGTTGAGAACAACATCGACCTTTGCGCCACGCACAAAGCCGAGCTCCACGATGCGACGACGAAAACCTCCGTGACCAAGCACCTTGACCACCGTTGCCGACTCGCCTGTATTTAACTCCGAAAGCCTCACCCCTTTTGCATATATATCATATCCGCGACAAAGATACGAAATTTAGTTGAAAGTGAAAAAAGTTTTAGATGAGAGACGAGAGACGAGAGACGAGAGACGAGAGACGAGAGAAATGCAAAATGCAAAATTGCTCTCCGCGCTCCCCAGTAAAGGGCGGAACGCCCGCCCCCAGTAAAACACCGTAGGTGTGTCCCCAGTAACCCCCAGTTTTGCTGCGCCGTGACCACCTTCGGAGTTGCTATAACGAAAATTATCTACTTTCCGTTGTAGAAAACCGCCTGTTCGTTGAAAAAATTTTTTTGTAAAATTTTGAAAATCTATATTTGCCATCGATTTTTTGAACTGTATACATACAGTTGTGTAGTTAGGAAGTAATAATGGATTAAAAATAAAGACTATGGTAATTACTAAACAAAAGAGAGAGTACATTGCGCCTCTGTTGGAGGTTGTTGATGTAGCCTGCGAAGCAGGATTTCAGAATTCAACTGGCGAATTAACCTATGATAGCGCAACCCACGATGGTTGGTATGGTACATATTAATAGATAGGTGCTGAGAAAGAGATTATGAAGAAGTTATTTGTTTTGATTTTATCTGTTGTCGCATTTATGGCTTGTCAGAGTTGTTCGAACAACCCTGTGTCGTTGTTTGGTGCGAATGATGGCGGAAGCAAATCAAATAAATCATCTGGTGGCTCTGTGGCTATTGATAGCGATAACGAGGACTTTTTGGATATGTTGAAGGAGCGAGCAAACTATGGTCGATTGTTCGAGTCTGTGATGGAGGCTTTCGATGCAGGTTGCGAAATCTTTGACGACTATGTTTGGGGCGACGAGGTCTATATGACGATGTCGTTTTCGAATTTAAATGACCAATTGGCCTTCGACTTGACAGGCAACGGAGAGTACGAGATGTATTAGTAATATTGTGAAATAGAAAAAAATTTAGAGAATATGAAAAAGTTATTTGTTTCGATTTCGGCACTTGCAGCATTTGCAGCTTGTCAGAGCGATTTTGATGATGTGACAACAAACACTCCGGGTGTGGGTGACAATGTTGTTCCTGAGGGAATGGTACGCATCTATGCCGAGGTAGGTATCGGCGAGGAGGGTACTAAGGCTACCTATGATGACAATCTGAATGCTAAGTGGGAGGAAGGCGACCAAATCGCCCTCTTGCAGGAGAGCGCAAACTATGGCGAGACTTTCGACCGCGTTAATCCTTTGAATATTAAGAGTGGTGCAAATACCAGCTATGCATCGTTCAATGGCGATATCATCGTTCCAACCGAGTCGCCACGCGTTTATCACATTGCTTATCCAGCAGATGCGGTGTCGTTCGCAACTACAAGTTCAATGGCTTTGTCTGGTGGTGTCAATTATAACGAAGAAGATTATGGAACTTTTTTGGGTTGGGTGTTTAGCGCAACAGGAACATATACATATACTTATAAATCAGACCTCAGTATTACCGTTCCTACAACTCAGTATGGTAAGTGGGAGCCATATATGTATGCTTCTACTTCGGAGGCTGTTAGCTCAAATGGTATTGGTGCAAAGAAGTTGAATGTATTGACTGGTACTATTGCAGTTCGTGCTTTCGAGGCTGACAAAGAGACTCCAAAGCAGTTAAAGTCTATCACTATCGAGGCGACTGCACCTATTGCGGGCGCGTTTATTGGTTCTGCGGAGAGTACAGGCTCTACGGGCTCTATTACTGGTGCAAAATCCGATTGGGAAGAGCGTCTAGATAGTGAGAAGAAGAAGGCGCAAGCACAAGCTCTTGCAAATCTCGAATCAAAGGCTAAAGCAACTGTTCCTACCTCTGTTACTCAGACCAAGGCTATGTCGCTTTCGTTTGCAGGTAGCGATAAGAAGGTTACAGCAGAGAATCTCGAAACCATCGCTAAGGATGCAGATGGTTGCTACACCTACCACTTGAATGTTGCTCCATTCGAGGGTGCTGACCTCAAAATTACTGTGGTTTCAGCCGACGATTCGAGGTATGTGAAGACTATTCCTGCACAGAGCCTTGCAGCAGAGCACCGCAAAGGATATGTGTTCGTTTGGGAGAATGCAGCATTCGGTTATGAGTATATCGATACTTGGTACGACAACTGCACAAATACCTCATTTGCAGGTAACACTATCTATATAAGCAATGTAAAGGTAACGGGTAGTGTCGATGCAGCAAATGTGCAGTCTATCGGTGCTCGTATCTACAAGGAGGATGACACTCTTTACAAGGAGATTACAGAGAGTGGAACGCTCTCGTTCAGCCATAACGAAGCGAATGTGCCAAGTGGAAAGTATACCGTAGAGGTATTTGCTAATGTAAATGTTAATGGCGAGGTTGTTACGAAGAGCGACTCTAAAAATGTAACTGTTACCGCTGTTGCGGCTCTCACAGATGATTCTTATATCAGAAGTTCCTATTCGTACAATGGCGGCAAGAAGACCGACAATACTCTTGGTGGTGGCGATTTGCGAGTTAAGGCATCGCTTAACGACGCATATATCACTAACAACTTGGTGCAGAGCTATACATTCTACTATACACATAATGGTACAACTACGACTGTAAATCCAACACTCGGTAAGGAGTGGGGTACATCCTTTGACCACAATAATTGGGGACAATATGACTGTTATGTTAATATTTCGCTCAAAAATGGATATTCTGTCATTTCCCCTGAATGCAAAACGCATATAACTGGTATCCCATATGTAATGAATACTTCGAGTAATGGAGACTTCTGGACAGAAGAGGGAACTGTCGCTTGGAATACAGACGGTGGAGTCCGATTAGGCTACTACCAGTGGGGCGGTGCAGCTTACATCCAATCAAAACCATTCTATATCCCTGAGAATGTTACTGTGAAGGTTACTGCAAATGGAGTTGTATCTGGAACAGGCTCGTTGTGGAAAGAAAGTAATACGGCAACTATTACAGTAGGTTCTTCAACCGTAGTCTCTAACACTAAGAATGGTAAAGGTGATCAGGCTTGGAGTTGTTCTTCGGCAAGTGCATCTATGTCTTCAAGTAGCAACACTATAAAGTGTAATAGTAGCTACAACTTGGAGCAGGCAAAAGTTGTGGTTAAGGCGTTGAAGATTGAGTTTTAAATAGGCAACGCATATCAAATATACCGCCCTCGCAACAAAATTGCGAGGGCGGTGGTTTTTGTAGAGGGAAATTAGTGAGTTTAGTGAGTTTAGGGAAATTTCCTTATATTCCCTATTCTATCTAAATTTCCTAACTGGAATGGTAACCGCCCTGCCTTTTTCGAGGCAGGGCGGAGTGATATGTTTGACCAATTCTACTTATATTCTATTCTTAGACTCTTAACTGTAGAATTAGATTCAGATGTTCCTCTTGAATTTTTCAACTCAATTTCTGGTGATGATGATTTCATAGTAGAACTGATTCCATTGCAATTAAACTCCGATTCTGAACCGGAAGATGATGTTGATGAGAATACACCTGCTCCAGAAATCGCAATAGAGAATGTTGTTTGATATCGGCTTGAGGAACCACCAGAACCTCGGTGTGTGCCATTTGAATAAATCAAAATTTGCACATCGCTTGGAATCTTAAAACTCTTTTTAAGCGTAGCTGTTCCTGATGCTCCCCAATTACTCAAATTATATCCTAAACGCACTCCTCCATTTGTATTCCAAGCAATGTTACCGCTTCCCGACCACGAGCCATCGTTGCTCGATGTGTTCAAAGTGTAAGGAATACCCGTTACATGCGTAGCAAGTGGCTGACACTCAACTACATATCCATTTCCGAGCACGATTTTAACATAACAGTCATATTATGGAGCGTTTTGGTGGTAAAAATCGCATAAAAAACCATTTAATATTCTGATAATCAGTTTGTTAAATGGGTTAATATGTGATGATATTGGGTTGATATGTGATTTGGCGAGAAAAATGCGAAATTTTTTTGTTTTGGCTTACGAACTCCCACACTTGTCAAGGCGCAACAAATTATAGGACTCGCACCTTATTAAAAATTAAGAATTGAGAATTAAGAATTAAAAATTAAAAATTAAAAATTCCTTTAATTGTCACCGCTGCGATTAAGCCGAGAGCAGAGGGCGCTTGCACACTATGCCGAGGCGGAGCAGTGAAGACCGAAGGTCAATTATCAATTATCAATTGTCAATTTGAAAACTCCTCACTCCTCACTGCTCACTTGTCTAAATATTTTAACTTTTTCGGTATACGCTTTTAGTTTTCCGTTTATTTTTGTAATTTTGCCTAAATTAAAGGGTTGCTATGTTGAAAAAAGGGTTATTGGCACTGCTGTTGGCGGTGATAAATATAGGATTGGCAGAGGCGGTAGTCTCGCCTGATGTGAAGCGCGAAACAGAGCGTGCAACATCGCTTATTGAGCACGGTAGATATGTTGAGGCGCGTCACGCCCTCACGCTCTTGCGCGAGCGAATACCTCTCGACGACGAGGTGTTGGTGCGTCATATAGACTTCGAGTTGGCTCTCTGCGCTGCCGAGTTGCACGACAACGAGGCCGAGAAGATTATGCTCGCCTTTCTGCGTCGTTATCCTGAGTCGGTGCATGTGAACGATGTGCGCTTTATGTTGGCGATGTACTATTGCGAGCGCGAGGAGTATGCTATGGCGCGCAAATATCTCGACAAGGTGTCGTACAAGGCGCTGAAAGCCAACGACCGCGAGAAGTACAATATGCGAATGGGCTATATCGAGTTTGTTGCCGGAAATCACGACAAGGCGTACGAGCTCTTTTCGCTGCTCTCACCTGCGGGCAACTATGCCGACCACGCAACATATTACAAGGCCTACATCCACTACGCTCGTGGCAACTACAAGGAGGCATATCGCGGTTTTGAGTCGCTGCGCAAGAGCGACAACTACGCAAAGGTTATCCCCTACTACCTCTTTCAAATCGAGTTTGCGCGCGGCAACTATCAATATGTCGTGAAGAGTGGCGACGAGCTGTTGAAGCAGTCGGTCGAGGTGGAGCGCACGGAGTTGATGCGCGTAATTGCTGAGGCGTGGTATCGCTTGCAGGGGTATAACAAGGCGTTTATCTATATCTCGATGTATCAGCGTTCGGGCGGTAAGATGGGGCGCGAGGAGAACTATATCCTCGGCTACTCGGCGTATCGCTCGACCGATTATGCTACGGCTATCGAGGCTCTGCGTAAGGTGGCAGAGGGTAGCGACGAGTTGGCACAGAATGCCTCGTATCACTTGGCAGATTGTTATATTCGTCGTGACGATAAGCGACAGGCCATTCACGCCTTTGCGATGGCGGCAGACGACAAATACAAGAATGAGATTGCCGAGGATGCGCTGTTCAACTATGGCAAGTTGCTCTTCGAGACGGGTGGCGGAACATTCAACGAGTCGATAAATGTGCTGACGCGCTACATCACGAAGTATCCCGACTCGGAGCGTGTAGACGAGGCGCGCGAGCTGTTGATTGCCGCCTACTACAACTCGCACGACTACGAAATGGCGTATAAGGCGATTAAGGCCTTCCCTAATCCCGATGGTACGCAGCGTGCGGCATTGCAGAAGATAGCCTATTTCAACGGCTTGGAGGCCTTTATGGTGGGCGACTACGAGAAGGCGAAGTCGGCGCTTGGCGAGGCGCAGAAGATAGGTGTGAGCCCTAAGTACAACGCTTTGTGTCTATTCTGGTTGGCTGAGATAGAGTATAAATTGGGTAACTACGCCAAGGCGATAGATTACTACGACTACTATCTCAAACGCGCGCCGAAGTCGGAGCGTGAGTACAAAATGGCGCTCTATAACCTCGGCTATGCCCACTTTACATTGAAGAATATGGCAAAGAGCCAAAAGTCGTTCGAGGGCTTTGTGTGGCTCTACAAGACGGCAGACCGCTATCGTGCCGACGCCTTCAATCGTTTGGGCGATGCACAGTACTCGCAACGCAAATATGCTGATGCCGTAAAGAGCTACGAGGGTGCATTGGCTCTCGGAACGGCAGAGCAGGATTATGCGAAGTATCAACGCGCCATATCGCTCGGCTTGGCGGGCAAGACCACGGCAAAGATTGGAGCACTGCGACAGATGCAGAGTGAGAATTGTGGCGACTACAACGACGATGCAGCTTACGAGCTTGGTCGTACCTATGTCTCGCTTGGGCGTTATGCCGATGGAGCTACGGTGTTGGAGTCGTTTGTTGAGAAGTATCCGCAGTCGCCATACTATACACCTGCACTGCTCGATTTGGGCTTGGTGCATTTCAACCTTGGCAATAGCGACAAATCGTTACAATACTACGACCGCATAATCTCTGCGGCTCCACAGTCGGCGGCTGCGAAAGATGCGATGCAGAGTGTGCGCGAGATATATGTGGCAAAGGGTAATATCAACGACTACTTCGCATACGCCGAGCGTACGGGTGTAGAGTGTGATTTGAGTATTATGGCACGCGACTCGTTGTCGTTCCGTGCAGCGCAAAATATATATCTTGCCGACCGTACTGCCGATGCGATATCGCATTTGAGGGGCTATTTGGAGAGCTATCCGAAGGGCTACTACACCAACGATGCGTTGTTCTGCCTGAGCGACTGCTATCTCAAAAGCGACAGCCTTGACCGTGCGGTCGAGAGCTTGAAACTGTTGGCTGAGCAGCCGCAAAATCAATATACGGTGCCTGTGGTCGAGAAGCTGGCGCGTGTGACCTTCGACAACCAGATGTATGGCGAATCGGCCTCAGCTTTTCGTCGTATGTACGAGTTGGCGGATAGTCCTGCCTCGCGTACGGAGTCGGCAAACGGATATGCCGAATCGGTGATTTTGCGCAAAGATGATGACGCTTTGATTGTTATGGCAAACGATTTGGATACATTGGCAGATGTCGATGCTGCGATGTTGCGCAGAGTGCGCTTTGCAAAGGCTAAGGTGCACACCTCGCGAAGCGAGAGCGCAGAGGCTCGCAAGATATATGAGATGCTTGCGGCAGATGTCTCGAATGTTGAGGGCGCCGAGTCGGCTTATCGTGTTATTGAGGCTCTCTTTGGCGAGGCAAAACTCGATGAGTGCGAGCAGAAGATATACGCCTTGGCGGATAGCAAGACGCCACACGCCTACTGGTTGGGAAAGGCGTTTATATTGCTTGGCGATATATATGTGCAGCGCAACGACCTCTTCCAAGCGAAGGCAACATATCGTAGCGTTGTGGATGGTTATACTCCTGCCGATGATGGTATTGTGGCAGAGGCGCAGTCGAAACTCGAAAAGTTGAATTAGTGGCTATTATGAAACGATATATAACAATGCTCATTGCGCTCTGTGCGGTGTCGTTCTCGGCATCGGCACAGGTTGCGAAACAGGTCGAGGTAACAAAGGATTACGCACCCGAAATTGGCAGTGCGCACAAGATGGATATCACACCGAATATGGTCGATACTATCACCCTGCGCCCCGAAATAGATTATACCATTACGCCGCGCTCGTTTGCTTCGGCGCTCGGTACACATCGATTTAACCCCGCAACCGTAACCTATTGGGAGTACAAACGCCAATATCCTTTCTACTTGAAGTTGGGTGCAGGATACCCACTCAATACGGTGGGCGATTTGTACGCCACGACACATCGTGCCGATGTGGGCTATCTGACTGGATATGCGCAACACTACGGACAATACTCAAAGTTACGCTACAAGAGTGGCTTTGGTGGCAAGGTCTACAAGGATAATCGCTCGATGCAGATGAATAATAAATTTGGTGTTATGGGTGGTAAATACTTCGGTCGCTACACCTTGGCGGGCGATTTGTTCTACCGTATGGATACCTACCACCGCTATCCTCTGCACAACGAGTATACCGAAAATGGAACGCCTATATTGGAGTTTAAGCGTCGAAAGGTAGACTTCGAAGATGTGAATTTGGCGTTGTCGTTTGGCGATTCGTTTACCGATTACAGCCATCTCAATTTCAGAGTCTACGCCTCGGCTGACCTCTATAACGACAAGTCCGAGCATTTTATAGCTGAGGAGCGCTATCAACAGATGAATGTTACGGGCGGTATGGCCTTGGCACGCGAGATAACCAAGCGTAGTGCCTTTTCGTTGGATATCGATTATAGAGGCTACTACGGCCTGCGTTCGTTGAAGGCTTATAACAACTCTATCGTCGGTGGTACGCTGTTGTATCGCTATCGTTCGGGTGGTTTGATTGACTTGACCGTAGGTGCAAAGGTCTTCTACGACCACAATCCGGCCGATACGAAGAAACAAGATAGATGGCACGCCTTTCCGTATGTGGCGATGTCGCTAAATATCAACGACAAAGGCTCGTTTGTGCCCTATGTAGAGGTCGATGGTGAGTTGCAGAATAATAGCTACTACTCGTTGGTGCGCCGCAATCCGTATGTGGCAATTTTGGGTGGTGCTGATGGCTCGTTGGCCGCTAATACGGTGTTGCCGAATACCGAGTTGTGGAATGTGCGCTTCGGAGTGTCGGGACACTCGGCAAGCAGTAAGTTTGCGTATCGCTTCTATGCCAATATGTCGTTTATGAAGAGTGCCCTCTATTGGTACAATATAAACCAAATATTCTTTGGCGTGGAGAGTGCCAAGCGCAATATCTGGTCGTTGTGTGGTGCCGTGGATTATAAACCTATATCGCAGTTGTTGCTTACGGCTGAGGTCAAGGGCTCGCTATATACCGATTTTGCAAGTGTGAAGAGCGCTATGCCTCCTATCGAGGCGTTGGTGAAGGTGCGATATACGCACAAAAAATTCACTTTGGGCTTGTCGGCGGAGTTGTATGGCACGACCAAATGGACCTGCATACAAGACTATTCACTATTTGGAATTGCATCGTCTGTGCAGAGAGGAGTGTTCGATGCACCTACTTCGCTCGATTTAGGCCTCTATGCCGATTGGCATGTGAATAAGACCTGCACTGTATATGCCGAGGGAGATAATCTGCTTGGCGATGTGTTGCCTAAATATCGGTGGGCATTCTATCGCGAGATGGGCGCATCGTTTACGGTGGGAGTGAAGGTTCAGTTCTAATGCGGAGCATTAAATTAAAAATTAAGAATTAAAAATTATTTATAGCTAATGGCTAATGGCTAACGGCTAATGGCAAAAATATGGGTAACAAAGGCTTCTATACCGTTCCGTTTGTGTGGAGCAGGAGCGTGTGGGTGATAACATTCTCCTTTTTTATCCTATGGGTGGGAGTGTCGGCGTTTATGCTCTATGAGATATTCACTCAAACGGATAATATAGAGCCTTTGGTAGGACTAATTCTCTTTAATGTAATAATGATTCCAACGATGTTGGCGTGCGAGGGGTTGGCTCCGCAACGGTTGGAGATAGGGGAGTCGCAGATTGTGGTTTTGCGCCGCTACAAGAGCATTGTGATAAATCGTGACGAGATAAAGAGCGTAGAGCAACTACCCACAAAGGCTATGCGTGGTGCAATCCGTACTGGTGGCGTAGGTGGCTTGTTTGGCTATTATGGCAAATATTATACACGCGCTATCGGCTCATTCTCACTCTATGCTACTGGCTCTAAAAATCTCTTTCTTATCCGTAAATGGGATGGCCAAAATATCGTTATTTCGTGTACTGAGCCCGATAAGATGAAGGGGTATTTAGAGCGCTAAAAGTGCAGAGCTAAGATAATTCCGAAATAATTTTATATTTTGCACTCTGCATTTTGAATTATTTTCTATCTTTGCGATATGAAAAGAATTATCGCACTTTTGAAGGTTGGCGCACAGAGGTTGCGCAAGTATATTTCACCAGTATTTCTGGCTCTCTTGGCCGTATCATTCACTTTGTGGTATATCTCCAAGTTAAACTATACCTACACGACCGATTTCAATATCAAGGTTAAGGTCGATGGCGAGCGTATCGTGGTACCTTGCGTGGTTGAGGGCAAAGGAACAAATCTCTTTGGCTATGGTTTCTACACCTCGCGTCGCGTGAGTATTCCTCTCTCGGAACTCAACTACGATATTGTCGAAGTACCTGTAATGACAGCTGATGGTGAGGTTGTTGATTCGCTTGCTCAGGAGTACAAAGTGCGTATCTCTCCTATCTCGATGCAAGATGCTATCTCGGTGCGTTTCAGTGACTTGAAGATAGTGTCAATAGGCGATTTTGACGATATTCCACTCCCTGAAAATGATTAAAGTAGCCATTTGCGGAGGTATTGGCAGCGGCAAGAGTACCGTCTGCCGAATGTTTGCAGAGCGTGGTGTCGCGCTCTACGACTCGGACTCTCGCGCCAAGGCGTTGATGAATGAGTCCGATGAGTTGCGCAAGGCTCTTGTTGCCGAATTTGGCGAGGAGTGCTACGCTGATGGTGCGCTCAATCGCTCCTATCTCGCAAGCCGAGTTTTCGGCTCGGAGGAGCAGTTGGCTCGGCTCAACTCCATCGTTCATCCTGCCGTAAAGGCTGACTTTCTGCGTTGGGCAGAGGAGCAGGAGGGCGACTTCTGCATCTTGGAGTCGGCAATTTTGTTTGAGTCGGGCTTTGATGCGGTGGTAGATAAGACGGTGGCGGTGTTGGCACCTCTGCCGTTGCGTATAGAGCGAGCGATGGCGCGTGATGGCGCAAGCCGTGAGCAGATAGAGGCTCGTGTCAAGGCGCAGATGGGCGATGACGAGTTGGTTGCACGAGCCGACTTTGCAATAGTGAATATCCATCTCGAAGATGTCGAGAAAGATGTTGCGGAGTTGGCGTATCGCTTCAAGATGATGAACAATGGACAATCTCGATAATATATTGTGGCAGAGGGGTGTTATGGCGATTGTGAATGCCACGCCCGACTCGTTTTATGCCTCTTCGCGCACGCAGTCGCACAAGACCGTGGCGGAGCGAGTGGAGAGGGTTCTGAACGAGGGTGCTGCGATATTGGATATTGGCGGTTACTCCTCACGCCCCGATGCCGAGGATGTATCGGTTGAGGAGGAGTGGCAGAGGGTAGAGATGGCTCTGTCGGCTGCTCGTGAGGTGTCGGGCGATAGGCCAATTTCGATAGATACCTTCCGTGCCGAGATTATCCGCCGAGCCACCGACCGCTTTGGAGAGGTCGTCGTAAATGATATTACGGCAGGCGTGGGCGATGCGGAGATGCTCAATGTGGTGGCGGAGCGCAAATTACCCTATATTGCGATGCATATGCGCGGAACACCGCAGACGATGCAGCAACAGAGTGAATATAGCGATGTTGTTGCCGAGGTAGCGAAGGAGTTGCAGGAGCGATTATCGGCAATTGACAAGGCTGGTATAGAGCGCAGTCGTGTGGCGTTGGACCCCGGCTTTGGCTTTGCCAAAACTGTGGAGCAGAACTACGAACTCCTTGCAGGGTTGCATCGCTTGAAGGTGTTGGGGCAACCGTTGTTGGTGGGTGTATCTCGCAAGTCGATGATTTACAAGCCTCTCGGCATAACCCCCGATGAGGCGTTGTCGGCTACGCAGGCGGTACATTGGGAGGCGTTGCGACAGGGTGCGACACTGCTCCGAGTGCACGACATAAAAGAGGCAGTGCAGACAATAAAACTTTACGAAAAATTCAACCAAAATGATAAAGGTTTCTAATGTCGAGAAGTCGTTTGGTGACTTGAAGGTGTTGCGAGGTGTTTCGCTCGAAGTTGAGAAGGGCGAGATTGTGTCGATTGTCGGTGCGAGTGGCGCAGGCAAGACAACCCTTTTGCAGATTATTGGCACACTTCTCCCTGCCGATGGTGGCGAGGTGGAGATTAACGGCACAAAACTCTTTGCGCTCAACGAGAAGCGCACGGCAGAGTTCCGCAATCGCCATATAGGCTTTGTCTTTCAGTTCCATAACCTCTTGCCTGAGTTCTCGGCTTTGGAGAATGTGATGATGCCGGCACTTATTGGCGGAGCAAAGCGCAAGGAGGCGAAGCAGAGGGCTTTGGAGCTGCTTTCGGCAGTCGGTTTGTCGGAGCGAGCTGAGCATAAACCGGCACAGTTGTCGGGCGGTGAGCAACAGCGAGTTGCCATTGCGAGGGCGTTGATGAATAAGCCTTCGGTGCTGCTTGCCGATGAGCCTACGGGCAACCTCGACACCCACAACCGCGATGAGATTCAGCGACTGCTGTTCGAGGTGCGTGAGAAGTTCGGACAGACGATAGTTATGGTTACTCACGATGAGCGATTGGCGGAAATGGCTGACCGTAAAATAGTTATGAGCGATGGAGCGATACTCTAACCTTTCGCACGAGGAGCTGCACGACCTGCTCGAAACGCTGCACGACCGCTACAACCGCCCCGAATTTATCGAGGCGGACCCTATAAGTATTCCCCATTCGTTTGAGCGTCAGGAGGATAGAGAGATTGCAGGCTTTCTCGCAGCGACCATCGCGTGGGGCAACCGCAAGGCGATTGTCAAGAGTGCACGCCGTATGGTCGAGATGATGGATAACGCTCCATTCGACTTTACGATGAACGCTTCGGAGGAGGACTTGCAACCGCTTTTGCGCTATGTTCATCGCACCTTCAATGGTCAGGATTTTCGTGATTTTGTCGTCGCATTGCGCTCTCTTTGTGCTAAGTGGGGTAGTGTTGGCGAGGCTGTGCAGGGGTTGTATGAGCGTGAAGGCTCAATTCAGAGGGTACTTGCCGAGTTGCGCCGAGAGTTTTTCGAGGTGGAGCACTGTCCGCACTGCGAGAAACACCTCTCCTCAATTGCGAAGGGGGCATCGTGCAAACGACTCAATATGTATTTCCGCTGGTTTGTGCGCCGAGATAACCGAGGTGTAGATTTCGGAGCATGGCAACGCATACCGACCTCGGCTTTGTACCTGCCGTTAGATGTTCATACGGGCAATATGGGGCGCGCTTTGGGATTGCTCACTCGCAACTCCAACGATTGGAAGGCTGTCGAGGAGATAACCTCCGCCCTCCGCAATCACGATGCGGAGGACCCCGTAAAGTACGATTTTGCGTTGTTTGGGGCGGGAATAGAGGGATTTTTGAAATAGACGAGAGATGAAAGACGAGAGACGAGAGTATTGCCGAGCAGTTTGTTCTGCTCGGCAATTTTATTCTCTTTTAGGCTATTTGCACAAGGTTTTTCATTGCATAGCAATTCGCCTCCGAGCACAACAAAAAACGAGACAAATCTTTCGACTTGTCTCGTTTAGTTGAACAAACAATCAACTTATCTAACCGTTTCTTAATTGATTACGACTTAGTAATTGCCTTTTGGAAGTGGTACAATGAATATAAAACAAAATGTTATAAATAAGTAGGCTGTTGCGTTATTTTCAGAATAGCAAATGTTTGATTTTTTTGTAAAAAGCGGTGCTTATAATAAAAAATACACTTATAAGTTAATTTTTTCAACAAAAAATGTACAATTTTAGAAAAATGGTATTATCTTTGCACTCGCATAGTTACCCATCTATGAAGAGAATCGTTGAGATCAAGGGTCTTCTAATTACAGATGCAGCAGGCATCTACACTTTTCAGTTTGCAGATAAAAGTCAAACTGAATTCACTGAGTTTATGCTCAAATTCAAGAACTCATCAGACCCATTAATACAAGATGATTTTCAGAGAATCATTGCGATGATACAGAAAATATCAGAAAATGGAGCATATGAACGACTATTTCGAACAAATGAAAGCAAGATGAAAGATAATGTAGTCGCAATACCATTAGATATAAAGTATAGAAAAAATCATGACACACTAAGATTGTATTGCGTAAGACTGTCAGATAGAATCTTGATAATAGGAAATGGCGACACTAAGCGTGGAAGTTACAACAATAATCCGAACATTATCCAATACACCAATGATCTAGCCAGTATTGAACGGGCGATAAATTATTATATTCGCAAGAATCAAATAAGATTAGATTTAAATAAAATAATTATTGACAATAGTGTCAAAATAACCATATAATAAGCAAAAACCATGGACACGAAAAATCTTTTTTTAGAATGTTTGGGAAATGTGTCAAAGGAAATAAGCATTGAGGTTGATTTGTCGTTTGATATAGCAAGTAAAATTGATAGCATTCTTGCAGAACGAGGAATCTCTCAAAAAGAATTTGCTGAGCTTATGGGCAAGCGAGAATCTGAGATATCCAAGTGGTTAAAAGGTACTCATAACTTTACATTGAGAACCTTGGCCAAGATTTCTGCTGTTCTTGATAGCCCAATTATACAAGTGGTAACAAAGCAACTAGATGTTTATGAACAACGAGATTATTCTATAAATGTACTTTTTCACATTCCACATAGAAACTATTCTTACATTCGTACAAACAACAATCGTACAATGGATTATCAGAGATATTCTCAACCAATAACAACAATCTGCTAAGATTATGAAAACACGAGGAATAGAGGTAGCATTAGTAAATAGCAATGAAGTTAAATTTATGCTCAATACTCCACATGAAGATATCAATCCCAATGTGTTGAAGTTTGGGTATATTAATAATGTTATTCCAAACATTAATGATAAAACGCTCGTTGTTGATTTTGGAGTACAATATGCGTACAATGATGAGCCTATATTGGAATGTAGATATATGTTTCATTTCAGTTATAGAGAACCCGAGGAGGCTAAGGCTGTTATATCTACAAAAGATGGTGTGCAAATCAATGATGAATTGATGAGAACCATACTCAATATTGCAGTAGGAGCGGTAAGAGGAATTATGATTGCTAGAACAGCAGGGAGTCAATTGACCAAATTCCCGTTACCTATCTTAGACCTTAAAATGTTAGAAGAAACAGCGAGATTAATACCAACTAACGAATAAATATAGTATCCATTTAACTTTTGATATTCAACCCCATCAGCAATCAACTGTTGGGGTATTTTATTTTAGAATATCGGAATCAGAGGAAGTGTTTCAATTTAATTATCGTACTTTTTAATCAATAGAGGGAGGCGAAAACCTCCCTCTGTCTGTGCTATTTTAACTTAAAAGATTATCTTTTATTCGAGCATTGTCTATACAAACAGATTTTCCCTTCTTTTACCCAATTTATCCCACTTTGTTTGACAAAGTTTATTTTCAAAAATAGACTAATATCTACCTATGATATAGGACTACCTATCAATTAGTTACTCAGGCGTATCCCGCCTTAAAATTAATGGGTAAAGTAGGAGGAATAGTAAGAACTTGTTGCCTGTTACTAAAAATTTAGGTATTTATATACAAATTTACACTTAAAAATTTTGTTATCAAAGGGAGCAACCGAAATTGCTCCCGAATCGTTATCTCCTACCGTGTTTTTCTCCGAGAATTTCCGTGAGGAAACAAAAGAAGCATAAAATACTAAATAACATACGATATATGATTTATGAATGTAAATATTTAAGGCAACATCTAACTATAATTGCCAACACTTTCCAAGAAATAAAAGAAACAATAGTACAGATTAACGCAACTATGAATCCCCAAAAGTCAAAATAATCCAAGTCGAAGCCTAAATATGGTCTATCACAATTGCGAATTGAAAATAGGATTGTACAAATTCCTCCTGCTATGAGTATTAAATATGACAATACATTTATCGCAGACTCTACCCATTCTTGATTGTCTGCAAATTCCTTATGTTCATTTTCACTATACATAACTACAACTGTTTTAATCCATATACTTATCAATCAATTCCAACATCTCTTTTTGCTCTTTTGAGCCTTTGTAGTGAACTTGCTTGCTGCCATCAGGAGCAGTATAGCCACCACCTTTCATATACTCTCTACGAGCATTTCTTTCGATAGTAGCAGCACCCTCCATTCCTGCTTTTTTCAATGCTTGCTCTCGGCTCACCGACTCCCAATACTTGTCATCTTCTACTCGTGGGCTCGAAGAACTGCCACCAAAGCAAGAAGTTAGACAAACGGTAGTTGCACATAGCAACATCAATCCGAAAATCTTTTTCATAATACTTTGAATTTAAGTTAAACATATAATTGTGCTGTTTGCACTCGTTGCCGTTAGATGGCAACCGTTTAACTCAAAAAGAGAAGCGTGGTCTGGACTTACTGCAACGAGGTACGACCAAGCACCTACAAACACATAAGCACAACCCACGCTATACAGCGAGGGCATTTATCGTGCCTATTGGTGTGTTTGCTCTTAAAATTGGTCGTTTTCGTTGCAAACCAATAGCCTAAATGCCATCAAACAAACTGCGTATTCCGCAATCCGATTACAAATTTAGAAATTATTTTTATTTTCTGCAAAGGGGCGTGCGATTTAATTTTTAAGGGCGAGTAAGGGCAAGTAAAGGATAGTAAGGTTCGCACGCATTTTTCTGCGCCTCCCTTAATCGCCCTTAATAGCCGTTACTAGCCCTTAATGCCGCTAATGTATCGCAGAAAACTCTGCCACACCGCCACCGACAGACCGAGCCTCCGAGCGCAACAAAAAACGAGACAAATCTTTCGACTTGTCTCGTTTAGTTGCGGGAGGAGGATTTGAGTATTGCTCATTATTGGAGAATTGTCAAATCTCATTTTTCTGATATTCAGTATAATACAATTTTGCGATTTTCTCATATTAAATATCTTTTGTCCCGAATCTG
>SUZP01000041.1 GCA_015059865.1 Rikenellaceae bacterium | reverse complement strand
TTGCAGGAGTCGATGATGAACTTTGTGCGTGGCGCAGTGAGCGATGCCGATGTGATTCTCTATGTTACCGATACGGTCGAGGAGCAGAGCGAGCGCAATGCCGATATTATCGAGAAGATTGCCGTAAGTGCAATACCGACAATCGTGGTTATCAACAAGATAGACCTTACAACGCAGGAGAAGCTCGAAAAAATCGTTGCCGAGTGGCACGAGCGTCTGCCTGAGGCGATGATTGTTCCTGCATCGGCAAAGGAGCAGTTCAATATCGAGGCTATATTTGGTGCAATCTTGGAGCGACTGCCCGAGGGTGAGTCCTACTATCCGAAGGATACGCTGACCGACAAAACCCTGCGTTTCTTCGCCTCGGAGATTATCCGCGAGAAGATTTTATTAAACTACGACAAGGAGATACCCTACTGCTGCGAAATCGAGATTGACTCCTACAAGGAGGAGCCGACCATCGACCGCATCTCGGCGACGATATATGTGGCACGCAACTCGCAGAAGGGCATTGTAATCGGTCATAAGGGCGAGCGACTCAAAAAAGTTGGTCAGCAGGCTCGTGCCGACATCGAGGCGTTTCTCGACAAAAAGGTCTTCCTGCAACTCTTTGTCAAGGTTAATGACGATTGGCGCAATAACGACCGCCAACTCACTCGTTTTGGATACAACGACAACTAAAACGCAAAGCGTTTTCAAATTGATAATTGACGAATTGACAATGGACAATTAAAGGTATTTTGATTTTTATTAAAAAGCCAATGGCTAATAGCTAAAAGCAGAGTTAAAATGCGTAAAGCGGTAATTGCGATATTATTTGTATTGTTCGCCACGACTTCGGTTGTGGCGCAGTACAATCGTGACTACTTCTTCTATGTAGGTCGCCGTCAGATGATGGACAACAACTTCAAGGAGGCGATACGCACGCTGAATGTGCTGTTGCGCTTCGATGACAAGGCCTACGAGGGTTATTTCTTGCGCGGAATTGCAAAATATAATCTTGACGACCTGCTTGGCGCTGAGGCCGATTTTACAGAGGCAATAGATAAAAATCCAGTCTTTACAACTGCCTTTACATACCGCGCCATAACACGCTCGCGCTTAGGTAATTACGATGATGCACTTTCGGATTTTCGTGAGGCGATAGAGCTGCGCCCCGACCTGCCAAATCCCTACTATTCGCGTGGCGTTACGCGCCTATTAAATCAGCAATTCGAGGAGGCTATCGAGGATTTCAACAACTTTATACGCTACGAAAAAAAGGTTGCTGATGCCTACATAAATCGAGGTGTCTGCCATCTCTACCTCAAAGATACGGTGCGTGCTTATGCCGACTTCGACCTCGGTATTCGTACCAACCGCGAGAGCCCTATGGGCTACAACCGTCGAGGTGTATTGTTGATGCAACAAAACCGCTTGGAGGAGGCAGAACGCGACTTCGATATGGCGGTGAAGTGCGATTCGATGTTGCCGATGTCCTACTTTAATCGTGCGTTAGTCTACAACGAAACCAATCGCCCGATGCAGTCGTTGGCAGACCTCGACCGGGTAATACAGCTCGACTCCACAAGTTCGATAACATACTTCAATCGCGCCATAATTCGCAGTCGCATAGGCGATTATAACCGCGCACTCGAAGACTACAACAAGGTGGCACAGTATTCGCCCGACAATGTTTTAGTCTACTATAACCGCGCTATACTCTATCAGCAGTTGGGCGAGATTGAGCGTGCCAAAAACGACTACACCAAGGCGATAGAGCTCTATCCCGACTTTGCAAATGCCTATCTTGGCCGTAGCTACTTGCGCCATCTTCTGCGCGACTACAAGGGCTCGCGTAGCGACAAGCAGATTGCCGAGCGCAAGATTGCGGAGTATAAGTCGCGCTTGAATGATACCACCTACTCTATCTATGCCGACACGACGCGCCGCTTCGACAAGTTGTTGTCGTTCGAGAGTAAGTTGGCTGGCTCGTCGTTTGAGCGCATCACATCGCGCCGCACGAATAACGAGAAGATGGCACTACTGCCACTCTTTAAATTCACATTCACGCAAGACTCAGTCGAGCAAACCGCCACGGCAAGTAAATTCCACTCGCAGCGTGCTGAGGACTTCTTGAAGCGACTCGACAACCCTTTGATTGCCGTTTCGTGTCGCGAAAGCAGCCTCGCACCAGACTCGCTTGTAGCTATCAATCGTCGATTGAAGCAGAGTACAAAGGTCGGTACAACAACATTTGAGCAGCTGTTCCAACTCGCCATTTCGGAGTCGTTGGTTAAGCAATATACGAACGCTGTAAATACCTATACAGCAGCCATTCAGGTCTCGCCAACTAATCCATTTGTTTATCTCAATCGTGCAGCCACGCAGGCCGAAATGATTGACTTTATATCCTCGATTGACAACGGCTACCAGCGAATTTCGATTGAGTCAGACCCTGCGCGACAACTGCACAATCGTTCGACACGCACATACAACTACGACGAGGCGATAGCCGACCTAACAAAGGCGATAAAGCTCCATTCGGGATTTGCCTACGCCTACTACAATCGTGCAAACCTTCTCGCCTTGTCGGGCAAATTCCCCGAGGCATACGATGATTACACAAAGGCCATCGAATTAAACCCTCACTTCGCCGAGGCGTACTACAATCGTGGTCTGATACAGATATATATGAAAGATACGCGCAAGGGGTGTCTTGATATCTCGAAGGCGGGCGAGTTGGGTATCGAAGAGGCGTACGAGGTGCTGAAAACCTATACTAAATAGTAAAAAATATCAAACAAAACTTAAATAATAGATTTTATGACTCAAACTATCACACAAAAACTCAGTGACTCGAAGGTGGCGCGATGGAGTGCTCTGCTTATCGTGTCGTTTACGATGATGTGCGGATACTTCATCACCGATGTAATGGCTCCGCTTGAAGACCTTTTAACGAAAACCCCTGCCGAGGGTGGCTTGGGCTGGACAAGCGATGAGTATGGCTTCTTTTCGGGAGCGTATGGCTACATCAATGTATTCCTGTTGATGCTCTTCTTCGGAGGTATCATCCTCGACAAGTGCGGAGTGCGCTTCACGGGCTTGATGTCGTGTTCGTTGATGTTCTTCGGTACCCTTATCAAGTGGTACGCTCTCTATGCCGATTTTGGTACGACTACCCTATTCGGCTACCCTATGTCGGTGTTGCTCGCAGCACTTGGATTTGCAATTTTCGGTATGGGAGCCGAGATTACGGGTATCACCGTCACAAAGATTATCGCTAAGTGGTTTACTGGTCACGAACTCGCCTTTGCAATGGGCTTGCAGGTGGCTATGGCGCGTATCGGAACAGCCGTTGCATTAGCGTGCAGTCTGCCTATTGCCAACCATTTTGGCGCAATATCGTCGCCAGTACTGCTCGGCGCGGCACTACTCTGCGTTGGTCTGCTGTCGTATGTTGTCTATTGCGTGATGGATAAAAAACTCGACGCTTCGGGTGTTAGCGAGGAGCAGGGCGAGGATGAGAGTTTCCACTTTGCCGACTTGAAGGTGATATTCACAAACACGGGCTTTTGGCTTATCGCAACCCTTTGTGTACTGTTCTATTCGGGCGTATTCCCATTCTTGAAGTTTGCGGCGAAGTTGATGATATACAAATATGGCGTAGAGCCCGAATTGGCAGGCCTTATCCCTGCGATGTTGCCATTTGGCACCATTCTGCTCACTCCACTCTTTGGTACGCTCTACGACCGTATCGGCAAGGGTGCTACGCTGATGATGCTCGGCTCGTTGATGCTCACACTCGTACATGTTCTCTTTGCACTTCCGGTGTTGAACGAGTGGTGGTTTGCCATTATTGTTATGGTGGTGTTAGGCATCGCCTTCTCGTTGGTACCATCGGCAATGTGGCCTGCTGTACCGAAGATTATCCCATTGAAGCAGCTCGGCTCGGCATACGCCATCATCTTCTATATTCAGAATATCGGTCTTTCGATGGTGCCAGTGCTTATCGGTAAGGTAATTCAAAATTATGCTACTATCGAAACAGCTGAGGGCGTTACTTACGACTATACTATTCCGATGTCGATATTCGCACTATTTGGCGTTATCTCGGTCTTTGTATCGTTGCTTTTGAAGCGTGTAGACAAGCGCAACGGCTACGGCTTGGAGAAGCCAAATATCCAGAAGTAGTATTGCTGAACGGATAAAAAAACAGTGCGCAGGCCCAAGTGTGAGTCTGCGCACTATTTTTATTATCGTTAAATCTTATTTCTCAGGTCGCATTACGACATAAGCCATATTGTTGTCCTTCAAAATCTTAGCTGCCAAAGCCTTCAAGTCATCGTAAGTAAGCGCCTCAATAGCCTTCTTGTACTCGGCAAGCGAATCCATACCACGATAGTTGTAGAGGTCGAGCCAATCAACCCAAGTACCATTCTGCTGGATTTGGTTCTCGTACTCCTTCAAGAGGTACTTGCGAGTCTTCTCTACATCCTCCTTGTTAGGACCTTCGGTAGCAATCTTCTTAATCTCATCAACTACAATCTGGCTCAACTCGTCAGCCATCTGCTCGTTGGTGTCGAACAAGACGATAAGCTGATACCAAGGTTTGTAATCTGCCATTACACGACCACCTACGCCTACGCTGTAAGTACCACCCTTCTCCTCGCGGATAGAGATAGTGTAGCGGCTACGAAGCACCTGCGAAAGAACATTCATCGTAACACGATTCTTCATTGTGTAGTCGATAGGACCGGTGTAGATGCGTGTTACACCAACCTTTGGCTGCTGCATCTTAACCTTGAAGTCGTTTACAACCTCGCCCTTAACGGTCTGTACGCCATCATCAACCTTCTTGTTGAGTCTCTTCGATACAGGGAGCGAGCCGAGATACTTCTCAACGAGTGGCTTCAATGCCTCCAAATCAACATTACCTACAATATAGGTAGTGAAGTCTGCTGCATTCGAATACAACGCCTTATAAGCAGGCTCTAATAACTCGAACTTCACCTTATCGAACAATGCAGGAGTAATCTGCTGACGGCGGAAGTGGTTGCCGTAAAGAGTCTTCTGACGCTCAACAGCCGAGATATAGTCAGGGTTGGTCTGCAAATTCTCAACATAAGGCTTCAACTGCGACATTGCAACATCGAAATCCTCCTTCGAGAAGCGAGGGTCTGTGAACTGCAAGTAGATAAGCTGCATCAAAGTCTCCAAATCCTTTGGCGAAGCCATACCTGCGATGCCTGTTTCGTAGTCGTCAGGCGAAACATGAAGGCTTACACTCTTACCCGAAAGTTGCTTGCGAAGGTCGGTAGCCGAGAACTTCGATACACCCATACGCCCCATAAAGGTCGAGAGGGATGCCGAAGGCCAATACAACTCGTCGCTCAATGACGACTGTCCGAAGTGTGCAATCATAGTCACCTGCACCTCGTCAGCCTTGAACTTGGTAGGCTTAACAACCACCTTCATACCATTTTTGAGAGTCCACTCAGTTGTGCCATAAGCCTCATTCTTCGACTCCTTCTTAACCTTCGAGCCCTTCAACTTCTTGTCTGGCGAGATAAGAGGCTCTTTAACAGTATTATCAGCATAAGGTGCGATAGTAGCAGCCTTAACCTTTGCCAAAACCTCCAAGCACTGTGCCTCGGTTGGATTTACCAAACCCTCCTTCTTTGGAGTCTGTACTACCAACACCTGATTGTGGTCGGTGATATACTGCGATACCACTTGGTTAATCATTGGCAACTGCAACTGCGAGATAATCATACTATCCAACTTCCACTCGGTCTCTGCATCCGGCATAGCAGCATTCTTGCGGAAGGCGTTCAAGTAGCGGCGTACATACTGACCATTCTTGCGGTCGTTGCGGTTGTTGTATGCCACCTCCTGCATCTTCATTACACTCTGCTTTGCGCGCTCCAACTCGCCCTCGGTAAAGCCGTGACGGCGAATACGCTCCAACTCGGTGTAGGCTGCCTCAATACCTGTAAGAAGCTTACCATCCTGAGTATTTACATCAAATCCGGCACAAGCCAAAGTTGGGCAGATGCCGATGCCGCCATTCATAAAGCGCGCACCCGTAAATGGAGCATTTGGCTTCATTGCAATCTCGCGGAAACGAGCATTAGCCATCTCGTCTACAAGGGCATCAATAAGCGACAACTGCTCAGCAACCACAGTGTTGTTCAACTCCTTAGGCAGAGCCTGACGCTTGATGAAGAGCGATGCGCCCGACTCGGTCATCTCTGGGTCCTCGAAGAGCGAAATGATAGGCTCCTTGTTGTCAGGTACTACGATAACCTCCTTCTTTGGAGCATCCGCAGGCGATGCAGGGATGTCGGCCATCAACTTCTTCAACTTAGCCTCCACCTCGTCTACATTGATATCACCAACTACTACCACAGCCTGATACTCAGGGCGATACCACTTCTTGTAGAAGTTTTCGAGCGACGAGTGGTCGAACGACTTCAAGCCATCCAAGTAGCCGATAAGGTTGCGGTGCTCGTAGCGAGTACCCTTACCGAGAGCCTTCAACAGTTTGATTGTTCCGCGCCACGATGCGCCATCACGCATACGCAACTCCTCCATAATAACACCACGCTCCGAGTCAATCTCCTTTGGCTGCAATGCGATAAAGTGCGACCAATCGTGGAGAATAAGGAGTGCCGAGTCCACAATGCCTGGGCGAATGGTTGGAACATCCTTCAAGAGATACTCTGTGTAGTCCCACGAAGTACCTGCATTGAGATTTACGCCGAACTTAACACCTACGGTTTCGAGATACTCGATAAGCATCTTGCCGGGTAAATTCTTTGTGCCATTAAACGCCATATGCTCCAAGAAGTGAGCCAAGCCCTGCTGGTCATCCTCCTCCTGAATAGCACCTACATCGTGCGAGATGTAGAAGTCGGCCAAGTTCTTTTGTTTGTCGTTGTGACGAAGGTAGTATTTCATACCATTCGGCAACTGTCCCACACGAACAGCCTTATCCGCAGGGATTACCGGAATCTGTTGCGCTCCCGGCTGCGCAGCCACCGCAAAAGTAATCAACAGTGCGATGACGGATGTGAATAAGTGTTTCATCTTACCAGAAATTTGGATTTTAAAATTGCTCTGTTCTCTTTAATTATTGACTATAACGCACTAAATAGTGTTTTTATTGTCTGAATTCACACAATATGTAAGACGGCAATTCATACAAAAAACTACACACAAATGCATATTATCGCACAAATATACAAATTTATTTTGTTTTTGGTACCAACAAAAGAAAAAGTACCACAAAAAAATGCGATACTTTTTCTCTACAATTATCTGAGCCCTCTGCTACTCCTCGTCATCCTCGGTGAGATATTGTGGAAGTAACCACGACTCCTTTGGAGTATTCTCCAAACACCATACTACCCAGTTACCCCAAGCGTTCCACTCCTTCCACAAATCTGTTCCGTCGTCGGCAGGTTTATTCGCTTCGTATTGCGCCTTCCAATCGGCAACCTGCACAGCGTGTACAGCATCGTCTGTGAGAGGTATAAGTGTATATTGAGGGAAGTTCTGCTCAGTCCAAGTGAGGTGCGCACTCCAAGCGGGATACGGCTGTTTCGGCTCAGTTGCAAAGCCGAAATCGTCGTAACGATTGAGCGAGAGTTGATATGTTCCGTACGAGTAGCTCCAATCCTTCGAGTAGAGGCTAAATATAGCCAATACATCGCCTACTGCCCCATCTTTCGGGATAAACTTTCCAGCAAATCGAGAGTATCCGCTTGTGCGAACGGTATATACGCCAGCTTTGTTAGTTGAAGATGGTGTGCCGTCGGTGTAGGTTACGAGGATACTGCCATACTGCGCAATACCATTGACACTGTAAGCCATCTTGTACCAAGGTTTGTTTACAACATCGTCTACTGCGCCTCCAATGGTTGCAGGTATACCTGCCGAGCAGAGCCACTGCGGATAGATATTATCTCCAATCGAAGATGTTGTGCCCGATTGATTATTTGCTCCTGCGTAGCGAATTTTAAGCCCCTTAAATCGGATTAAACGGCCAAGGTATTTAGCGCCACTCTTGCCAAAGAGTTTCGAATAGGAGCTGCCATCCACATCGAGAATATCGTCTGCGTCGGCCGTTCCCTCAGTAAGAAGTACCTTCTCTCCTGCAAACACATGCTGCTTCACCTTGTTCTGGCTCACGATATTGGAGTTGGCGTAATATTTATAGTTACCCCACGAATTGTAGCTCGAAGTAGGAATATCGCCCAACGACAACATCATACGGAAGTTGCCGAGATACAAGCCTCGCACCTTTACATAAACCCACATCGACTCCTTTGTGTCGAGGTTGCAAGGATAGTCGAGGAACAATCCATTGGTCAATTTCAACTCTATCGCCTCGGTACCATCGAAGATATAGAGCGACTTATAGATATTACCCTGCTCATCATTCGAGATAACCTTACCCTTTATGTAGTAGTTGCCGGTGTTATACCACTTTTTATCGACCTCGAAAGATGTACACTCACTCTTGTCTGCAACAAAACGAAGATATTTTGTACTCTCCATTGTGCCCGTGTCGCCCGTACCACTGATATCGCCAAAGAGCGCTTTCAAGTCGGCAATCGAGATGTGTTGCAAATCGGGATTAGCCATCTCGAATGACTCATCTGTATAGATGATGGTCGGCTCAGGCATCTCAAACTTATTGTAGCAAGCGGTTAAAATCAAACCGAGCAGTGCTACCAAAATCATTTTATACTGTTTCATAATCTTTTTCTCTCTTTTCGGTTCGACTTATTAGAAGCGGAAATATACATTTACGAAGCAGGTTGTTCCGAGCATATAGAAATATTTGGAATCAAAGCGCGTATAGAAACTCTCCGACGGATGTAAACCATTCACAACACCTCGTACCTTACGCATACGCATCTGTTCGTAACCGCCTGTGCGGAAGCCTTGATTATTTAAGATGTTCTTGACCTCTGCGCTGAAACCGAGCGTATACTTGCGTTTGATATACCAGTTCTTGCCGATGCTTGCAGCCAAGGTGTAGGCATTTCCCAAATCCTCCTGCGCACGCATGGCGTTCATCTGCGACAATGCCCAAGCCTGCTGCAAAGGGGTGGAATTCTCAGCAAGGAAGACCTTTCTGTATGGAGCAATTGCATTCTCGGTACGATAGGCTGGGTTCATCGAGAGATAGAGCTTGTCGTAGTAGTTGAAGTTAATCGATGCAAACCAATTCTTAGGTCCACGGAAGTCAAGACCAACATTTACTGCGAACTGAGGCGTACTCTCCACATAAAATCCTTTCCAATCCACCTTATCGGTCAATTTAACCTTGTTGCTGTTATCTACGGTCTGCACAAACTTCGGATTTGAGGTGTAGCGATAGTCGCCATAGTTCAACGCTCCCTGCAATGCCAAACCTCCCCAAATAGGAACGCGAAGCGCAACCTCGACACCCATATATCGTTTGTCGATATTGCTCATTGCGAAATTGGTAAATGAAGCTTGTGTATCATCGTAAAACGATATAACCTTCGACGCATTTGTCATCTCAGTAAAGTATCCAGCAACACGCGCCTGCAAATATGGCAAATTGAGATTGTAGACCAACTCTGCGCTATAAATCTGCTCAGGTGTCAATCCCGGTGTCACCGTATTTCGTGTACGAGGCGAAACAAATGCCGCGTTGAAAGTAGGAGCATCCTGCACAGCACCCACATTCAATGCCAAGTGGTGCGCCTGCGAAAAGCGATAGGCAAAGGTCGCCTTAGCCTTGTAGGTCAAGAAGTTCAAGTGTTCGGAGTCGCCTTTTGAGTTGTCGGCAAACAATCCCTTGCGCCATAATCCCTCACGCCACATTCCTGCATAGCCAACTTCACCACCTACATTCATCTCAAAACCTCCAATACGGTATTGGTACATAGCCCACAACTGCACCTGACGCACATGTGCAAAATAGTCGTACGAGAACTTGTCGCCCTCGCGAACAATGCGAGCGTGGCCATGCTCATTGTAGTAGTCGAGGTCGTTCTGATACTTAATAGGGTCGCTACCCATATCTCGCTCAGCAAACTTATCGACATCTACCCAGAAGTCGCCACCCATCAAATCTTTGATTTTGTCGTAGTATTCAGTGCGATTTACGCGCGCCTTAATACCTCCGTTTAGCTTGTGGTTGGCATTGAAGTCGTGCACAATATTAGCCGCAAAATTGTAGTCTATTTGGTCGGTATGACGCTCCTCGATTATATAGTTCGAGCGATGTCCCGAAGCATAAGGAGAGGTTGTTCCGTTCTTGTTGGAATTAATCATACCATCAAAGTCCATACGACCTGTCCAGATGTTACGCGCATCAGCAGCGGCTTGCAAGTAAGAGAAAATCTGGTCGTCGCTTGATGCTTGGAAAATACCCGGTATGGCAATACCGGTTGTACGATTGCGCAGCGCCAACACAGCCTCGTTCCACAATCCACGCTCAACGATGCCCACAGCGTTGTTTGCCAAGAAGTTCGGAAAGCCATTCTCGTCGGTCATAATTTGTGAGGTGTAGTTCGATGGCAGGAAGCGATAGTAATCAGGGCGAGGATCTGCGCCATCCTTCCAAGTCAGTGCCGAATAGCCGTTGAAGCCAAATCGCACCGATGTAGCAGCCGTGAGACGAGTCTTCTCGTTGATGTCATAGTAGTAGTTGAACATCACGATAGGCTCGTGCGAACGACGAACACGAGTATTGCGCATCTTGCCATCCTGAAAACCTACATTCGGATTGTAGTAGTTGCTGCCGAACATATCGTAAGCCTCCTGCGTTGATGCCTGCTGAGCACCACGCTGTTGTGGCGTGCCCAAAATCATCAACGAGAGTCGATGTTTTGGATTAAACTGCTTCTCGACAGCTGCAAAGTAGCCGTACGAATTGTAGTAGACACCATCAACATAGCCATTACCGCCCTGACGAGTCGAAGCCGAGAAGGCGTACGACCAACCGCTGTCGAGCATTCCCGAAGCATACGACACTATTGCGCGGAAGTTGTACATCTGATTACCGCCCGACACACTTGCTCGGAAGCCCTTGCGCATCTGAGAGGCGCGAGCATTGATATTGGTCGTTCCACCAAAGCCGCCTACGCCGTAGTCTGTGGCGGTCAAGCCCGATACGCTCTCCTGATTGCGTGTAGCATCGTTCATACCACTCCACAACGACCAAGGACCATAGCCAGTCAAAGCATCGTTGAAGCGAATGCCGTTGAGATATACATCGGTATACTTGGAGTCGACACCTCGCACATTGAAACGCATCTCGCTAAATCGGTACGACGCAATATTGTTGTAGAGGTCCTTCGATGCCGATAGCGAAGATGGTAGAGCCTGTGCATCTGTCGAGGTTTCGGTGTCGAACTCTGCAAAGATAGCATCGTCGAGCACTTCGCCCTGCACGGCTTTTGGCACTACTATCACAGCGTTTATATCCTTCACGCCACTCTCAACCTTGACTACAATATCGAGTTTTTCAAACTCAGGAGCCGTAAACGAGAGTTTGTAGTCACCTGATGGTACGCCCTTTAACTCGAAGTAGCCTTCGTCGTTAGTCTGCGCCTTGTAGGTTGTACCTTCAATTGTTACTGCGACATTTCCAACCGCAGCTCTGCCGTTGCGTGACAATACTCTACCCTTTAATCCGCCCTCTTGTGCGAAAGCAGACGAGGCGAGCAGTGTCATTGTCGCGATAAGTAAAAGTCTAAGTCTCATATACTCTTATTTAATTATTTAGCAATGTAGATGTAGACAGGGAAGTGGTCGCTATATCCATTTTGGAAGTTCGAGCCCACAAATGAGCGCAACGGATAGTTTTTATACTGTCCCTCCTTCTGTACCATATATGGTGCAATAAAGATATTTCCATAAAACTTTGCTCCGTCGGCCTTTTTTATCTTCAATGCGCCCGTCGAGCCCGTAGCCAAGTTCTCCGACACTACGATATTGTCAAACAAGTTCCACGCATCGCGATATGCCAAAGTGCCATATCCCGCCTTCAACATAGCGTAGAAAGGATTATACATATCTGTCGGCTGCAACTTCTTCATCGAACCCTTTGCACCAAGCACATCGGTAACACTCTTGTCGGTGGCGTCATCGTTGAAGTCGCCCATAATCACAACCTTTGTCTTCGGATTAGCCGCACGCACCGAGTCGCAGATGTGCTTACACTTTGCAGCAACAAAGTCGCGCGAGTGCTGCGAACGCTCCTTGCCACCCAATCGTGAAGGCCAGTGCGAAACGATAAAGTAGAATGGCTCGCCCTCGATTGTACCCCACATAGAGACCAAATCGCGAGTGAGAAAGTTTGGCTGTCCCGGAAACGAGATGCGGTGAGCCTCCGACCCCTCCAACTTAAATTGGTCGGGGCGATAGAAGAAGGCGCAATCGACACCACGACGGTCGGGCGAGTCGAAGTGTACGATGCGATAGTTTGTGCGCGACAACCTCGGTGTTGCGAGCAAATCCTCCAAGACAAGACGGTTTTCAATCTCCGATACACCTATTACGGTTGGGAAGTTCTTGTCCTTTGCTGCGATATCGAACAATACGCGCGACATATTCTCCTGCTTCTGGTTGTAGCGGTAGGTTGTCCACTTACGCGCACCCTCAGGGAGATACTCCTCGTCGTTTTTGTTCGGGTCGTTGATTGTGTCGAACAAGTTTTCGAGGTTGTAGAATACCACCTTGTACGGCTTCTGCGCAAAGGCAATCAACATTGCCGACACACACAAAATTGATAAAAGTGTTCTTTTCATTTCTCTTTGTTTTTAGCTATTCGCTATTAACTATTAGCTGATTATTATATTTTTTTAAAATTCTTAATTCTCAATTTTTAATTTTTAATTTGATGCGAAGCATCTTACAGTCCCCAATCGCTCAGGTTTTTCTGTTGTTTTACCTCATCTGCAATCTCAGGTAAGATATTGCGGAAGAATTTGAAACCCGAACGCCTCTCAATCTCCTCGACCGTAACAGCAGCTTCGCGAGGAGTTCGCACCTCGGTATCGTTGTTTTCATACAAAAATCCGATGCTTTGCAGCTCCTTGGCAGAGGTTATCTCCGAGATATGTTTGCCACTTCTACCCGACTTTGTTCGCAATAAAATCTTGTAGCAATGCGAAGGTACGGTTACTGTGCGCCCATTCTTAGAGAGTGTTCTATTCGAGCCCTCGAAGAGCGTTCCCGTAACGACAAAGAGCGTATCCGCGCACTTCAAGTCGCGCACCTTATTCTCTATTTGCAGCCACGCACCACCATTGAAGTCGTACGCCTGAGGCATAATATTGGTCGAATAGAAGGTTTGCGCATTGGTATTGTAGGTATTCAATCGCGTAGCCGAAGGGAGAATATGTCCACGAGCATAGCCACTGCCGTAGGTCGATGTCATCACCCACTGCTGCGATTGTGGTATCACTGGCTCGGTAGGAATATACTCGGCGATATAATCCGAGCCACTCTTTGTGTAGTAGTAATAGTCATCGAACGACCATCTATCCGTTCGGCCTGAGCTGCCCAAGTAGCAGAGATGCACAGGATATGCCACCCAAAGCGAAACGAGTCTCTTTGTGTCGTAGCAAATCGAGTAGTTGCGCGCACGATAGCCATTTGTAAGGTCGGTGTAGTAGGTCTTGTATACTGCATCCACCACCTCTTTGTAGTCGGGTTGCTCGGCCCATGGGCGGTCGTAATCGGGATTTTCGGTCTTGGCGAGTTGGCGTATGGTAAAACTCTTTGTAAAGCCATCGCTAAACTTGATGCGCGCCACGGCCGTACGCTCTGCCTCGCTCTCATTGGCGGAAAACTTCAATGAGAAGGGTTTGCCTACCCTGCCTGTCTGTGCTACTGCCGAGCAGAAGTCGCCACCCTGCACCACCTGCAACGACCACGAGTAAGATGGGTCTCCAATGGTTGTACCAGAGATAACCACCTCCGAACTCGCCACTACGGTATACGAAATTGAGGCCTTCGATTCATACGGCGACCACTCCTCTTCCGGAGCACACGCAACAATAGCGAGTGCAAACACCAACACAATCACGAGGTTGCGGTTGATGCCCTGCAAGGTTGAGAGTATGTATTTTAAGTTTTTCAAAGTAGCATAAAAGGTTGTTAGTGGTAGTTAAAGGCTGTTAGGGGTTATTAGTGTTTGCGCTCCATCTCTAAATTCTCTAATCCCCTCTAATATCCTCTAATAACCGTTAAAAGTTTAGCGCATAGTACCCTCGGCAGGTAATCAGCCTGCCGAGGATTAAGAAAAATCAAAGTTTATTTAACTTTGTACTGAACCTCCATAGATTGCATACGGCAAGTTCTACCAGATGTAAGTGTTACAGATGATGCAGTACCAGTCCAAATCTCTGTGGCTCCGTCAGCTGTAATAGTTCCACTATCTACAGTTCCGTTTGTTGTATAATTAGCGCCAGAATATTTGAACACTATACCAATAATATCTGCTCCAGCCTTTTCAATCTTCATTGTATTTCCAGTGTAAAGTCTAGCGCCTGTGCCAGTGTCATAGTATTTAGGAGCTGAAGTTGCATGCGTACCCTGATCGAAGGTTAAAGTGATTCCTGCATACTCTTTAGAAATCATTTCATCGGCATTTTTATATCCATACTCCGAGAATGTGATAGTAGCAACCTCTACACCCTCTGGAATGGCAGCTTGCTGTGTAACTTTTATTGTCACCTCATCAACACCTGCAGCAGAAAGCTTAATCCAACCCTCACGCTGTTCAGTCTCTGTATTTTTTGCAACAGTATAGGTCAATGTGTTACCATTCACCTCCGCAGCGGTAACAATAGTACCATCGCAAGTAGCCGAAACACTCGATATATTGATAGCCGAGATAGTTGCAGTAGCATCAGTCACACCTTCCGCCTTGACATCATCAATATTCTCCGCCTTTAATACAGGAATCGTAGTATTCTCTACAACAGAGGTATATGCAAGATAATTATAATCAACACCACCATTGCTACCTGGTACCGTATAGAGAAGATATAGCGTGATATCAACTAACTTGTCATCAAATGCAGCCAACTCCTCCGACTGTGCTGCAGTAGTTTTAAGGAGTCTAGCCGTAGAAGATGAGCCGAGGACATTAACAAAACATGTAGAGCCAACATTAAGAATTGCCGTAACTTTAACATATTCTATCTTCTTGGCGGTATTCGCAGTCGAACACCATGTGTCGAACTCTGATGCAGTGTATGCTGTCGGAACAATTTCGGCTGTTGATTGTGTCTTACCAGTTTTTGTGATAGCAGAGTCTGTAATCTGTACAGCATCCTTATAGCTACCGAGCTTTCCTTTTATATTTATAATCTCACCGATATTAGGAGTCAAAGAAGGTCTAAAGACATAAATATTCTCATTGCTACTATCTGTAATAACGATTCCATCCGCACTATTTGCAACAACCAAAGCATTTACTACGGTATATTCGGTACCTTGTGTGCCTGCTCGCACCTCTGCAATAGTCGAAACGGTGGTCTCGCTACCGAGCTGGCTGAATGTGATAACAACATCGTTCATACCCGAAACCGAGAGAGTAACTGCACCCTCGCGTGCTGCGCCTGTGTTCGCCGAAACGGTGTAGGTCAAGGTCTGAGTCTCAACATCTACCTGAGCAGCGGTAACAACTGTTCCATCAGGAGTTACTGTGATATCCTCATTTTTAAGACCATTGCTCGAAATAGCAGATACGCCATTCTCGATACCTGCGGCTGCAACGATAGCTACATTCTCTGCCGAGAGAG
>SUZP01000040.1 GCA_015059865.1 Rikenellaceae bacterium | reverse complement strand
ATCTTGGAAAACGATGGCTCGGTTAGAGAGATAAAGCCTGCCGATATTGAACGATTGCGTGCAGAGAATACCGCGATGGCGGAGTCGGCTCTGCGAGTATTGGCAATGGCAAAACGCAATTTGAATACGCTGCCTGACGAGATGTCTGTCGAAACTATCGAGCGCGACTTGGTATTTCTCGGTATGGTCGGAATGATTGACCCGCCACGCGAGGAGGTGCGTGCCGCTGTGTCCGACTGTAAAACCGCAGGTATCAAGCCTGTTATGATTACGGGTGACCACAAAATTACGGCTACGGCTATTGCTCGCGATCTCGGCATAATGGAGGAGGACGATGCAGTGCTGACGGGTATAGATGTGGAGAAGATGTCAGATGAGGAACTGTCCGCAATAGCTGCACACACCTCGGTATTTGCTCGTGTTGCCCCTGAACACAAGGTGCGCATAGTCAAGGCATTTCAGAGTCAGGGTAATGTCGTTGCAATGACGGGCGATGGCGTGAACGATGCTCCTGCGCTGAAACTTGCGAATATAGGTGTGGCAATGGGTATCACGGGTACAGATGTCTCGAAGGAGGCTGCCGATGTGGTTTTGGCAGACGACAACTTCTCGACTATCGTAACCGCCGTACGCGAAGGTCGCCGCATCTACGACAATCTTATCAAGTCGATTCAGTTTATGATTTCGACAAATTTGGGCGAAATAATTCTGCTTTTAGTTGCTGTAATCTGCAATTTTGATGTACCTTTGTTGCCGATACAGTTGCTGTGGATAAATTTGGTAACGGATAGTCTGCCGGCGTTGGCATTGAGCGTAGACCCTGCATCACGAGATATTATGCAGCGCAAGCCGATTGACCCGAAGGCTGGAATACTTACGCGACACTTTATAACGGTTGTAGCCATTCAGTCGTTGATTATCGGAGGTATGTCGCTAGCTGCCTATATGATAGGCCTTGAAGTGTCGGTCGAGACGGCTCGTACAATGACATTTGCAACGCTTGCCTTCTCGCAGATGACAATGATATTCAGCATTCGCTCGGGTAACCACTCCGCACTGAACGGAATGTTTGCAAACAAGTACTTGTGGGGAGCAATACTATTAGTTGTCGCAGCGATGTTGTGCGTGTTGCTGATTCCGCAGTTGCAACCTCTATTTAAGGTGGTGTCGCTCGATGCAGTGCATTGGTATTGGGTTATCGGACTCTCGTTTGGAGGTCTGCTGCTGAGCGAGGTGTTGAAGATTTTTAGACGATAAGAGATAGATTATGTCGTTTTTGGATATCATACTTTTGGCGATAGGCGTCTCGATGGACGCCTTTGCCGTGTCGATTGCCAAGGGCTTGGCACTGCACAGACCGTGCGCCCGACACTACGGCTCGGTGGCGTTGTGGTTTGGCGGTTTTCAGGCGCTGATGCCACTCGTGGGCTACTTCCTCGGCATTCACTTTGCCCCGATAGTCGAGTGTTGCGACCATTGGATTGCCTTTGTGTTGTTGGCAATTATCGGTGGCAAGATGATTTACGACACGCTGCGAGGTGGCGAGGAGGATACTACGGGTGCGGACTTTCGCCTGCGCACAATGTTTGTGTTGGCTGTCGCCACAAGTATCGATGCACTCGCCATAGGTATTTCGTTGGCATTTCTGAAAGTCGATATTTGGAGCGCAGTGGCAACAATTGGCGTTACTACGGCACTATTCTCCGCCTTTGGTCTGCATCTTGGCAATATCTTCGGCAACCGCTACAAGCACGGCGCAGAACTCCTCGGTGGCATTGTCTTACTCCTTATCGGCGCAAAAATCCTAATCGAACACCTCTTTTATTAGAGAGTAGTGAGGAGTGAGGAGTGAGGAGTGAGGAGTGAGGAGTTTTCAAATTGACAATTGATGAATTGACAATGGATAATTAAATGTAAAAACGATAAATCGTTTTTGAGTTTGTTATTTTTCAACTACATCACTTGCGACTATAAAAAACAAGCCTGTCTAATAAGTTTTTATTAGACAGGCTTGTTTTTTAGTTCTTAGCCATTGGCCATTAGCCATTGGCTTTTTTTGTTACACCAAACCTGAAAATCCCATAAATGCCATTGCGAGAATTGAGGCAGTAATAAGGGCAATAGGTACGCCTTGGAACGCCTTTGGTGCCTCCTCGAACTCGATGCGCTCACGCAAGCCCGCAAAGATTACGAGTGCCAACGCAAAACCGAGTGCTGTCGAAACATTATATACCAAGCCCTGCAATAACGAAAACTCCTTCTGAATCATCAAGATTGCCACACCAAGAACTGCGCAGTTAGTGGTGATAAGCGGAAGGAAGATACCGAGCGCCTGATACAACGATGGCGACACCTTCTTCAAGACAATCTCGACCATCTGCACCAACGCAGCAATAACCAGAATAAAGACAATCGTCTGCATATACTCAATACCAAGTGGCACGAGGATATAGGTTTGAATTAACCAAGTAACCACAGCCGACAGTGCCATAACGAAGGTTACGGCTGCACCCATACCCATAGAGGTCTCAACCTTTGACGAGACACCGAGGAACGGGCAGATGCCGAGGAACTGTGCAAGTACGACATTATTTACGAATATCGAACCGATGATAATTGCAAAATATGTTGTCTCCATAGCTCTACTTCTTTAAGAATTTGTTGAACAATACCATCAAGAATCCCAGCACTAAGAACGCTCCGGGAGCCAAGACAAAGACCAAAGGCATATAATCGGCACAACCGAGGTCGAAGCCAAAGATTGCACCGCTACCCAACACCTCGCGCACAGCACCAATAACGGTCAGTGAGAGGGTAAAGCCCAAGCCGATACCCACGCCATCGAGAGCCGAGTCGAGTGCGCCATTCTTCGATGCGAAAGCCTCGGCACGACCGAGGATAATGCAGTTCACCACAATCAGCGGAATAAAGACACCGAGCGATGCGTACAATGAAGGAACGAACGCCTCCATCAACATCTGAATCACGGTTACGAACGATGCGATAACCACGATAAACGCAGGGATACGCACCTTATCGGGGATAAGGTTTTTAATGAGCGAAATCACGATATTTGACATAATCAATACCGCCATAGTTGCCACACCCATACCAAAACCATTCTCTGCCGAGGTGGTCGTACCGAGTGTAGGACACATACCGAGAACCAACACGAAAGTAGGATTCTCCTTAATCACGCCACGCCAAGTAAGGAGCAGCTTATCTTTCAAGAACATTGTTACTTTATTTGCCATAGTTACTCCTCCTTCTTTGTTTGTGTTGCACCTGTGGTTGCCTGAACATCGCTCTGCCAGCCCGCTGCAACCTTAAATACTGCGTACGCGCGCGCAACAGCCTCGGCATAAGCACGCGAAGAGATTGTGGCAGCAGTCAAAGCATCGACATCGCCACCATCTTTCTTTACGGTAAGGTTAGTTTTCGGTGCCTCCTTGCCCTGAATACTTGCCAAGAGGGGGTTGCCCTCCTCGGTCATCTTTGCGCCCAAGCCTGGGGTTTCAGCCTGCTCCAAGACATTAACATTTAGGATAGTACCCTTTGTATCGAAGCCGACCATCAAGCGTACCAAGCCACTAAAACCATTTTTTGTCTGCGACTCGATGGCGTAGCCTACAACCTCGCCACCCTTTGTCGCCTTGTGTGCGATAATGAGCAGCTCGTCAGCCGTATGCTCGCTCTTCTCGGTAGCGTCAAATTCTGGCAGCACCTGCTGCAACGCCGCCTTAACAGCAGCCTCTTTCGCTGCTGCAATAGGTCCCTCGGTAATCATATTTACCACGCCCACGCAAGCAGCCGAGATAAAGGTGATGCAGAAGAGCACCAAGACCATATTTTTTAATGAACTTTTCATCTCCTGCCCTCCTACTTTTTAGAGCCGAAACGGCGTGGTTTAACATACTTATTGATAAGAGGCACAACGCTATTCATAATAAGGATAGCAAACGACATACCCTCAGGATATGCACCCCACAGACGGATAGTCATTGTCAAAGCACCGATGCCGATACCGTAGATAACCATACCCCACGGAGTCATAGGCGAGGTGACATAGTCGGTAGCCATAAAGACTGCACCCAACACTGCACCACCTGCGATAAGGTGGAACAGAGCGAAGTTCGACACGAGGTGTGGAGTATCGAACGATACCGCGCCATAGATAGCAGCAAATACCGCCATAGTGCCGAGAATTGCCACCGGAATATGCCAAGTGATAACTCGGCGCACCAAGAGGTATGCAAAGCCGAGCAACAACGCCAAAGTTGCAACCTCACCAAACGAGCCCGCCATATTTCCCGTAAACATTCCGAGAGCATCATACTCTGCGAAGTTCAACAAGCCTGCCTTGGCTGCTGCGAGTGGGGTAGCGCCCGAATAGGCATCGGCAAAGCCCTCGGT
Organism: Rikenellaceae bacterium; assembly: GCA_015059865.1. Classification (GTDB taxonomy): domain Bacteria; phylum Bacteroidota; class Bacteroidia; order Bacteroidales; family Rikenellaceae; genus Alistipes. The sequence goes on along the minus strand of SUZP01000040.1, from coordinate 12,591 downwards.
CGAAGGCATTGCGAACGATGTCATCTGCACCGGATAAGCAATCAAGAGGAATACACGCGCTACGATAGCAGGGTTGAATGGGTTTTTGCCAAGACCGCCGAAAGGCATCTTTGCAACACCGATAGCGACAAGTGCGCCCACAGCCACAATCCACAACGGAATATTAGCAGGCATATTCATCGCCAACAACAAACCCGTAACCACTGCCGAGAGATTTGTTACGGTCTGCTTGCCGCGCACCAAGAATTTCTGAATTAACGCTTCAAAAAGCACACAGCAGCCAATCGAAACCGCTGTGATTGCCAACACGCCCCAGCCATAGACATAGACCGATACCGCCAACGCTGGCAAGAGAGCGATAATTACATCACCCATCAATCGCGTTGTCGAGAGAGGTCCGTGAACATGCGGAGCCGAGGCTACAATAGTTCTGTTTGCCATATCTTTTTCTCCTTTATTTCTTTGCGTTACGAGCGCGGATAATGCCCATTACAGTCTGCTTGCCAAGACGAACATAGTCGAGCAAAGCGATGTTTGCAGGACAAGTGAATTGGCAGCAACCACACTCAATACAACTTACAATATCATTCTTCTCCATCTCGCCCCAAGCCTTCTTCTTCGACTGCTTAGCGAGGAGGTAAGGCTCCAAGCCCATAGGGCAAGCCTCGATACACTTTGCACACTTGATACAAGCCGACGGCTCGCCACGAAGTGCCTCCTTTCCGCTGATTACGGTGATACCCGAACAGCCCTTCATCACGGGCGATGCCAAATTCGACATCGGGCGGCCCATCATAGGACCTCCGTTCAAGACGCGGTTGTCGCCCTCAGGCAGACCTCCACACTTCTCTATAAGTGCCGAAATAGGTGTTCCGAAGCGGGTAAGCAAGTTCTTGGTATCCTTAATGCTCTTGCCCGTAACGGTAACTACGCGCTGAACGAGTGGCTTATTCTTCTGCACAGCCTCATAGACTGCCACCGCTGTCGAAGCGTTGCAAACCACTGCGCCAACATCAATCGGAAGTGCTGGTGGAGCAGGAACTTCACGACCCGTTACGGCTGCGATAAGTTGCTTCTCGCCACCCTGCGGATACATGGTTTTAAGCGGCTTAACCTCGATGCCGTTATAGCCCTTTGCCAACTCTTTGAGGTGCTTGATAGCGTCAGGTTTATTGTTCTCAACGCCAATCACAGCCTTCTCAACCGATACCGCCTTCATCAAAATCGAAGTACCTACGAGCAACTCCTCGCCACGCTCCAACATTGTGCGGTAGTCCGAGGTGAGGTAAGGCTCACACTCTACGCCATTGATAATCAAAATCTCAGCCCTCTTGCCCTCAGGGATAGAGAGCTTTACATGGGTTGGGAATGTTGCACCACCCATACCTACGATACCCGCCTCCTTGATACGGGCGATAATCTCGGCAGAAGAGAGGTTGCACTCCTTGACAAGGTCGGTCGAGAGGTCTATGCCCTCTGCCCACTCATCGCCCTCGCGCTTGATGGTAACCATCATCTGGCGTAAGCCCTGACCATTCGGTTGTAAATCAACCGCAGTTACTGTACCCGAAATCGGAGCGTGGATATTTGCCGACATAAAGCCCGTAGCCTCGGCAATCTTATCGCCCACCTTCACCGCATCGCCCTTCTTCACAAGAGCCGTAGCAGGTGCTCCGATATGCTGCGCAAGCGGAATAGTAACGACATCGGGCAACTCCATCACCTCGATTGCCTTCGACTTACTCCACTTCTTATTGTCTGACGGATGAACTCCGCCAATTGGAAAAGTTTTCATTATATCTTGTAGTTTTAATTCTCTTTGGTTTCTGGTTTCTCTTTTGGAGGGAGTGGTGCAAGACCTACCATCTTAATAGCTCCCGTAGGACACTCGGCTACACACTTACGGCACAAACGGCACTTCGTAGAGTCGATAAATGCAACATTGTTCTCGATTGTGATAGCGCCGAATTCGCACACCTTAACGCACTTGCCGCAACCAATACAACCCGCCTTGCAAGCCTTCATCGTTACAGGACCTTTGTCCTTCGACACGCACGACACATAAATCGCACGATTCTTAGGCCACTTCTTGCGCAACTCGATAATACCCTTCGGACACGCCGCTACACAAGCACCACAAGCAGTACACTTGTCGGCATCTACCTCTGCCAAGCCCGTTTCGGGGTTGATGTGAATGGCATCGAAAGCACACGCCTCAACGCAGTCGCCATAGCCCAAACAGCCGTAGGCGCAGTCTGTTTCGCCCTTGTAGACACCCGAAGCGATAGCGCACGACTTGGTACCTGCGTATGTCGAGGTGCGAGGTCGCTTCTCGCAAGTACCACCGCAACGCACGGTTGCCACCTGCGGCTCCTTGACAGGGGCCGCCTTACCCAAATAGTCGGCAATGGCCTTCATACAGTCGCCACCGCCAACCGAACAATACAACGAGGAGATATCCTCCTTCTCGACTAACGCAGTAGCCAAGCCACGACAACCGGGGAAACCGCAACCGCCGCAATTTGCGCCCGGCAGCATCTTCTCGACATCGTCAATGCGAGGGTCCTCCTCAACCTTAAACTTCTGCGACACGAAGTAGAGGATAATAGCCGCTACTAAACCTATGGCGCAGAGAGGAACGATTGTGTAAAATAATGACATCATCTCTTTTACCTTTTATATTTTATATTTTGTTAATTGAAAATATTACTCTCTTCGATATACGCTTGCGGAAGGTAGCGAGTATTACATAATAGATAGCCGTAAAGCCTAATGCAATGAATGCCGAAACACCTTCGTTGCAACCCAACGCAATCGCCACAGCCAATGCTGTCACCAAGACTACCAACGGAACAACATAGCACAATATCACTGCCATTACTCCGGCACTCTGGCGCGCCATAACATTAACCTTTTCGCCAACGGAATATCGTTCGGCATCATCAGTGCATACCACTATTTCACGAGTAGTACCCTGTCCCATAGCGCACGCCTTACGCGAAGCACACGAGCCACACGCCTCATTTACCTCGATAGCTACACGCACAACCCCCTGCTCGATAGAGAGGACTGTGCCCTTGTGTTCTATTTGTTCAGCTTGTGCCACGCCTGCTGCAAATTAATCTCCGTACTTATTAATAAGAGGCATCAATCTCTCGTGACCAAATGCACATGCCGACAGACGCAAAACAGGAGGGAATTGGTAGCGTTTCTTCTCATTCTGCATAACCATCGAGTGGATTTTCTCAACGACCTCGGCATCAAAACCTGCATTGATAATCTCCTCACGGTGCTGTCCTTGGTCAATCATTCGCATCAATATCGCATCGACAACATTGTATGGAGGGAGAAAATCGCTATCCTTTTGTCCTGGGCGCAACTCCGACGATGGCTCCTTCTCCAAGATGTTTTCAGGAATAACACCATCCTGTACCTTGTTGATATATCGCGCCAAGTCGTACATCTCGGTCTTATACAAGTCGCCCGTAACACTAAATGCGCCCGCTGTGTCGCCATAAAGGGTACACATACCCAAAGCGTTCTCACTCTTATTCGACGAGTTCAATACGATATAGCCTGTCTTATTCTGTACGGCCATCAACATTATGGTACGCAAGCGAGCCTGAATATTCTCCTCCGTAGCATCGAACTCACGACCTCCAATTGCTGGCTTCAAAGTGTTTACTACCGAGGTGTATGCCTCTGTGATAGGCAATACGCTATAATCTATGCCCAAGCGCTCGGCAAACTCTGCGGCATCCGATACGGAGTGGTCGGTCGAGAATTGTGAAGGCATAAGCAGAGCCTTGACATTCTCGCGACCGAGAGCCTCTGCTGCAATACAAGTTACAACAGCCGAGTCGATACCTCCCGACAAGCCCACACACGCCTTGGTATAGCCACTCTTGTAGAAGTAGTCGCGCAGACCAAGCACAGCAGCCTTGTAGAGGTATCCAGTGCGCTCGTGGCGATACAACTCGCCAGGAATGGTGCAAGGCTTATTGTCGGCCAATGAGTCGTAGATGGCGAAGTCCTCCTCGAAACTCTTCATCAATAGCATCACTTCGCCCTTGTCGTTTACTACGCAAGAGGTTCCGTCGTATACAATCTCGCCCGAACAGCCAACATGGTTAATCAGTACGATACTCTTCGACTCGACGAAGGCCATATTGTGCATTGTCTCGTAGCGATAGGACATCAAGCCCTTGCCATAGCGGCGAGCATTGATACTGAAAATCATATCGACATCCTTGTCTACATCCTTCAACTGACTGAAATCGTCACCTACGACAATGGCAACTTTCTCGCCTGCGATAGAAATAACTTTAACGCCCTCGCCACTGCTCAGAAAGCCCATTTCGCGGCGAGCCGTAATATTTGCCTTGGTGATATATCGTTGAATATTTCCATTCTCCATGACAACAGCAGCACTCTGTGTGCCATTCTGCATAAGAACAGGGGCTCCAACAATCGCTGTTATGCCATCACAATAAGAGGCTATCTCATCGAGAGCCTCATCACAAAGTTCAATAAAAGTTGATTTACGGAGTAGGTCAAATGCGGGAGTTCCACTCAATGCCTGCTCGGCAAAGAGGACAACATCTGCACCCTCTGCCTTTGCGCGCTCCACGGCAATAATGATTTTCGCCGTGTTGCCAGTAATATCACCTGTTGTGTAGTTGAGTTGCGCGAGAGCTATTTTCATATCTAAAATTGGATTATTCTCTATTTTGGCGCAAAGGTACTCTTTTTAATTGAAAATTAAAAGCTAAAAGTTAAAAATTTCACTTTTAATACTTTTGCACCAATAGGCGATAGCTCCAAGGCTCCATATCGCCCCAAGTGTGTTCGTAGAGCCTCTCCTCCTTGCCCGTTACAACATTGTGATAGTCGCCAGCATAGCTCCCCGTGTGAAAATCTGTGAAGACCTTGTAGGGCGAGAGATTTGCGATATAGACCACTCGGCCCGCTTTGTCCTCGCGCACAAAAGTCAATAGACAGTCGGGGGCATTGTTATCTATCTCGACAAATGAGCCTCCCAAATCTGCGGAGTGAAGAGCCGAGAACGAGTGCTTTATTTCGCACAATCGAGTGTAAAATTCGGTCGTGGCATTGGCTGTGGTGTGGGGTAGGGTGTCCTTGTCGAAGAATGCAAACGAGTGGTCGTATCCATACTCCTGTCCTGTGTAAATCAAAGGCAAAGCCTTTGGCAAGACAAAAGTTAAGGCGGTCATAGCCTGCAACGCCTCCCCAAAACGACTCTGCTCGCTGCCACTCCACGAGTTTTCGTCGTGGTTGGAGGTGAACGATAGGTGCATCGAAGAGTGCGGATAGTCGTTCAGTTGCGCGTGTATCTTGTTTCGCAACTCCCAAACGCGCGATTTGCCCTGCGCAACATCGACCATCGAGTGGTGTAACTCCCAGCCGTAGCAGGCATCGAAGGCGTTGTTGAAAAATTCAACTCCTTCCGCCTCGGCAAGCATAAAAATATCCTTTTTTACACATTGTAGCTCTTTGCGTACCTCCTGCCAAAACTCCAATGGAACGAGCATTGCCATATCGCAACGAAAGCCGTCAATATTGTGGTTTTGCAACCAGAACTTCATTGCATCTATTTGTCCTTGCCATACCCCCTTTTCGGAGTAGTTGAGCTGCGCCGTGTCGCTCCAATCCCAAGGCACTTTTGCCGCCCCTTTTTCGTCGCGCTCGTACCAATTTATTGGTCTATCTTTTAGCCATTTAGCGTCGCGAGATGTGTGATTTGCTACCCAGTCGAGAATAACCCTCATACCAAGACCATGAGCCTCCTCTACGAAGGCGTCAAAGTCGGCCATTGTGCCGAACTCTGGATTTACATCGCAGTAGTCCGAAATGGAGTAGTATGAGCCCAATGAACCCTTGCGCTCAACCTTGCCTATTGGGTATATTGGCATTAGCCATATTATATCTATGCCTACCTCTTTTAGATGTTGTAAATGGCGCATTGCAGCTGCGAAGGTTCCCTCCTCTGTCAGCTGTCGAACATTCATTTCGTAGACCACTGCATTGTAACTCCAAATGGCGTGTTGCATATCTTTCATTCTCTATTCTATCGACATTTATCGACCTCAAAAGTATAAAAAACAATTCAATTCGACAAATAAAGTGCTTTTTTGTCCTATTCGGGTTGTTTATTTGAGTAATAAGTATTACCTTTGCGCGGATGTTATTATATATAATAATATCTTGTAAAGTACTTAGGCTTTTGTTTGTGGAGTATAAGATTAAAAAATAAACAATATTTACAATGAAAAAAACAGTAACAAAATCACTTGTATTGATGCTTGTCGCCCTGATAATGATAGGGTGCAACGCCTCGAAGCGAGTAGTCTACGACTTCAACAAAAATGAGGAGGTGAAGGCTGCGCTTGCTGATGGACAAATTCGCATCAAACCAAATGACCGACTCACTATTGTTGTGGCGAGTCAAAATCCGGAGTTGGCTGCTCCATTCAATTCGCCATCATCCTACACCTCGTTGTCGCACAATCCGATGACTGCTACCAATTCGCAGGCGTTGCAGGTGCGTACGGTGGATAGCGAGGGTATGCTCGATTTTCCGATGATAGGCAAGGTTAAATGTGTGGGTAAGACTCGTAACGAATTGGCAAAGGAGATAGCTCAGAAGATTATAGATGGAGGCTATATTAGTGATGCTATTGTCAATATCCAGTTTGCTGATATGAAGTTCTTTGTTCTTGGCGAGGTGGCTCGCCCCGGACAATTCGATATCACTCGCGATAAGATAACCATCTTGGAGGCATTGGCTATGGCGGGCGATATGACCATCTTCGGTAATCGTGCCAATGTTGCCGTTATTCGTCGCAATGCAGATGGAAAGAGCTACGAAGTGTTCGAGTTGAACTTCCTCGAAGGCGACCAGATGTCTTCGCCTGCATTCTTCTTGCAGCAGGGTGATGTGGTCTATGTTCAACCTAACAAGTACAAGGCTGCAACTTCGGAGATTAACCAGAATAGAACTTTCTGGCTCTCTATTGTCAGCACACTCATCACAGCTACATCGTTGGTGCTCACTATCGTGAACTTTGCTCAAAGACAACATTAGTAACATCGTAAAAACAGAGTTGTAATTATGGAAAATATATCTCAAAATAATACATCATATAATGTAGCTAACGACGAGGGCTTGTTTCAGCGAGCAGTATCCTTGCGTGAGTTGGTTATAAAGTCGTTGAAAAATTGGTATTGGTTTGCAGCTTCAATGTTTGTATTCCTCTGCGTAGGAGTGCTCTATTTGTTATCGACTGCACCGGTATATCACCGCGAAGCTACCGTATTGATTAAGGATGCTCGTCGAGGCAGTGCAGCCAGCGAGTTGTCGGCATTTGCCGATATCGCGGGTATCTCGACTCGTCGTAGTGTGGATAACGAGTTGTATGTCTTGCAGGCTCGTAGATTGATGGTCGAGGTGGTCGATAGACTTAATCTTACAACCAACTATACGATGAAGTCGGGGCTTCGTACCGTCACCCTCTACAAAAATTCACCAATTAGTATTACCTATGTAGACAACTTAGGTAACAAGGGGTGTAACTTTACTGTGTTGTTGGGTGAGGATGGTGTAACGGTGTCTGAGTTTGCATGTCGTCGCGAGAGCCGTGACGAGCGTAAGGCTGACGAGAAGTTTACCGCCACAGCTAAGTTTGGAGAGGTTATAAATCTGCCTATTGGTCAGATTGTTATCAATCCAACGCTCTACTTCGTTCCAGAGGAGTTCGTGGGTGAGGAGATTTTTGTGTCGAAGGGTACAAAGGATATAGTCGCAACAGCCTATCGCAACAAGGTGCAGATGTCGGTAGCAAACAAGATGGCTTCGATTATCAACCTCTCGCTCAACGATGTTGTTCCGCAGCGTGCAGACGATATTCTCAACACTCTGCTCGATGTGTACAACGATGACGCTGTTACCGACAAGCAGATTGTTGCTGAGGCTACCGCAAAATTCATCAATGAGCGTTTGCAGGTTATTGGCGAGGAGTTGCACTCGATAGATAGCAACATCAAGCAGTTCAAGGATAAGAATAATATTGTAGATATCAAGACTGAGGCAACACGCCGCACCGAGGGTGCTATTCGCTACGAGCAAGAGATTGCCGTTACGAGCAACCAAATAGCGATGTCGAAGTTTATATGCGACTACCTTAGTGATAACTCTAAGGATGTGAATGTTATTCCGGCCACTACATTCGAGGGAAGCGCGGCTATATCTTCGCAGATTGCCAACTATAATGAATTGGTTATACGCCGTTTGAAGCTCGGTAACGATAGCGAGAACAACCCTCTTGTTCAGCAGTTGAACAACAATATTGCATCGACCAAGAATGCAATTATATCTTCGCTCGTGTCGCATATTTCGGCTCTCGAAATCAAGCTTGCGAACTTGGAGAAGGAGGAGCGCAAGATAAATAGCTTGATTGGTGCAGTGCCAAAGCAGGAACAGGAGTTCCTCTCGATAGCTCGTCAGCAGAAGATTAAGGAGGAGTTGTATCTCTATCTCTTGACCAAGAGCGAGGAGAATGCCATCTCGTTAGCTATCACCGAACGCCCTGCCCGCGTCGTAGACTACGCTTTCGGTATGCCTCGCCCGGTAGCGCCAAATAAGACTATCATCTTGTTGGCGATGTTGGTGCTTGGCTTCGGTTTGCCGCTTGCAGTGATATATATCCTTATACTTACCGATACCAAGGTGCAGGGTAAGCACGATATTGTTAAATATTGTACAGCACCTTACCTCGGCGATATTCCATTGTTCGAGGGACACCTCAATCGCTCAATTGCCGTTCGCGAGAGTGGTCGCGACAAGGTGTCGGAGGCGTTCAAGATTTTGCGTACCAATATGGGCTTTATGTCGGGCGGTACCAAACAGCAGGTTATCCTCACCACCTCGTCGAATGCTCACGCTGGTAAGACCTTCGTGTCGATGAACCTCGGTATGACTCTCGCCTTCTCAGGTAATAAGGTGCTGATGATAGACCTCGACCTTCGTCGTCGTACGCTGTCGAAGCATATGGGACAGCGTAGCAATCCTAATGGCGTAACCAAGTATTTGAGCACTACCGATGTAAATGTTAATGATATAATCTCGAAGAGTGGCTTGCACGAGAACTTCGACTTTATCTATGCAGGTTTGCAGCCGCCAAACCCAGCTGAGTTGTTGATGTCGAAGCGATTGGATGCCCTTATCGAGGAGTGTCGCAAGCACTATGACTATATCATCATTGATAGCGTACCAGCTTTGATTATTGCCGATGCAATGATTACAAGCCGTGTAGCAGACCTCAGTATATATGTTGTACGCGAGGGACTATTGGAGCGTCAGCAGTTGCCTGATATCAACGCATTGCACTCCGAGGGCAAGTTGCATAATATGTGTATTGTGCTCAATGGCGCAAGCGAAAGCCGTCAATCATACGGATATAGCTACCGCTACCAGTATACCTCTGGCTCGGACAAGAACAACCACGGTTGGCGCAAGGTTTTGAAGAGACTTGGTCTTTTGAAATAGTTTAATAGATATAGCCCATACCCATATGTCTTATACAGGATTATATATAGCTATCGATTTTGATGGTACTTGCGTAACACACGAGTATCCCTATTTGGGACAAGATGTCGGAGCCGTGCCCGTTTTGAAGGAGCTGGTGGAGCAGGGACATAATCTTATTCTCTACACAATGCGCAGTGGTAAACTCGAAAAGGAGGCTGTGCAGTGGTTTAAGGATAATGGCATCCCTCTCTATGCAGTAAATTCAAATCCTACTCAAAAGAAGTGGACTAAGTCGCCAAAGGTGCACGCTGATGTCTATATTGACGATGGGGCACTTGGTTGTCCTCTTATCCATTCTATGCACACTTCGCGCCCCTATGTTGATTGGGTGAAGGTGCGCGAATGGCTTGTGCAGGAGGGCTTCTTGTAGAGATATTGGTGCAATAAATAGATATGGTGTTCGATTTTGTCGAGCACCATATCTATTTATTATGTAATATTTCGGTCAAGTAACGGGACTACTTAACAAATAGGATTTCGCGATATTTAGGTAGAGTCCAAATTTGGTCATCAACCACCTCTTCGAGCTTGTCTACCTCGGTGCGTATCTTGTCGAAATAGAGCGCTACTGTGTCGTGGTAGGCGATAGCCTTGGCGCGAGTATCCTCTATTACATTCGCACGCTTGCGAGCCTCAATCATATCATTAACGAGCTTCTGAATGGAGGCTGTGCGTCTTTGTATGATATTTATCAACTCGTCGTCGCTTTTTGATTTCATACCTATCTGGCGCATCTTCCAAACCTTGTCCAGTAGAATGTCCTCATAGCGCGAGGCGATAGGTACGATGTGATTCATAGCTAACTCGCCCAATACGCGTGCCTCAATCTGAATCTTCTTGACATACTGCTCCCATTTAATCTCGGTACGCGCCTCCAACTCCTTCTCGCTATATATGCCCAATTTGCCAAATAGCTCAATTGTTGATTTGTCGAGGTAGCGGTCGAGTACGAGAGGTGCTGAAACTTCGCAATCCAAACCTCTGCTTTCGGCCTCCTTGCGCCACTCATCCGAGTAACCGTTGCCATCGAAGCGAATAGCCTTACACTCACGAATTAACTCGCGCAGACGCTCATATATAGCCTTGTCCTTCTTCTCGCCCTTGGCGATGCGTGCATCAACTGTCTGACGGAAGTCGATAAGAGCCTCGGCAACAGCAGTATTGAGGACAATCATAGCATCGGCACAGTTGTCCGAAGAGCCTACTGCGCGGAACTCAAAACGGTTACCCGTAAAGGCAAATGGCGAGGTGCGGTTGCGGTCGGTATTGTCCAGAAGGAGCGATGGAATCTGCGTCAAGCCTCCCATACGAAATACATTCTTCGAGTCGAAGCGTATATCCTCGTTGTCGAGCGACTGCTCAATCTTGTCGAGCACCTCCGAAATCTGCGTTCCGAGGAAGGTTGAGATGATTGTTGGAGGTGCTTCGCCTGCACCTAAACGATGCTCGTTCGATGCGCTCATCACCGAGGCCTTCAACAATCCGTTGTGGCGGTGTACGGCGGCAATAACATTTACAAGGAAGGTTATAAACTGCAAATTCTCGAAGGCTGTACGGCCCGGTTTTAAGAGGTTTACTCCCGTGTTTGTGCCGAGTGACCAGTTGTTGTGTTTTCCTGAGCCATTGATGCCCTTGAAAGGTTTTTCGTGTAGCAATACGCGGAAGTGATGCCGTGTAGCGACCTTGCCCATAATGGTCATTAGGAGCTGATTATGGTCGTTTGCAAGGTTTGCCTCTTCGTATATCGGAGCTAACTCGTATTGGTTCGGTGCAACCTCATTATGGCGCGTTTTCAGTGGAATACCGAGTTTTAGACACTCATACTCCAAATCCTTCATAAAGGCGAGCACGCGCTGCGGAATGGCACCGAAGTAGTGGTCGTCTAACTGCTGATTTTTTGCCGACTCGTGCCCCATAAGGGTTCGACCTGTCTGCACGAGGTCAGGGCGAGCCGACCAAAGAGCATCATCCACCAAGAAATACTCCTGCTCCCAACCGAGAAAGACCTTCACGCGCTCGACACTGCGGTCAAAGTAGTGGCATACCTCCGTAGCTGCTTTTGATACTGCTGTGATAGAACGAAGCAGAGGTGTCTTGTAGTCGAGAGCCTCGCCAGTATAGGATATAAATACGGTAGGGATGCAGAGTGTTGTATCTACGATAAAAGCGGGCGATGTAGGGTCCCACGCCGAGTATCCGCGCGCCTCGAAGGTGTTGCGGATGCCGCCACTTGGAAATGACGAAGCGTCAGGCTCCTGCTGCACAAGCACCTTGCCCGAAAACTCCTCCAACATACCTCCCGTGCCATCAGGCTCGGCAAAGGAGTCGTGCTTCTCGGCCGTTCCGCCTGTGAGGGGCTGGAACCAGTGGCAGTAGTGGTCTGCTCCATTTTCGAGAGCCCACTGACGCATACCTGCTGCCACGGCATCGGCAATATCTGCCGAGAGTGGAGTGTTGTTCTCGATAGTGTCGAGCAGAGCTTCGTATATCTGCTTGTTGAGGAATTTGCGCATCTGTGAGCGACCAAATACCATTACGCCAAAGTAATCCGATGGGTTGCGCGAAGGAGCCTTCACCTCGACCGCCTTGTGGTCGAGAGCCTTCTCAAACATCTTAAATCGTAGTAACGACATAATCTTTCTGTTTAGCTTGTGATGTTGCAAATATAGAGAAAAACTTTGGTTTTTAACTAAAAAATTAAAAATTAAGAGTTAAAAAAATATAATATTATCGAAAAACGATAATTTAAAATTGATGTTTCGGCGTTGTCTGTTGTTTGATTATCGAAAAACGATAAAATCGGAATTGTCTATTATTTATTGCAAAAAAATAAGCCTGCCTAACAAAAAGGGAGTGCCTAAAAAATGTACTGACCCCAAAAAGTTGGACTGATTAATAAAAAGAATTTTATTGGTAAAGAGTTCGGTATTGCACCGGACTCTTTCCGTTTAATTTTAGTTTAATACGGTCGTTATTATAGTAGT
>SUZP01000039.1 GCA_015059865.1 Rikenellaceae bacterium | reverse complement strand
GCTTAGTTCTGCCAAAAGGTTGTTTTTCAACCTCTGCAATGCACTGAATCCCAAACCTAACTCGCAGACAATCAGGATATTTTCTCCTTATCGCAATATTTCGCTTTTTTCTTTGGTGTTTATTTTAAAAAGACAATCTTTGCAGTTAAAAGTACCACTTGCCGACTCTTTTTCCTTTTTTTTTGTTGTGGCAAATAACATTTTAAAGATTTTTTCACTATCTTTGTCTATTATTTAAGGGTAAATAATTCGGAAAACGAAAAATATTTATTACATAAAAAATCTAACACTATGAAAAAAGCATTAACATTGTTAATGGCTGTAATGATTGGCCTTACAGCATCGGCGCAGTACAAAGCACCAAAGATTATCGCCCACCGCGGATTTCACAAGGCTGAGGGGGCTGCCAGAAACTCATTGAATGCCCTCAAAGCTGCCCAAGAGGCGAAGATTTGGGGAGCAGAGTTCGATGTCCAGCTCACCAACGACGAGGAGACACTCGTTGTTCATGGCCCTTGGCATCCACATGGGGATACAAAAAAAGGGGTACATGTAAATATCAGCGACAAAGCTGCTATTCAGGCTATCTTGCTCGAAAGCGGAGAGACCGTTCCTACATTAGACGAGTATCTACAACAGGGCAAAAAATCGAATGACACCAAACTTATCATCGAGGTTAAGAATCAGCTCACACCGCAGCACGAGACCAAACTCGTAGAGAAGATTGTTGCCAAGGTTGCCGAGTATGGTCTACAAGAGAATGTTGAGTATATCGCTTTCCGCCCTTGGGTATGCTTAGAGCTTGCTCGTCTTACACCAAAGGGCACAAGAATTGCCTACCTTAATGGCGACTATATACCCGTATACTGTAAGTCGATGGGATGCACCGGCATTGATTATAAATTATCCGTATTAAAGAAGAATCAATCTTGGATTAGATATGCACACAAGCTCGGTATGACCGTAAATGTATGGACAGTAAACAAGGAGGAGGATATCCGCTGGTGCATTCAGAAGGGTGTAGACTACATTACCACAGATGACCCTATGCTTGTCAAGAGCATCATCAGCGAAATGTGTAGCACAGAGAACTAATTCAACAACCATATAACAAATAGAGAGTACTATGAAAAAGATATTTCTAACACTGTTGGCAGTTGTTGCCACATTCACATTGTCGGCACAATACAAAACTCCATTAATCGTAACTAATGGCGGATATTACAAGCACCCATCGAGTGGTGTTAAAAACACAATGAGCGCTTTGAAAGCGGCTCAAAAACAGAAGGTTTATGCTTCGGAGTGTGATGTCAATATTACCAAAGATGGCAAGATATTGGTTATCAGAACTGGTTGGCACCCTTCGCGTAAGTCAAAGCCAAGAGCAAATGTAAATAAATCGACAGCGAAGAAGGTTCTCGCCATTCCTTACAAAAATGGTGAGCGCGTAAGCACTTTGGAAGAGTTCCTTGCACGAGTAGCTAAGAAGCCTGCAACTAAGCTCCTTATCAACATCAACAATCAATCCACTATAAAACGCGAGACTAATATCGTAAAAAAGACAGTCAATATTGTAAAAAATGCAGGTATGGAGAATCAAGTCGAGTATCTTTCCAGTCACCCTTGGACCTGCTTCGAACTTGTCAAGTATGCTCCAAACAGCAGAGTCTATTATTGGGGAGGCAATTATGACCCATTGTATATCAAGGGTATGGGTTGCTACGGTTTTGGCTGCAACATCTCGAAACTCAAAAAGAATCAGGCATGGCTTGCAATGGCACACAGATTGGGTATGCCAGTAAATGCTTGGGTTGTAGATACCGAGATTGATATGCGCTGGTGCATCCAGAATGGTGTAGATATTATCACAACCAGCAACCCTGTTCTTGCGAAGAAGGTTGTTAAGAGTATGTGCTCTAAGTCTAAGAAAAAGAAGAGATAACCCTCCTATATAATATGTAAGGCATCGAATAAGCCGAGTATCGAAACCAAGTTTCGCAGCTCGGCTTATTTAAAAAGGGGAGGGCAATGCAATGAGAAGATTTATAACACTATTTATTGCTATTATGGTTGCAACAGCCGCTACGGCACAGTACAAAGCACCGAAGGTTATCGCCCATCGCGGATTTCACAAGGTTGAGGGAGCCGCCAAAAACTCACTCAACGCGCTGAAAAATGCACAAGAGGCCGGATTTTGGGGCTCGGAATGTGACATAAACCTCACGAAGGATAATGCTCTGCTCGTAGTTCACGGAGCATGGCATCCCGACAAGAGCAGCTCGCCAAGGGTAGATGTTCAACACAACACCAAGGCCGAAATTCAGGCCATACCTCTTGCAAGCGGCGAAAAAGTCCCGACACTCGACGACTATCTTACACTCTTTCAGAGTGCTAATGGCACGAAGCTCATTATCGAGTTGAAGAGTCACGATACCCAAGAGCGCGAGACCGAGATTGTAGAGCGCGTCTTGGCAAAGGTCAAGGAGTATGGCGTCGAGAGCAACATTGAGTATATTGCATTCAGTAAGCACATCTGCTCGGAGTTGGCTCGTCTTGCACCCAAGGGGACCAAGATAGCCTACCTCGGTAGCAACCTCACGCCACTACAATGCAGAGCCTTGGGATGCACGGGCATAGATTATAATATTACAATGTTGCAACTTATGCCTCAATGGATAAGGCAGGCTCACGCCTTAGGTATGAGCGTAAATGCTTGGACAGTAAACAGCGAGCGCAACATTCGTTGGTGCGTAAAACACAAAATAGACTACATCACAACAGATGAGCCTCTGCTCGCCACGAAGATAATCGAGGAGATGTGCCACTAATAATTATTATTACACGATATGGATTTCAGATATAATATAGACGACAAACCGAGCCTTGGAGCGATACTACTCTATGGCTTGCAATGGTTGATGATATGCCTTCCAGTAGTGCTTACAAGCACATTCATAGCGCCACAGGGCGAGATGGTTCTCTTTACACAAAAGTTGTTTGCTATCTGCGGCATCACAATCATAGTACAAGTGCTGTGTGGCCACCGTATGCCACTCGTTGCAGGACCTGCGGCCGTGCTGTTGATGGGGGTTATTGCAGCTGCATCGCAAGGGCACGGCGCCACAACAATCTACCCTTCGATGATTATAGGCGGAGCCATTATAACGCTCTTGGCTGCGGTGGGAGCAATGAAATATATTCAAAAAATATTTACTCCACGCATTGTGGCTGCCATCGTGATACTTATCTCGTTCACTATGGCAAAACCTATCGTGGGACTTATCTTTGCTGACAAAGCACACTCGGGCTTAGCCCTTGTATTGGCTATTGTTGGCGTAGCTGTTATGGCGTGGGCAAACAAGGTGCTGCGCGGTATATGGAAGTCGATGGTGGTAATCTTGGCGATGATTTTCGGAGCATTGTTCTACTACTGCATAACCGAGTTCCCGAAGGATTTTGTCAGCGATACCGTTGCTCCACAGCTTCTGCTTAGTAGCTACAAGCTCGATGCAGGTGTTGTCATAGCCTTTATCTTCTGCTACATTGCACTGCTAATAAATCAGGTCGGCTCGGTGCAGTCGCTCGGAGGCTTCGTAGGTGCTACAAATATGGAGAAGCGACAAAATCGTGGTCTGCTCATTACGGGCATTATGAATATCGTGAGTGGTGCAGCAGGCGTACCCGGTGTTGTAGACTACTCGCTCTCGCCCGGAGTTGTGGCATCGACCTCGTGCGCTTCGCGCTATACAATGTTGCCTGCCGCAGTGGCAATGGTTATCTTGGCACTCTTCCCACAAGCAGTGGCAGTATTACTCACCATTCCACAACCAATTATGGGTATCGTATTGCTCTACTTGATGGCAACGCAGGTGGCCGCAGGCATGGAGATTATGCACTCGACAAAGGCTGTGATGTCGTTCCAAGATGGACTTATTCTTGGTCTGCCGATTATGCTTACGGTAGTACTCTCGTTTGCTCCTGCTGAGGCTATGGCAGCTGTACCATCACTCCTGCGCCCAATCGTAGGCAATGGATTTGTAATGGGTATTATTGTAGTATTGGTATTGGAGCATCTCGTTTTGAGGAGCAAGAAGTAAGTATCTGTCTGTTAAGTTGGTTTAGCTAATGGCTGCGGCCATTAGCTTTTTTTATAGTTAAAAGTTGTTTTTAACTACTCACTACCAAATAGCAACCGAAAATCGTTTCAGCAGAATAGTTGCAAGATGGCAACAAGTGACCTTTTAATTGAAATTGGCGAGGAAATTTTGTGCTAAACAAGGTAAAAATCGTCAATGATTAGATTATTTTTGTGCGAAGCAATGCGACAAAACCGCAGCATAGTAAGCCTATGTGAGGATTTTGGAGTCAGCAGGTTCGTGCAAAAAGAGCCAATAAGAACGATTTTCCTAATACTTTTAATTGAAATTGGCGAGGAAATTTTGTGCTAAACAAGGTAAAAATCGTCAATGATTAGATTATTTTTGTGCGAAACAATGCGACAAAACCGCAGCATAGTGAGCCTATGTGAGGATTTTGGCGTCAGCAGGTTCGTGCAAAAAGAACTAATCAGAACGATTTTTACAAAAAAGGGTTGCCGAAGCAACCCTCCCACAAATTAACCCTCTTATGCCTTTGAACGAAGAACTGCACTTAGGAACGAATCAAGATAGAGTAGTTCCGCATCTCCACAAATCACTTGCGATAGAAATAGCTCCTCTTCGCAGACATGGTGTAATACTCGATTGTCTACTTGCTCCATAGGCTAAAATTTTAATGAAGTTCACCTATATAACGGAGTCTCCGAGTATTTTAGTATCAAAATTTTAGCAAAGTGCTAAATTTTTCTCTTTTATAAGTTGGCGCATATTTATCAGGGCATACCTCATACGGCCAAGAGCAGTGTTGATGCTCACCCCTGTATGCTCGGCTATCTCCTTGAAACTCAACCCATCGTAGTAACGCATTTTAACCACTGTGCGCTGCTCCTCGGGGAGTAATTCGATAAGACCTCTAACCTCCTCGGCCTGCTGTTCCGACACGAGTCTATCCTCTATCGAAGGCTCGGCAAAGTTTTTACTGCCCAAGATATCAAAACCTGCACTCGACTCACTCACCGTCTTAACCTGCTTTTGTGCGCGGAAGTAATCCAACACTCTGTTATGCGCTATGCGCAACACCCACGGCAGGAAACGACCTTTGTCCGTATAGCGTCCCTCGTCTAACACCTTCACAACCTTGATAAGCACCTCTTGTGTCAAGTCGTCGGCCACATCATTGTCCTTTATCATCATACGAACATAGTCGCGTACTCGGCGTGTGTGGCGCTCCAAAAGTTGAGATACAGCTTCGCGATTACCCTGTTGATACTGCTCTAACAGAGCTTGGTCGCTTAACATTTTGTAGTTCATATCTTCTCTTTCTAATAATAGTTCAAAGAGTAGATTTCAGTCGATAGGCAATAATTTTTTTAGTTAAACATTTTCTTTTATCACAGCAAAAGAGCCTCAAATAAGCACCTCTGCGACTGCAAGGTACGCAGATTTCATTAAATCACCAAATCGCCTCAACTACTCTGCGGTTTTGCATATTATTCGATTGTATGCAAAAATAATACCGAGAATAGACTACAAAGGCGATTTTCACCGTTTAATAACTATTAACACGATGGGTGAATTGACTAAACAAGGCGGTGAATTTACACTTTATTAGATATATAGCACGCTATTTCAGAGGTTCAATATGTATTGCAATAGCTGTTTGCGCACCATACTTATCGCGTAAGGCTTGCTCTATTTCGCGCGATATCTCGTGCGAGTCGTGGACTGTCATCGAGCCATCTACGCGGATATGCACCTCGATAGCGATATTCGAGCCAATGCGACGAGTACGGAGATTGTGGGGTTTGTAGACATTTGGCGTAGCCGAGATTATGGCGAGTATTTCATCCTCAGCCTCGCGCGAGAGGCTCTTTTCGAGCAGTTCGGCAAGGGCGGTACGGCAGAGGTCGTATGCAACCTTGATGATGAGTGCCGCCACCACAACGGCCGCTATTGGGTCGGCAATGCGCCACTTCTCGCCGAGGAAATAGGCACATCCTATACCAAACAGCGCACCAATTGACGAGAGCGCATCGCTGCGATGATGCCACGCATTTGCCACAACCGATGGGCTATCGACCTTACGGCCAACATATATTGTGTATTGATATAGAGCCTCCTTCACAACTATCGACACAGCCGCCGCGACAATTGCTATAACACCCGGGCGAGGCAGCACCTCGCCTGCCGCAACAGCAGCAATCTTCTCGGCGCTATCGACCAAAATCTCCACACCCACGGCAAACAACGCCACACCAATAATCAGCGAGGCGAGGGTTTCGTATTTGCCATGTCCCCACTTGTGGTCGTCATCGCGCGGCTTGGCACTGATACGAACAAAGGCCAACACCACGATATCTGTGGCAAAGTCCGATGCCGAATGTACCGCATCGGCAATCATAGCACCACTTCGACCTACAATACCTGCCACAAGCTTGAAGATGAAGAGTGCTATATTTACAAACATACCGAGCAATGTTACTCGGTATATCTGTTTTGTTCGTATATTAGTCATACTATATTTGTATTAGTCAAACTTTGCAGGGTATGTCAGCAACTGATATGCCAAACTTTGCGCCATACGAAGGTGTCCAGCACTATTTGGATGGAGCCTATCTTTGCGTCTCTTGCCCGACTTAGCATCCTTTTCGAGCGAGCCTCTACGCCAATATATGCCATTCGACTCAGCCAATGGATAGAGTCCGCAGATGGAGTTCAAATCGATTACCGGCACAGCCCATACATTGCCCGCCTCCTTAATAACATTGACATAAGCATCGAGATACTCGCCTACGCCGTTAGCGTACAACTCGCTCGGCTGGATATTTCTATCCGAGAGGAAGGCATCGGCACGATGCAACGGCGTGAGCAGAATAATCTGCTTGGTAGGATACTCCTCCTTCAACTTCGCCATTGCGATATTGATACGGCCACGCAATGTCTTCTTATCCATAAGGATTGTTCGCTTCTTGCGCTGAGCCATAACACCCGACTTTGAGCCCCTCTTGCCCGACACCTCGACCTCGACAACCTCCTCCGAGTACCACTCGCCAAGAGGAATATTCACATTGTAGTCGTTGGTGCCGACGAAAATCATTATCGCATCGACATCCTGACCATGCTCAGCTATAAGCTTATCCGTCTGGCCGGGAATATGACGCCACTCGTGTCCGCTAATGCCGTAGACATAAGGGGTGATGCCGAGCAACGATTCAAGATATACCCAATAGGGATTGGTGTCATATCTCTTAGGTTGTCTTGCATCTGTAATCGAATCACCAAGGTAGGCCACACGCGCACCACGCCACTGGCTCTTAATCTCGGCCTTTGGCTTTGCCACTGTGGGCAAGGCGAGGCACAACACTGCTATAATTATAGATAAACGCTTCATTTTAGTAGCTCTTTGCAAACAATACACGGTGTGCCGATGGCTTGCCCGTGAAGATACATTTACCCTCCTCAGGCTCAACATCGAGAGGAATACAACGGATAGTAGCCTTTGTCGCATCCTTGATAGCCTGCTCGGTCTCAGGTGTTCCGTCCCAGTGTGCCGAGATAAAGCCACCCTTCGTGTTCAACACCTCGACAAACTCATCCCAAGTATCGACCTTGGTAATCATCGAGTTGCGATAGTCGAGAGCCTTCTGGAAGATATTTTTCTGCTGCTCGTCGAGCAAGTTTACGATATAATCTACGATACCCTCCTGCGATACGGTCTCCTTGGTCAAAGTATCGCGGCGAGCCAACTCGATAGTGCCATTTGCGAGGTCGCGCTGACCGAGTGCAAGGCGTACAGGCACACCCTTCAACTCATACTCGGCAAACTTGAAGCCTGCACGAACATTATCTCTATCATCAACCTTCACGCGAACACCCTTTGCCTTCAACGCATCGGCAATCTCGTTCATCTTGGCACGAGCTGCTGCCAACTGCTCCTCGCCCTTATAGATGGGAACGATAACGACCTGCGTAGGGGCCAACTTCGGAGGCAACACCAAACCGTTATTATCCGAGTGAGCCATAATCAAGGCTCCCATCAAGCGGGTAGAGACACCCCACGATGTAGCCCAAACATACTCCAACTTACCCTCACGATTAGCAAACTTCACATCGAAAGCCTTTGCGAAGTTCTGACCGAGGAAGTGCGAAGTACCGCTCTGCAATGCCTTACCATCCTGCATCAACGCCTCGATGGTGAGGGTATCCTCCGCACCTGCGAAACGCTCGTTTGGCGACTTGTGACCAACGATTACAGGCAAGCAGAGCCACTCTTCGGCAAACTTCTGGTAGACTTTAATCATTTTGAGTGCCTCCTCCTGAGCCTCCTCGCGAGTCTCGTGTGCGGTGTGTCCCTCCTGCCACAAGAACTCTGCGGTACGCAGGAACAAGCGTGTACGCATCTCCCAACGAACAACATTTGCCCACTGGTTGCAAAGAATAGGGAGGTCGCGGTATGAGTTAATCCAACCCTTATAAGTGTTCCAGATAATAGTCTCGGATGTTGGGCGGACAATCAACTCCTCCTCCAAACGAGCCGCAGGGTCTACCACGATACCCTTGCCATTCTCGTCATTCTTCAAACGGTAGTGAGTAACCACAGCGCACTCCTTAGCGAAGCCCTCAACATGGCTTGCCTCCTTCGAGAAGAATGATTTTGGGATGAAGAGAGGGAAGTATGCATTCTGCACACCAGTCTCCTTGAACATACCATCCAACACCTCGTGCATCTTCTCCCAAATAGCGTAGCCATAAGGCTTGATAACCATACATCCACGCACTGCGGAGTTCTCCGCCAAACCTGCCTTTACTACAAGGTCATTGTACCATTGCGAATAGTTCTCTTCGCTCTTGGTCAAATCTTTCAATTCTACTGCCATATCTTTCTAAAATGCAAAATTCAAAATGCAAAATTCAAAATTAAGTCTGCAAAGATAGCGTTTTTTTATTATATTCGGGATATAATCCCGATATTTTATCGCTTTTTGCGCATTACGACAGTTTGCTTGGGTGTCGAAGAGATTCGCACAGGCGAATTTTTCTCGAAATAAGCTCTATCCAAATCGAAGACCAACAACGGCGTGCGCACCTCGTCTTCACACTCGAAGTGAGCGTAGTTGCGAGCCACATAGTCAGCGACAGCGACCTTGTATTTTCGCCCCTCACGCAGAAGCGGAAACTCCACATCGTACGCCATGTCGTTTTCATCGACAATAATCTTGTAAGGTGTTGTGGCATAGAGGTCTACCACATGAGACTCCTTAGCATTTACCGTATCGTTATACTTCTCTACTATCAACTTACGCAACTGTGCCGGAGTCATCAAAGCCGTATGTACCTGCGAGAAGAATGGCTCATTATCGAAGAGCGTCTTAACCGTTACATCTCCCTTCGGCAAACCCTCGATAATACGCACACCTCCACGATGATAGATACCGATATCAGCCTTCGTTGCCTCCTTGATAATCTTTGTCTGCAAATTGCACAACCCCACATGGTTTACACTTTGCGCCATCGAGCCGACCACCAATTTAAGAGCAGGATTTGCCTCAATCTCCTTAATCTGAGCCTCGACCTCTGCATCTTTTGCATAATTTTTCAGTGGGATATTCTCATATTCGATACTTACAACCTTTTTGCCACGCATCTTTACCTTCGTCACACCCACATATTTGAGTTTACGCTGAGTCTGACCTACTACTGTTCCATTCACAACGGTGTCGAGAAGTCTATGTGTATGTCCACCGAGAATTACATCATAACCATTATATCGCGCTGCCAAAGCCAAATCACGGTCGTGCCCCATGTGCGAGAGCAACACCTTTACATCGCCATCAGACTCATCACCCTCGCGCTCTGCGACAATCTGAGGGTCCTCAAACTTCAACCCCTCGAAATTGACATCGTTACCGTCAGGGTGACCATTTGCATAACTTGTTACAACACCAACGAAATCGACCTTAACGCCCTCTGGGGTAACAATATATGCACTCTCCTCGACATCGTCTAACCACTTGCCCTCCGACTTCATATTGGCGCAGACAACTGCAAAATCCGACTTCTCGACTGCTTCATCGAGCACTTGTTGCCCGGTGTCGAAGTCGTGATTTCCGAGCGTTGCAACATCGTAACCAACAGCATTCATCAACCTAATCATCGGCAATCTGCCCTCTGCCAAATCGACATAGGCGTTACCGGTCCAACGGTCGCCCGCATCAACAACAATCGTAAAAACGGTATCGCGGCACTTCTTAACAGCCGTTGCCAAGCGCGACATATTGTCGAGCGAAGCGTGCATATCGTTGGTCGAAAGAATCACAAACTCGCTCGGACACAACATTATATACATCAAAAAACCGAACACGATAAAAGAACCAAATATGCCCGAATATAGACCTTTTTTCATAACTTTTTACGCTACCAAAGGCGACAATTACTGCCGCCTTTGTTGTTATAACTATTTGTAATTCAATTAAAGAGTTGCCAAGAACTCAGTAACATTCTTCGCGATACGAGTCTCAACATCGTCACACTCCGCCTTCTCGAACTTCTCGCCTACGATATTCTCGTACAACTCGATGTAACGCTCGGTGATGCTCGACACAATCTCAGGAGTCATATCAGGCACCTGCTGTCCCTCCTGACCTTGGAAGCCATTTGCCATAAGCCACTCACGCACAAACTCCTTCGAGAGTTGCTTCTGCTTCTCACCCTTAGCAAGACGCTCCTCGTAGCCCTCGGCATAGAAGTAGCGCGAAGAGTCTGGGGTGTGAATTTCATCCATAAGGTAGATAGTACCATTCTTCTTGCCGAACTCATACTTTGTATCCACAAGAATCAAGCCCTTTTGTGCTGCAATCTCCGTTCCTCGCTGGAAGATAGCACGGGTGTAAGCCTCCAACTTCTCGTAGTCCTCGCGCGAAACGAGCCCCTGCGCGATAATCTCCTCCTTCGAGATATCCTCATCGTGTCCCTCGTCAGCCTTGGTTGTAGGGGTGATGATTGGCTCAGGGAACTTCTGATTTTCTACCATACCCTCAGGCATCTCCACGCCGCAGATGGTGCGCTTACCAGCTTTATACTCACGCCAAGCGTGTCCTGAGAGGTAGCCACGAATAACCATCTCCACCTTGAAAGGCTCGCACTTGTGACCTACGGTAACCATTGGGTCGGGCATAGCAATCTTCCAGTTCGGAAGAATATCGGAGGTTGCATCGAGGAACTTCGCCGCAATTTGGTTGAGCACCTGTCCCTTGAACGGAATGCCCTTTGGCAACACAACATCGAATGCCGAGATACGGTCCGAGACCACCATTACAAGATAATCGCCCTCTACGCTGTATACATCGCGCACCTTACCTACATAGTGAGAGGTCTGTCCGGGCAACTGCAAATTTGTCTTAACAATAGCTTTCATCTTCTATATTCTATATATATAAATAAATATGTCTCTGTGATTACTTTATCTGCGCAAAGATAACAAATAAAATTGACAATTGACAAATTGAGAATTGACAATTAAAGATTTTTTTATTTAGTGAGTAGTGAGGTGTTAGGAGCGAGGAGTTGAAAAAACAACTTTCAACTCTACACTTTTAACCACCAATCGCACCCTCATTAGATTAAAAAGGCAATTCAAGAGAGTTTTTAAATTTTTTATATTTTAATTCGATAGTTATTCATTATTTACGCTTACAATTTGAAAGCAAACAGCAATCATTTTATCGAATATCATCAAAAACAGTGATTTTTATTCGTAAATTATTTGGCGATACAATAACCTTTTCTTAACTTTGCAAGTGAATACACTTATGTTTATTTTAAAATTAATTGCTTATGGTTAAAAAAATTGTACTATCAATTGCTGCAATTCTGTTTGCGGGTGCTGCTGTATTCGCACAGAACAAGCAGGTTTCGGGTACAGTTACCGGACAGGATGGTTCTCCTGTTATCGGTGCTACCGTAGTGGTAGAAGGTACCACATTGGGCACATCGACCGATATGCAAGGTAAGTACACATTGGCCGCACCGGCTAATGGTACGCTCTTAATTTCGTTTATCGGTTACGAGGATGCCAAAGTTGCCATTGGTGGCAAAACAACTGTAAATGTCACTCTCAAAGAGGCATCGAAGGCTATCGATAATGTCATTGTTGTCGCTTTCGGTGAGGCAAAGAAGGATGCATTTACAGGTTCGGCTAAGGTCGTTTCGTCGGAGGACCTTACCAAGACTCAATCATCGAATGTATCTGACGCCTTGGTTGGTAAGGTTGCTGGTATGCAGATGTCGGCTGCATCTGGTCGTCCGGGTGCAGATAAGAGCATCAACATCCGTGGTGTCGGCTCACTCTATTCGGGCACAGAGCCATTGTGGGTTGTTGATGGTATGCCTTACGAGGGCGATATCAACAACATCAACCCTGCCGATATCGAGTCTATTACCGTACAGAAGGATGCTGCTTCGAACGCATTGTATGGTGCTCGTGGTGCTAACGGTGTCATCATGGTTACCACCAAGCGCGCAAAGGCTGGTGATGCTCGCGTTACCTTCGATGGTAAGTGGGGACTCAACACTCGCGCATTGCAGACCTACGACTATGTAGACAACGCAGGTGAGTACTACGCATTGCACTATCAGGCACTCTACAACAACTACCTCCTTGGTGGAGCAAGCAAGGCTGAGGCACACTTGGCAGCTAACGAGCTCCTCACCTCGAACAACCCTGGTGGTTTGGGTTACAATGTAATGACTGTTCCTGCTGGACAGACACTTATCGGTAGCAACGGTAAGTTGAACCCTAACGCAACAGTAGGTCGTCTTGTAACAATGGAGGATGGAACTCAATATTGGTTGCAGCCAGATGATTGGTTGAATGCACTCTACAAGCCTTCATTCCGTCAGGAGTACAATGTGAATGTATCGGCAGCAGGTGCAAAGACCAACTTCTTCGCATCGTTCGGATACTTGGATAACGACGGTATCATCGACGGCTCAAAGCAGGAGCGCTACACCACTCGTTTGCGTGCTGACTATCAGGCAAAGAAGTGGTTGAAGGTTGGTGGTAACTTCGCTTACACTCACTTCCGCTGGGAGCAGGGTGACCGTAGTGATATGGAGGGCGAGTCAGATGGTAGCGTATTCGCTACTGCATTGCAGACTGCTCCTATCTACCCTATCTACATCCGCAATGGCAAAGGAGAGCACATCTACGACAAGTGGGGCTTCCCTCTCTACGATATTGGTAATGGTGCCAACGCAGGTATGATGCGTACAACAGGTGGTACTTCGAACGAGTTGCAGGACATCTTGCTCAACAAATTCACTTCGGAGGGTAATGCATTCAATGTAAACGGTTTCGCAGAGGTTCGTTTCTACCGCGACTTGAAGTTCATCTTCAATGCAGGTGTTAATATCGACGAGACTCGTGGCACAAGCCTCCTCAACCCATACTACGGTCAGTTTGCAACTGAGGGTGGTATCATCAGCAAGTCTCACGGCCGCGATATCTCTGTGAACTTGCAGCAGTTGCTCAACTATACTCACACCTTTGGCACACAGCACAACCTCGATATTCTCGTAGGTCACGAGACTTATGACCTCAAATCGTATGGTCTCAGTGCATCGAAGGCTAATATGTTCTCTTACGAGCATGACGAGTTGACAGGTTTGGTAGTAGACAAGCAGAGCGCATCTTCTTCGCTCGCACACTACAACAACGAGGGTTTCTTCGCTCGTGCACAGTACGACTTCGACCAGCGCGTATTCGTTTCGGCATCGTATCGTCGTGATGCATCGTCGAACTTCCACCCTAAGCATCGTTGGGGTAACTTCTGGTCGGCTTCGGCAGCTTGGGTTATCAGCCGTGAGGCTTGGTTCCCTGAGAATAAGGTCGTAGACATCCTCAAATTGAAGGCATCGTATGGCTCGCAGGGTAACGATAAGCTCGGTGGCTACACCATTTCGACCTACTATGCCGATATGTACTCTATCTCGAACGACGGACAGGGTGGCATCGCTACCATCTTCGCTCGTAAGGGTAATGAGAATATCACTTGGGAGACCAACGGTAACCTCAATGTCGGTGTAGAGTTTGGCTTGTGGCAAAATCGTCTCTATGGTAATGTAGACTACTTCTACCGCAAGACTACCGATATGTTGTTCTCGTTGTCGGTACCTGCATCACTCGGATACTCTTCGTACTACACCAATATCGGTGATATGGTAAACCAAGGTGTCGAGGTTGAGTTGGGCGCAGACCTTATCCGTCGCAAGAATTTCGTATGGAGCTTCGGCGTGAACGGAACATTCTATCGCAACAAGATTACTTCGTTGCCTGACCAGTACAAGGTGCACACTACTCACGATGGCAAGATTAAGGGTTATCAGTCGGGCAGCTCGTTCCTCGCTGAGGGAGAGTCTATGATGCAGTGGTACATCCCTACTTACGCCGGCGTAGGTACAGAGGAGTCTAACAAGGGTAAAGCTACTTGGTATGCATACAAGACTAACGACGATGGTACTAAGACTCGCTATATCACTGACGACTACAATGTAGCAAATACAACAGGTCGTGAGTTGCAGGGTGATGCAACCCCAGATTTGTATGGTGGTTTCAATACATCGTTTATGTTCTACGGTGTAGATATCTCGGCTAACTTCACCTACCAGATTGGCGGTTTGGCATACGACTCAGGATATGCATCATTGATGACTTCGCCACAGAAGACTTCGGTAGGTTTCGCATATCACCGTGATTTGTGGAATTCGTGGACTGAGGATAACCAGAACACCGATATTCCTCGTTTCCGTTACGATGACGAGTACTTCGCTTCGACATCGAGTCGTTTCTTGATGGATGCTTCGTATTTGAACATTCAGAATATTACCGTAGGTTACACGCTTCCACAGAATATCACTCGTAAGTTCTTGGTTGAGAAGTTGCGTATCTACTTCGCTTGCGACAATGTATTCTATTGGTCTCAGCGTAAGGGACTCGACCCTCGTCAGTCGATTAGCGGTTCGACCAACCCTTATATGTATGCTCCGGTTCGTACATTCTCAGGTGGTGTAACTATTACATTCTAATTTAAGAGAAAGGAGATTTAGAGTATGAAAATGAATAAGATATATAAGTTAGCTACCTTGGTGCTTGGCGCCTCGGTATTGGCAACAGGATGTATTCAGGAGACCTTCCAGTTGGGTAGTTCCGCAACATCTGGACAGGTAGAGGAGTCGCCATTTGCAGCAGATGGTATGATTGCGGCTATTCCTGCAGCATTGATTACGAACAACATCTACGGTGGCGAGCTTCACGATGATTTCGGTTATCCATGCGTATTCTGGCACACAGACCACGCTATTGGCGAGTTGTTCCCATCGAACTTTTATAGCGGTGGTAACCAGTACTATGACCGTGCACACTTCTTCACATACCAATACGGTTTGGGTCCTACCGGCTACTGTGGTCTTATTTGGTACAACTACTACGACTGTATGAAGGCTGTAAACGACCTTATCGCAGTGTGTGGCGACTCTGAGATGTTGGCAGAGCAGCGTGGTGTAGCAAAGACCTTCCGTGCACTCTACTACTTGGATTTGGCTCGTTTCTACGACCCTCTCTATGCAGAGTCTACCGAGCGCTCATCGTATATGACCGATTTGCAGGCTGTTGAAGGCTTGACAGTACCTATCATTGACGAGAATGCTACCGAGGAGATTGCACGAAACAACCCTCGTCAGCCTCGTGAGGAGATGTTCCAGTTTATCTTCAACGACTTGAACGATGCTGAGAAAGGCTTGGCTAACTACAAGCCAACTGCAAAGAATCTTCCATCGTTGGCTGTTGTTTACGGTTTGAAGGCTCGTGCTTACCTCTGGTTAGGTGGTTTCGAGGAGGGTTTGTACGACACTACAAAGTATCCTGATGTATTGACTGGCAACGCAGCTTATGCAAAGGCTGCCGAGTATGCTCGCAAGGCTATTACCGCTTCTGGCTGCCAGCCACTCTCTGAGGCTGAGTACTGCGACCCTATCAGCGGATTCTGCAAGATTAACAACGCTTGGATGTGGGGTATGATTCAGTCTGCCGAGACAGTTCTTTCGAACTTGCACTCGTGGGCAGCACACATGTGTCCTACCGCAGGTTGGGGATATGGCTCAGGCGCACAGCCGGGTGTTCGTAAGGCAACCTACGAGCGTATGTCTAACACCGACTTCCGCAAGAAGTTGATTGTTGGCCCTGGTACCACTTATGCAGACTACAAGAGTGTTACCAACCTCACTGAGGCTGAGTGGACAACCTTCGGTTTGGAGAAGAAGGGTATCCGCACCTACTGCCACCTCAAATTCCGCACCAATGGTGAGAAGGTTAACTCTTCGACCGGTAATGTCGTAGATATCCCAATGATGCGTGTAGAGGAGATGTACTTTATCGAGGCAGAGGCTACTGCACACTACGATGCAGCAACTGGTAAGCAGCTTATCGAGTCGTTTATGAAGTCGTACCGCGACCCTAACTACGCAATCGGCGTTACTACAAGCGACCTCGTAGAGGAGATTATCTTCCAGAAGCGTTGCGAGTTCTGGGGCGAGGGTGTAATGTTCTTCGACTTCAAGCGTCTGAACTATGGTATCCACAATGGATACGAGGGTACAAACTCTCCTGTTGGTGCAGACTACGAGACCAATGGTCGTTGCCCAATTTGGAACATCTGTATTCCATTGGCTGAGGTACAGCAGAATTTGGCTTTGGAGGGCAAGAATAACCCTGACCCATCCAACACTCTCAAACCTAAGACTGAGCTGCCTGACTAATCGGAACGAAAGGATATATAGGTTAAATAAATAAAATTTGAGATATGAAAAATTTAAAAATGTTATATATCGCTCTTATCGCGTTGGTGGCAGGTGTTTTCACTGCCTGCACCACCGACTTTGAGCCGGGACCTCAGAAGACGGGACCACAGGTCTCGTTCGAGGCTTCCAATCCAAAATCGTTGGAGTTCACGGGCAACGCAGCAGAGAATGCTCAGCAGCTCACTTTGAAGCGTGTAGAGAAGGATGCTGAGCTCGAAGTACTCCTCTTTGTCGAGGTTGTTACTGTCGAAGCTGAGGGTAATGTTGCAGTTACTGACCCTGAGACCTACTTCACTATTCCTGAGAGCGTAACCTTCGCTGCCGGCGAGGATACTGCGGTATTGTCTTACACTGTTAATCAGGAGGCGTTCGCAAACGACAAGACCTATGCTGTTAATTTTGTAATTGCAGACGAGACTATCACTACTCCTTACGGCTATGCTGAGTGGAAGGTGAAGTATGCATTGAACCCTTGGGAGCTTGTTAAGGACTCGAAGGGCAACAATGCTAAGGGTAAGTTCCGCGGTG
>SUZP01000038.1 GCA_015059865.1 Rikenellaceae bacterium | reverse complement strand
TATCATTCGTGGAGGCTCGTGGTATGCCACATCATCGAGTTGCAAAGTGTCGTTCCGTGGCGAGGGCAGACGCCCATCGGGCGCATATAACACCGTTGGCATACGCATTGTCGCCGAACGAAAATAATTTTTTGGCTTTTAGCCATTTTAGAGAATTTAGTGAGTTTAATGAATTTAGGTATTGGCGCATCGCTAAACTCCCTAATTTCTCTAATCTCCCTAAAAAGCTAACGGCTAAAAGCCAAAAAAATAAAAAATCTCTCGTCTTTCGTCTTTCGTCTCTCGTCTTTTTATTATCTTTGCGGAGATATGAGACGATTTACTACCATATTTTTGGCGATTATTGCGCTTATTTCGTGTAGTGGGGCACGCAAAAAAAATAACTCTACACACTTTTTAGAGCCTAAATATTACACCTATCAGGTTGAGGCAGAGTATCCTCACTCGCGCACCAGCTACACGCAGGGTTTGCAGTTCATAGATGGCGAGATGTGGGAGGGAACAGGCGAATATGGCAACTCCCGAATTTTGCGCACCAACCTGACCACAGGCGATATTTTGGAGTCGAGGCCAATCTCTGACGAGGAGTTTGGCGAGGGTATAACTCTGCTTGGCGACAAGATTTATCAGCTCACTTGGCTCAACGGCAAGATGCACATCTACGACCGCAAGAGTTTGGCGCACCTCTCTACCCACACCTACAAGGGCGAAGGCTGGGGCTTGACCACCGATGGCGAGAGGTTGTATATGTCGGATGGCTCGCACGCCATTCGTGTTATAAATCCCGAAACAATGGCACAGGAGCGTCGTTTTGGCGTTACTATGCGTGGCGAGTCGCTTACGCATCTTAACGAGTTGGAGTGGATAGATGGCAAGATTTGGGCGAATGTCTATACGACAGATTATATCGTCATTATAAACCCCGAAAACGGAGTTGTCGAGGGGGTTATAAACCTCTCGGGCATACTTCCTGCGAGTGAGCGCGACAACAAGACCGATGTGCTGAATGGTATCGCCTACGATGCCGCCACAAAGCGCATCTTTGTAACGGGTAAAAATTGGAGTAAACTTTACGAAATTAAGATTATAGCACAATGATTACGGCAGTAGAATTTCGCAGACACCTGCACCGCCACCCCGAACTCTCGTTCGAGGAGGTGCGGACCGCTGAATATATCGAGCAGTGCCTTACCGAAGCTGGCATCGCGCACTCGCGCATCGCCACAACGGGCGTTTTGGCAAAGATTGAGGGCAAGGGCGACTTGTCGCGCGCAGTGGTTTTGCGTGCCGATATTGATGCACTCCCAATCGAGGAGCAGACCGGTTTGGAGTACGCATCGCAGAGCTGCGGTGTAATGCACGCCTGCGGACACGATATTCACGCTGCGGTGCTGTATGGCGTGTTGTTGCGTCTTGCCGAGAAGCGCGATTTCGAGGGTACAATCTTCGGCGTTTTCCAGCCGGGCGAGGAGTGCAACCCGGGCGGTGCATCGAAGGTTTTACAAGAGGAGCCATTTGCAAATTACAATGTTGTTGCTGTGATTGGCGAACACACAGATAGCGGTTTGGAGGTTGGCGAGTTGGGCTTCTGCAAGGGGGAGTTTATGGCAGCCAACGACGAGTTGCGCTTTTGGGTACGCGGTAAGGGCGGACACGGAGCGATGCGTGCGCAGTTGAACGATACGGTGGTTGCCGCGGCGCATCTTGTAACGATGTTGAATGCCGTAAATGACGAAAATACAGTACTTTCGATAGGTAAGGTTGTTGCCGATGGCGCAACAAATGTTATCCCTGACGAGGTCTATATGGAGGGTACGATGCGCTGTTTCAGCGAGGAGCATCGCCGCACCGTATGGCGCATTATCGAGGCGGCGGCGCAGTCGGTAGATGCGAAGTTCGGCACAACGACCGAGGTCGATATTAACCACGGCTACCCTGCCGTAGTGAGCGATGATGCACTTGTCGAAAAGGCTATCGCCCTCGCCACCGCAAAGGGAGTTGCTGTGAAGATGCTCGAAAAGCGATATACAGCGGAGGATTTCGGACACTACTGCGTAAAATATCCGTCGTTGTTCTATCGTTTAGGTGTTGGAACAGATGCAGGTCGCAGCCACACCTCGACCTTCGCCCCCGACGAGAGAGCGATAGAGGTGGGCATTGAGTTTATGGAGGAAATAGTTAGGAGTTTTCAAATTGACAATTGACGAATTGACAATTGACGAATTGACGAATTGACAATTAAAGGTATTTTTGTTTAGGCCTGCGGCGCTTCCCTAAATTCCTTAAACTCCTTAAACTCCCAAAAAAAAGTTGCGCCGTGACAAGGTTAGGAGTTCAAAAAACTAAAAAGATGAACAAGATGAAAGAGAGAAAAACAAAGCGAACAACGAAACGAGGAAAGAAGATTTCATTTAACGACCGTGCGGGATTTATCGTGAATGCCTTTCGCGAGATGCCTGAGAAGCGGTTTACACTAAAATATTTGGCTGCCGCATCGGGCGGAGCAGACCGCGAAGGTCGCAACCTCACAATGAGCATACTCGACCACCTGCTCGAACAGGGCTATATCGAGATGGAGGGCAAAGGCAAATACCACCTCAGCCGTAGCAAGATGCCGCGCTACGAGGGCGTGGTCGATATGTCCGCCTCGGGTGCGATGTATGTGCAGTGCGAGGAGTTGGAGAGCGATGTATTTGTGCATCAGCGCAATACTCGCAATGCCCTAAATGGCGACCGTGTCGAGGTTATCGTAACCCACACATCGCGCAACGGAGCAAAAGAGGGCGAGATTTCGAAGGTCTTGGAGCGTTCACACCGCTGCTACGCAGGTCGTGTGGATATAGCATCGAAAACCACCGCAATAGTAGTTCCCGACTCGCGCAAGATGCCTGTCGATATTGCCATTTCGCTCAAAAAATATCCCAACCTCAAACAAGATGACAAGGTTGCCGTACGCATCGTAGATTGGCGCAATGGCGACCGCCTGCCGCAGGGCGAGTTGGTAGATGTGCTTGGCGAGGCGGGCGATAATGATGCCGAGATGCACGCCATTCTGCTCGAATACGACCTGCCGTACAAGTTCGAGGAGCAGGTTGTAAAGGCTGCCGAGGCGATAGATGGTCGCATCACCGAGCGCGATATTGCCGAGCGTAGGGATATGCGCCAAGTGCCAACCCTCACGATAGACCCGGCAGATGCAAAGGATTTTGACGATGCACTATCGGTACGCCCGATTGGCGAGGGCAAGTGGGAGGTCGGTGTCCATATTGCCGATGTTACGCACTATGTCAAGCCCGACTCCACGATAGATGACGAGGCTGTTGAGCGAGGAACTTCGGTATATCTCGTTGATAGAACAATCCCGATGTTGCCCGAAAGGTTGTGCAACGACCTCTGCTCACTCCGACCGCACGAAGATAAACTCGCCTTCTCTGCAATTTTCCACATTGACGAGAAGGGTAAAATCTTGCAAGAGTGGTTTGGTCGCACCATAATACACTCCGACCACCGCTTCTCCTACGAGGAGGCACAAAGAGTTATCGAATCGGGCGAGGGCAAGTGTAAAAATGAGATTTTGACACTCCACAACCTTGCTCAAACCCTCCGCAAGGAGCGTTTCCGCAAGGGTGCGATAGCCTTTTCGCGCCGCGAGGCGAAATTCCACCTCGACAAAAAGGGAAAGCCTACGGGGGTATATTTCAAGGTGCAGAAGGAGGCAAACCAACTTATCGAGGAGTTTATGCTCCTCGCAAATCGCCGCGTGGCAGAATTCTGCGCCCGCGCGCACGGCAAGGAGCGCACAATGGTATTCCGTGTTCACGACACACCAAACAGCGACAAGTTCGAGCGCTTTCGCTCCTTCATCTTACGCTTCGGCCATATCTTCAAATCGCCACTCGACAAGGGCAATGCCGCAGCGAAGGAGCTGAATAAGTTACTCGCAACAATAAAGGGCAAACCCGAAGAGAATGTGGTTTCGACACTCGCCATTCGCTCAATGGCAAAGGCAGTATATACCACCGACAATATCGGACACTACGGCTTGGCATTCCCATACTACACCCACTTCACATCGCCAATTCGCCGCTATCCCGATATGATGGTACATCGCTTGTTGCAGCGTTACTTAGATGGCAAACGCTCTGCCGACAAGGATATGCACGAGTCGCTCTGCGTGCGTTGCTCCGAGCGTGAAGTCATCGCTGCCGAGGCGGAACGCGCATCTATAAAGTATAAGATGGTGGAGTTTATGGCGGACAAGATTGGTGAGGAGTTCGACGGTCATATCTCAGGTATGAATGAGTGGGGCATATATGTCGAGTTGGAGAACTCGATAGTCGAGGGTATGATGCTTATGCGCGATATTCCGGGCGACTACTACCAATTCGATGAGGAGCGATACGAGGTCTATGGACACGCCACGGGCAAGGTCTTTACCATTGGCGACAAGGTGCGTATTCGCGTCAAGAGTGCCGACCTGCGCCGCCGACTCTTGGATTTTGAATATGTTGATTCAAACGAGTAGCTTCAAAATAGCTCTTGTTATACAACTTCATAAACAGAGCCTGCCTAACTTTTTGACTTGTTAGACAGGCTCATTATTTGTAATAGCTCCTCTACCAGCCGAGTGCAGGTTTTACAACGCCGAACATCAACCACGCCACAAGGAAGGTAACAACGATATTGAAGCACTGCGCACCAAGGAAAGCGTAGAGGATATTGCGATTATCTCTCGAAACGATATCCTTCAAGCGTGTGTCCATACCGATACAGACAAATGCCAACGAGAAGAAGAATGTCGAGAAGGTCTTTGCCATAGAGGTCTCTGCCAACTTCTTCGCCTCCCAATCTGGAAATATCTGATTGCTCTGCAAGAGGCTGAATACCAACGATGCAAGCACAAATCCAAGCACGAACTTAGGGAACTTCTCCCATACAAGGCTGAGTGACGGGCGGTGCAACTTGCCATCGCCACCCTTCGATGCGAGGTAGGTTGCGATGCAGAACGCCACAACGCCAATCAGTACATTTTGCGTAGCCTTCACAATCATTGCGGTCTTGTTCGCTGCATCGTTAATCATATCGCTGGCAGCCGCCACGCCACTTGTAGTATCGACCGTGCCGCCAATCCACGCACCCATAATCTCATTCTGTACAGCCACATTATCGGTCAAAAGCGGCACAATCCACTTTGCCAACAGCGGCATCAAATAAATCATCGGTACGGCGATAATCAACACCACCGAGATAATATAAGAGAGGTGTTTTTCCTGCACCTTTGTTACGCCACCTGTTGCGATACAAGCCGACACACCGCAGATTGTCACACCACTTGCCATAGTCATTCCGGCGCGCTCCTCGACCTTCAATCGGCGCGAGAGCCAAAAGCCGAACAGCCATACGCAAGTTACCACGATACACGCCTGCACGATACCTGCTGCACCTGAGGTGAGGAAGTCGCGAATAAGGATTGTGGCACCGAGGCAGACAACGCCAATCTTGATAAAAAACTCGCCCTGCACGGCCGGCTTCAA
Source organism: Rikenellaceae bacterium (assembly GCA_015059865.1). GTDB lineage: Bacteria > Bacteroidota > Bacteroidia > Bacteroidales > Rikenellaceae > Alistipes. The sequence continues at coordinate 12,409 of SUZP01000038.1, read as the reverse complement.
CCAATCGGGGATGCGGAAGCAGTTGCGGATAATCAAGCCGAAGATTACCGAGAAGAATACCGCCTCGAAGCCGTAGTATTTTACGGCAGGAATCTTTGCGATATACTGTGCGAGTAGCGATACTGCAAATACCACCACGAACGACCAGAAGAGCCCTTTGAGGGGTCGTGAGAGTAGGCGGTTGCCGATGTAGAGAACTACGAGGGCAATCAAAAAGAGAACGCCAACGCTAATCCAAGCATCTGTGGTTGCGAGGGTTGAAGGTATGGTAATTACCTTTTTGATGGCAGGGAACTCGCCTGCCAAACCTGCAATTACAAGGAGTGGAATAGCCAAGAATGTTACCACCCAATCCTCAACAAGAAATTGTTTGAAAAAGTTTTTCATATTGTTTGTGTTTGTTGTTTTGTTTTACGAACCCCGAGCGTCATCAAGGTGCAATTTTTTAAGGAGTTTAAGGAGGCGCGAAAAGTACTTCTTAATTTTGCATTAACCCCTCTTCGAGGGCTTTTTCTCCTCGCGGCTCGGCATAGTGTGCAAGCACCCTCTGCTCTCGCTCCGCAGCGTCGGTTCTGCATTTTGCATTCTGCATTCTGCATTTTGCATTCTCTCGTCTCTCGTCTCTCGTCTCTCGTCTAAAATATTCCTACCACCATCACCGACAGACCGTGTGTAAGCGGTTGGTCGAAGTGCTGATACTGCTTAATTGTGTAGTTGAGTTGCAGACGCATATACTTCCAAGGCTGATACGCCGCACCTATGGTGTAGTTGAACTCGCGCTGCTTGGTAAGTACATCCTCGTCAAAGTAGTCGAAGCGCACGCCCAACGAGCCATAACCCGCCTTTGTGGTGTGGAACTTCCAACCGGCCTGAGCGTATGCACCCTCCGAGACAAGTGCGCCCGTATTGCCACGAATATACTCCGAGCGTGCAAAGGCATTTTTACCGTTGTATGCTACACCACCTCCGTAGCGGTGATATTTTACAAATTTGCCATTCTCAACGCCTGCCAAACCATTGAAGTTACCTTCGCCATATTGGTAGTATCCTGCGAGAGTTAAATCCTTAATCGGATTAACCATCACGCGACCTACAAAGTCCTTGCTGGTGTTGTTATCCTTCTTTTGGTTTATGCCGCAACCATTGAAGATGGCGAGGTTGTAGTTCACGACATTGAAACCCTCCTTCTTGAAAAATCCGCCAATAAGTTGCGCTCCCATATCTCGACCTGTCGAGGAGATGCCCGTAACATCGTGGCTACTCATACGCACCAAACGCTGAACGACTAACGAATAGTCGATAAACTCCAATTTGGTAGGGCTGTACTCCGAATTTTCGATGGAGAGTGGAATCTTGAACTGTCCCACCTGCAAGCCGAGCTGGTTAAATGGGCAGTAGCGCACCCACGCATCTACAATTTTAGGGCTCTCGGCGAAATCCACCTGTAAGCGGTAGTCGGCCTTGCCGACCTTCTCGTTATCTACGATTTTGCCAGCCAACGACAAACGCGCACGGCGAATACGAAAATATGATGCGTCGGTGTTGCCATCGGTAAAGTCTGCAAAATAGGCCGCCTGAATATATCCCGAAATCTTGAAGTGTTGCTTCACCTTATCCCAAGTTGCAGCACGCTTTTCGAGTTTGGCGATGCGTTGTTGTAGCGAGTCAATTTGAGCCTTTTCGTCTTGTGCCGAAACGGATAACGACACGCAAACAACAGCAAATAGCAGTGTGAATAATCTCTTTCTCATATTCGATTAAGTATAAAAAATGTACGGCAAAAGTAAACATTTTTACTCTTGCCGTATTAAGTATTTATACCAAAAATTCCTTTTCTGCTACACTTAGGACTAAATATGCTACTTTTAGAACGCTCCTGTAACCATCAGCTTTACTCCGTTGCCGAAATGACGATTATTGCTAAGTGTTTGGTTGATTTTGTGTTCGAGAGAGTAGGCTAACTGTATGCGCAAATACTTGAATGGAGTATAACCCACGCAGAGCGAATAGCGCATATCGATAGCGGCATTTTTGGTGTCGCGGTGGATGTAGTCGAAGCAGTTGCGACAGAAGTAATCAACCATACCGCCAGCCCACAACATACCACTATTCTTCGGGAGGTTGAATTTCTTACCGCCCTCAATATAGACACCTTCCGATGCGAGCGCACCTGTCAATCCTGCAATGTATTCACCTCGTGCAAAAGCCTTGGTGCTGTCGTATTCAAAACCTCCGCCCCAACGGTGCGTTGCTACATATTCTGGGTTGCCCGACCATCCATATTCGGCATATTTCTCTGCCGAGAAGTGCGATAAGTTGGCCTCGCCCCACTGATAGTAGGCAGCCAAGGCGAAATCTTTGGTTGGTTTTACGGTCAAACGAGCAAAGATATCCTTCGACTTGTTGTTATCTTTTGCATTTATTCCGTTGCCGTTCAATACGCCTACATTGTAGTTGAGGATGCTGTATCCCTCGCGGTGGATAAAACCTCCGAAGAGTTGGAAACCCATATCGCGAGCCGTAACATTCAACCCTGCAACATCGTTGCTACCCATCTTGGCGAGGTTGCACACTGCGTACGAGAAGTCGATAAAGTCGTATTTCGCAGGCGAGATGCCCGCCTCGAAGGTGATAGGGTCTTTGAACTGACCGAACTGCACACCAAACTCCTTTACGGGTTGGTAGCGCACCCACATATCGAGAATAGGGTTAGGGTTTGGGTTTTTGATGCGCGCGAGGTCTAAGTAGACGCGATAGTCGAGCTTTCCCGCCTTGCCTTTGTATAAATAGCCTGCTACGGTAAAGCGCAAACGGCGAATATAGAATGACGAGGTGGTTGTGGTTTTGCCATTTGTGCCGTTGTCAATCCAATCATACTCACCCTGTATAAAACCCGACAAGGCGACATACTGCTTCAACTTTTCGAGCTTTGCAGTGCGCTTTTCGGTCTTTGCCAAGCGCGCCTCAATCGACTCTGTCGCAACCTCTTTTACCTCTTGTGCCGACAAGGTGGTTGTAGTACCGAATACCAAAATAACTGCAAGTAGTATAAATCTCTTCATATAATTTAGATACCTTTAATTGTCAATTGTCAATTCTTCAATTGTCAATTCTTCAATTATTTCTTGTTCGATTTCTTCCACTCTTTGAGGTAGTCGATGCAGAAAGCCTCCTTCTGAGCTTTGTATTTTTCGAGGTTCGAGCCCGAATGCCAAGTGGTGTAACCGCCCGTTAAACCTGCATCGTACAATCCTCTAATCTCCTTCTCGACATCCTCGGCATCGTAGCGCAAGCCATTTCTATCGACATGGCGCATAACGGGATATGCCTGCACCCAAGTACGCACTGTCGCAGGGGTAGGTGTTACAGCCTGACGCGCCTGCACACGCTCGCCCCACGCCTTCAAAATCTCGTACGGATGGTTCCACGGCTGCTTGATGCCGTAGTAACCATTCGAGAAGTGGTCGGGGTAAGGCATTCCGCAGATGGCATCGCAGATATTCGAAATGGCAGGCCAATATTGTCCGTAGGCTGTTGTATAGCCCGGATTTGCAGCCTCGCCAAAGACATCAATCGAGACATAGGCACCTACGGCGTGAATCTCATCGCAGGCGTACTGCACAAATCGTTGAATAGCCTGCACCTTCGACTCGCCATACTTGTTGTGGTAGTCGATAAGTTTCTCGACCTTGGTCATTCGGTCGGGGAAACGGACATAGTCGAAGTTTATCTCGTTGAAGCCAAACTTGCGTACCGCCTCCTTTGCCAACTCGACATTGAACTGCCACACCTTGCGGTTGTATGGGCTTGGCCAATATGCCTTATTGTGCTTGAATGGCTTGCCCGTTGCCTTCTCGGTGATAGCAACCTCTGGGTGGTCCTTTACGAGGTGCGAATCCTTGAAACAGGTGATACGGCCAACCACATAGAAGCCCTCCTCGTGCAGACGCTTTACGGCGTTGCGGTACATCTCCTCCTTGTTTTTGCCTGCGTAGCGGTGGTTCGTAGGCGAATACTTCGCCATAGCCTCAGCCTTGTAGCCCGGACACTCGTTATCCTTGATATCTATTACGAAGGTGTTGATTTTGGTCTTCTTTGCAAAGTCAATATACTTCTCGATATTGCCGATTACCGATGGCGAGATGTTGAGATAGAGCGAGTAGCACGCCTCAGGCATCTTGTTGTCGGCGAACTTTACACGCTCGGTAGGGTAGAAGTCGCAACCGAAAGCCTCGCCACCACCAAATGGGTTTTTGATAGCCTTGTGCACCTTGTCGTACTGCTCTGCCTTGTAGCGTTTCTCCGCCTCCTCTTTCGAGAATACGAGATACTTGCCATAGATGTAACCCTCGGTCTTGCCCTGCTTGATTTTATAGCGATTGACAACGCCATCTGCACGCAACGAGTCGAAGTCGAGAACCGATAATTTCTCGCCCTTCTGCGCTTGGCCGCCAACAAGCGATGTCTCGCGGTCTGTGATGATAGATGCGGGGGTGCGCACCCAAACAACCTTCTCTTGCACCACCTCCTTCGGGGTTGCAACGAGCGACTGCTCCTTGGCGTAGAAATACTGCTTGCGGGTAATCTCGATAGGGTAGTATCGCTGTTTTTCAACCCTTACCCCCTTGCCGTAGTTTGCCTTGACCTTACGACCACGCACCATTGTCTGAGCCTCGCTGACTACGCCATTTTCGTCAATGGAGTAGAGAGTTACTTCGGTAGTAGCAGATGCGAGGTAACGCTCCTCGATAATATCCTTACTGCCGCAGGCGATAGCCAATACGGCAGACAAAAAGATAGAAAAAAGTATCTTTTTCATAAATAAAAATAGGTTTCTTTGGGTTTAGGTTGCAAAGGTAGTTAAATTTTTCTTATCCTTGCCCGACAAAAGGGTAAATTCCTTTGATTTGGGCTGCAAATGTACAGATTTTAGTGCATGTGCGGAATTCGCGTCACCTCCTCGGCGTAGATACCTGTATTTTTCGGGCATCTGTTCTTCATATCCCAACCTATCTGGCGGATATGTGTGTGGAACATATACGGCTTGTTGCGATGGCTGCCGTATGGCTTCATAGTAGCATTGCTATTCCACGAGAAGTTCGATACATACAGATATGAATTGAGTAGCGACTTGCCGTAGTAGTGGTGCCACAATGTACCGAGTATACCCTTGATACCAGCCTTGTGTGCCGCCAAAGCAAGGGCCTTATTGCCATTATCCTTCTCCCAAGGGCAAGCCAATACATCGAAGCCGAGTTCTTTGAAATACTTTAAACTTGGATACTCCGTACGAGGCTTGCGATAGTACCAATCGCAGATGATGATATCCTTTGGAAGTTCGTTCACAAACGAAGCAATATCCTTTGTTCCATTGGCGTGCAACCCCTTCCAGCGTGGATCGCCCTTTCTGATAAGCATATCGTGCCACATAAGCGATTTTGCGCCGAGGCTCTTGACATAGTCTGAAATCTCCTTTACATGCTCAGTGAAGAGTGTTGAGTACGATTGAGCTAAACAAGTAGGGCAACTTGGTGGAGTAGCCTCGTCGCAGCCAATATGGAAATATCCTGGACAACCGAAAGCCTCGTAAAGTTCCTTAATCAATCGCTTCTGTAATATCTTGGTTTTAGGATTTGATAGACACCAGTTCCAACCTGCAAGTGGCTCGAAGTAGGATTGATATTGAGGGCGAATATCGAGCGATGCGTGCTTGCCTGAACCTACACGACCACAAGTGGCGTGTCCGAATACATTGAGCTGCGGTATAAGTGTAATGCCCAAATCGTCAGCTATGGCTTTGAGTCTTTTAATCTCTTTGATGGTCATCTTACCGTCATCCCAACCGAACCAAGGTGCAACCTTGCTTTGGAATGCTCCCCATGGCTCGATAACGGCATAGTTTAGTTTGTAGTAGGCTGCAAGGCGGATAAGACGCTCTATCTCCCACGCCTCGTTTTCGCGGAACCAGCATATATGCATACCGCGGAACTCCATCTCTGGTTTGTCCTCGATACTTGATACAGGCACAATCCAACCATCGACCTTCTCTGTGCCACGCGCAGGGATAGCTAATTGTCGTAGCGTATAGAGCGCGTATCGCACGCCTTGGAGGGTGTTTGCCGCAACCGAAGTGCCTTTATTGTCAATGGTGATGCTATACTCCTCTTTGCCCATAGATGAGGTGTTGCCGGTGGTCAATACAACCTTTGGCGCGAGCTTACCGTACCACTGTTTGAGATGTTTTTTAGCCCAGTTCAAAGCATTAGCATCGGGACAAGTAATAGTTATAGACGAAAATGGTACATACTCTGTAAGTATGATATCGTACTTCTGAGGCTCTGGACAGAGCATAGGCAGCCCGTTATTTGCAACCGACACGAATGCAATTGCTGATAACAGTATAGTTAAAAGAGCTCTTTTCATGTTTTAAAGGGTTAGATTGAATTTATGTTGCTGTTTTATCATCACAAAGGTAAAAAGATTTTTTAATATAGAGAAGATTGTTGGAGAGGTTTCTTGGAAAGTTTTCGGCGATTTATTTTTTACTTTATCATTTTTTCGTACCTTTGCGCAGTTGAGTAGAACTAATAGTTGTTTTGCCCTTGTAGTTCAACGGATAGAACGAAGGTTTCCTAAACCTTAGATAGCAGTTCGATTCTGCTCGGGGGTACAAAGATGCTGACAGACTATAAAAGAGTCTTGCAAACAAATTCAAGCAGCTTCTTAGAACTCTAATCTCTTCTAATCCGAACTTATCTCTAAAATTCTGCGGTTATGCCGAAGGTCGGCACAAGTGTTCCATTGCGTTGTTTTATCCGTTTTAGAAGATACCTCTGCTCCTCGGTTGGGGCGGAAGGATTCTCTATTATGCCCGTACTCAACAGCGCATCGGGGAGGGTTATCTCGCTGAAAGTGATGTTTTCGAGGTCGAGATATATGCCGAGGCTCCACTTGCGGAACTCCCACACCTTATCCACGCGGATATCGAGTTGCACAAATGGCTTCAAACGCCCCTCGTTGTAGCGTGAATAGTCGAGTGCGGCACGCCCCGCAGAGTCCCAATAGGTTTTCAGAGCAGTCTGCTCCTCGTCGTAAGGTGTATATGGCGCACCACCTATCGCGCTCAATTTTGCACCTATGCTCCAACGGCGTGGCAGGTCGTATGTTCCGCTGACATTTGCCACCCAACGATTATCCCATGCCGAGGGGATGTAGGGAGCGTGGCGGTTGCTGCGATACTCGCTCCAATAGAGGGTAAAGGCTCCGACAAGGTTTATCTTGTTCGGTATCTGCCAACGAGCCGATAACTCCACTCCGTAGGCGCGACCTTGTGCGGTCGATACCAGAGCCTCGTTGCCCGTAACACCATAGTCATTTCCCTTGCAGGTCAGCGGAACATCATCAGCGACAGAGAGTGGAACTTGCGAGTATAATTTATAAAATCCCTCCAACGATACAGCCAACCTATCACGCAGACGATACTCGCCACCCACCGCCGAGGAGAATACGCGCATATAGTCCAAATTCTTATTCACAAGTTGGTCCTCCTCGCCGCGATAGCCGAGCGAGGTGAGTGGTGGTAATTCGTAATAGATACCTGTACTGCCACTTATGTAAAACCCCTTGCCAAGTGCGTAGGAGATTGAGGCACGAGGGGAGAGTTGTTGCCACAACTTCGCCATACGCGAGGAGTAGGTCGCACCATCTACGCGTACTCCGAGCGAGGCGGTAAGTCGTTCATTCAGCGAGCGATAGTCCGCAGAGAAAAATAATGCATAACCAACAAAAAGAAGTCGTGTATCGTAATCAAAAAATGTTTGTTCGCTATTCGCAAGTCGTTGTTTTGATGTTACGAGAAAGTGGCGCAACGACAACTCCGCACCCTCACGCAGTCGCCACCGCCCCAGCAGCGAGCGATTTTCAAATCGGGCGGTCGCCTTACCCTCGGTAGAGCGCAGGCGAAGGCGCAGATTCTCCTCGCTCGACTCATCGTTGTCGATATATTTTCGGTTGCGGTTGGCAAGAAAACTATACCCCACCGAGAGGGTCTGAATATGTTTTCCGCCAAAATGTTTTAGAGTCGCTCCGAGCGTAAAGGTCTCCTGCTCGATTTTGGGAATATAGCTCAAAATATACTCGTTTTCACCCTCCTTATCATCGAGATTTAGGCGCAAACGGTCAATACCCATAAGCCCCAAAAATGTTATCTCGTAACGCTCCGATGGGCGAATACGAATCTTCGCTTGTGCGTCAATATAATTGGGCAAAAAAGGCAAACCAAGCAACTTGAAAAGCAGTTGCAGGTAGGATTGTCGCACCGAGAAGAGGTAGGTCGAGTGCGAGTCGAAGTGGCCGCTACCGCTAAATGCCGCCTCCGATGCGCCAAGTGTCGCCTTGAAGCGTTGCTTGTCGGGGTTGCCCTCGCGCAGGGATATATCCATAACCGAACTGAGCGCATTGCCTTTATCTACGGGAAATGCTCCCATATAGAACTTAACTTGACGAATAAGGTCGGCATTGAGTATGCTGACAGGTCCTCCCGATGCACCCTGCGTGGCGAAGTGGTTGATGTTCGGGATTTCGATACCGTCAATATAGAAGGTGTTTTCCGATGGACCACCGCCTCGCACAATCAAGTCGTTACGATAACCTATCGGCGAGAAGGCTACTCCGGGTAGGGTACGGACTATTCGTGCTACATCTCTGTTTGCTCCTGCACTACGCTCCAACTCCCCGATACCTATGGTGCGAAGGCTTACGGGACTCTCGATATCACGAGCGTATGCCGCAGGGGCGACCGAAACGGCCTCGATTGTGGAGGTGGACTCCTCCAACTCAATCTCTACAAATGGTGTCGCTGCCGAGATGATATATTCGGGGGTTACGACGGTGGTGTAGCCAACACTCGAAGCCTCGAAACGCACGATGCCGCCTGCGAGATTTTCGATAGTGAAGTATCCGAGTGAGTCGGTTGCAGCTCCCTTGTTGTAGTTGCCATCAACAACGACCGCAGCATAGGGTACGCCTTGTCGCGATGTGGTCGCGATTACTCGACCACGAACATCAAACGCCTTGGCTACCATCGGTAGAGAGAGAACCGAAAACAGTATAAATATATGTCTGCTCAATTTTGTCATAAAGAGGCCTTTTTGACAAAATTGTGATTCAAAAATCGTGCAGATATTTACAAAAAAAAAGCGTGCCCAAACATTGTTGAGCACGCCCCATTATCAAGAGTATTGTGAGTGAAAATTATCAACCGCACTTCGAGTAGCCGCACGAAAGACAGGTGAGGCAACCATTCTGGTAAGCCATATTCTCCTGACCGCACTGCGGACACTTGCCCTTCGAGCGAGTGCCATCCTCGATATATTGCTTCAAGGCGCGCTTTACGCCATTCTTCCAAGTGTTGATATTCTCGTCGTCGAGGTGCAGGCCGTCGATAAGTGCAACCACCTTCTCGATTGGCATATGGTAGCGCAATACACCCGAAATCAACTTCGCATAGTTCCAGAAGCTCTCGTCAAACAGACGCGAGATACCACCGATAGTGTTGGTGTAGCCGTAGCGGTCGGTATATTGGAAGTCGTAACGCTTTGTGCCATCCTCCTCACGAACTTTGATGATATTACCCTTGGTAATCTTTGGAGGGATATACATTGCATCGTCCTCAATCTTACCTGTAAAAATCTCGTAAGGACGACCATCTACCATACCCACAAAGGCAATCCACATCTCCGAGCCGTTCTTGAAGCGAATGACATCGGCAGGGATAGACTTCGGACGACGATTTTCGCCTGTTGCCTCCTCGCACTTCTTCTCGGCCTTCTTGCTCTTCTTATCTACGAGGACACCTGCACGGCAACCATCGCGATATACGGTGATACCCTTACAGCCCGACTCCCAAGCGGTACGATATACATCCGCAACAATCTCCTCCGAGATGTTGTTTGGCAAGTTCACAGTGACCGAAATAGAGTGGTCTACCCACTTCTGAATAGCACCCTGCATCTTCACCTTTGCCACCCAGTCGATATCGTTTGCGGTAGCCTTGTGGTAAGGCGATGCAGCCACCCACTTCTCCAACTCATCGTCGCTGATGGTGTCGAGGCGCGAGATGTCGTATCCATTGATGCGCAACCAATCTACGAACTTGTGGTGATATACATTGTACTCCTCGAACATCTGTCCCTGCTCGTCGGTAAATGTAGCCTTGACATCGCGGTCGGATGGATTAATCTTGCGACGACGCTTATATACAGGACGGAACACAGGCTCGATACCCGAAGTGGTCTGCGACATCAACGATGTTGTTCCCGTAGGGGCAATGGTGAGCATTGCGATATTGCGACGACCATACTTAACCATCTCCTCGTAGAGCGAAGCATCGGCCTCTTTGAGGCGGTTAATCATTGGGTTATTCTTCTCCTTCTCGGCGTTGAATACGGTGAAAGGACCACGCACACGCGCCATATTTACCGACTCGCGGTAAGCCTCAACAGCCAAGGTCTGGTGTACCTTAGTAGCGAAGTCGAGAGCCTTGTTCGAGCCGTAGCGCAATCCGAGTGCAGCCAACATATCGCCCTCGGCAGTGATGCCAAGACCTGTACGACGGCCTTTGAGAGCCATATCTTTGATTTTATGCCACAAGTCGAGCTCCACCTTGCGGATATCCTTATCCTCAGGGTCCGAAGCGATTTTGTTGATGATAAGGTCAATCTTCTCCAATTCGAGGTCGATGATATCATCCATCAAGTGCATAGCCTTGTGGATATGCTTCTTGAAGAGGTCGAAGTTGAACGACGCCTCCTTTGTGAATGGGTTATCCACATACGAGTAGAGGTTGATAGCCAACAGACGGCAGCTGTCGTAAGGGCACAACGGAATCTCGCCACAAGGGTTTGTCGATACGGTTACGAAGCCCTCGTCGGCGTAGCAGTCAGGCACGCTCTCGCGGATGATTGTATCCCAGAACAGTACTCCCGGCTCTGCCGACTTCCACGCGTTGTGGATAATCTTCGACCAGAGCTGCGAAGCGTCGATATTCTTCACAAATGAAGGCTTCTCGGCATTGATAGGGAACTGCTGAGTGTAGGTGCGACCTTCGATAGCGGCGCGCATAAACTCGTCGTCAATCTTCACCGATACATTTGCGCCAGTCACCTTGTTGGTGTCGAGCTTAGCGTCGATAAAACTCTCGGCATCGGGGTGCTTAATCGAGATAGAGAGCATCAACGCACCACGACGACCATCCTGTGCCACCTCGCGAGTCGAGTTCGAGTAACGCTCCATAAATGGAACGATACCGGTTGAGGTGAGGGCCGAGTTCAACACAGGGCTACCCGAAGGGCGGATGTGCGAGAGGTCGTGACCTACGCCACCGCGGCGCTTCATCAGCTGCACCTGCTCCTCGTCCATACGGAAGATGCCACCATACGAGTCAGCCGGATTTTTGTGTCCGATAACAAAGCAGTTCGAGAGCGAGGCAACCTGCAAGTTGTTGCCGATACCGGTCATAGGGCCGCCCTGTGGAATTATGTATCGGAAGTGGTCGAGCAGGTCGAAAATCTCCTGCTCCGAGAGAGCCTCGCCGTACTTGCTCTCGATACGGGCGAGTTCTCGTGCCAGACGGTAGTGCATCTGCTCGGGCGACGATTCGTAGATATTACCTGCCGAATCCTTCAAGGCATACTTGCTAACCCACACAGTTGCAGCGAGTTCGTCACCGCCGAAGTACTCCTTCGAGGCAGCGACAGCGTCAGCGTACTGGACTTTTTTAAGAGTCGAGTTATTCTTCATTATTATATATAGTATTTATGTTGTTTAATCCTTTGGTGGAACAGCCTTCCAATAAGAGGGCGTTTTTACCGATACAAAGTTAGAGTCTTTATGACGAAAAGTGCAACTAAAAACCGCCTACTTTTTGACAAGTTATTAACAATTTTCAACAAACATTGTTGTAGTGCCGTAGGAGGCGTTTTTTGGTGAGATTGATTATTTTTGGGCTTGGTGTTTTTTTCTTTTTTATTCTTTATTCTTTGTTTAGAATTAAAAAATAGGAAAAATATTGAAAAAAATCGTATAAAATTTATAGTTTTTATATTTTTTTGCATACCTTTGCACCGCCAAAGTAAAGGTGTTGGGCGTAAATCCCTCCCCTGAATTTTTCGGGGGAGGGAGATTTTGAGGTTTTAATTAGCTGATTGATAAGCACTTAAAACCATTTGCGCAAAGCGTTGCTTTAATTAAAAATTAAAAATTAAGAATTAAAAAAGCAAAAAGTATAATCGGCAAAACGATTTGTACAACTTTGTAAAACGAAATGTGCAAAAATCCAAAATTTTTGCGAGCGTTTGAAGCGACCATTTGAGCGGAAATTAAACGCTTTTCAAACACTATTCAAACGATA
>SUZP01000037.1 GCA_015059865.1 Rikenellaceae bacterium | reverse complement strand
TAAATATGATTTAGGTGGTTATAGCGGTGAGGTTCCACCTCTTCCCATTCCGAACAGAGAAGTTAAGCTCACTCGCGCCGATGGTACTGCGGTTTTCCCGTGGGAGAGTAGGTAGCCGCCTCTTTAAAGGAGCAAGTCAAATGATTTGCTCCTTTTCTTTTTGTGTATAGCGGCGCATATTTTGCACAAGAGTCAATCAGTGGCGAGGGCTGTACGCACAGTACTATCCCTCGCCACCTCATATCCCTATGCACAAAATCTGCCCCACTCTCCACAAAAATTAAGAGGAGCAAGATTATTCTAGTGCAAAATATGCGAGCGTATTACACAAATAGAGCAAATCGTTTGGCTCCTTTAAAGAGGCGGCTACCTACTCTTGCTATGATAAATCATAGTATCGTCAGCACGAGAGAGCTTAACTGCTCTGTGAAACAGAGGAAAATCGAGCAAGCCGAATGCAGAGGATATAACCATATATACTATGCTGAGGCGCAGCCGATTTAAGCCGAGAAAAGATTGCAAAGCAATCCTCGGCAAGTTAAGCTCACTCGCTATTCTGCTCGTGCCGTAAGTTAAGCTATACTTGCCACCGATACTATTTTGCCGCCAACATTTGTGTTACCTATCCCCCAAACCCCCTTTCTGTAAAGGGGGCTTAATGTTGCTATATGCGAGCGTATTACACAAATAGAGCAAATCGTTTGACTCCTTTAAAGAGGCGGCTACCTACTCTCGCTATTCGGCTCGTGCCGTAAGTTAAGCCACTTGCCACCGATAATTCGTTAGAAGCAATAGGATAAATAGGGGATTTAGCGAGTTTAGTGAATTTAAGGATAATAGGGTATAATAAACATAGGTATCGATAAAACGATACATAGCGAAGCTTGCAATTCTCGTATAATCTTTGTAACTTGCCAACGCAAATCACTGCCGAGAATGGTACAACGGTAAAGTATACCTACTTCGCTGATGGCACAAAGTTCAAGGCGGTAAATGCAACAGGCAATGGATTTGCCTATACCGGTTCTTTGAGATGGAGTGTGCAGGATGGCATATTAACTCCCGAGAGTGTTGCAATCACCGGTGGTCGTGCATTGTACGATGATATTGATGAGTCGTGGAGTGCGAACTACTACATTTGCGACCATTTAGGTAGCGTTCGAGTAGTAACAGATGCCGAAGGCAATAAACTTGACACCTATGACTATATGCCGTATGGTAGAGAACTAATTGCTAATACAGACAATACTACCGACTATCGCTTTACCGGCAAGGAGAAGCAAACGGCGTTTGGCGAAAGCAATATCTATGACTCGTTTGCTCGCTTCCAAAATACCTATGGTCGCTTTATGTCGATTGATCCAAAGGCGGAGAGTTTCTACCATATTTCACCTTATACCTATTGTGCTGGTGATCCGGTAAATTTGGTGGATCCGGATGGAGAAATAATCAAAGTCGTTGCTGATGGAGAAATCCACTACTGGAGGGAATATAATGGTGTATGGGGCTTTTGTAGTAGAACTGATAAAATATATGCAGGAACTAATAATTTTGTTAACGCCGTGTCTGGCGCATTAATGCAGATAGGGCAGAGTTTATCCGGATTCCAGTTAATCAAGTACTTATCTAATCATGAAAAAGAGATCATGTTATATAATACTTCAAGAAGTGGATATCTAAACGGCAAACTAGGATGGAATATAAATAGTCCAGAAGCTGTTCCAACAACAGAGGGATTGCAATCAAATGCAATTGTAAATCTTGCTCACGAATTAGCGCATGCAAAATATGAATTTGATGAGATGCCAGAAGGTGTGTGGTTTGAATATATTAAAAAAAATGGTGAAATAGGAACGGTTAACAAATCTGAAATTTATACTACACATTATGAAAACAAAATTCGTTCTGAAATGGGATTACCATTAAGAACTCATTATGCAATATTCCCCGAAGGTTGTGATAATCCCAGTCAGATTATAGATCCAATAACAAGAAAATGTTTGTACTATAATATTTTCTATTAATTACAATTATATGAGAATAAAATTGTTATTATTTTGTCTTTTGGCAGTGTCTTGTACTGATTCTTCATCAGAAGTCCGCAACTTCTATGATGTAGTGCAGCATATCAGCAAAACTAAGTATCGAGTAATAAATACAGATTTTGTTGATAGTGTTGCTATTACATACGCAGAACCTATTAATAAAAAGTCAAAAGTTATACGAAATCATTATGACAGACTTGCACATGCCGTAGATGAATTGAGTTTAGTAAACTACCAATGCGACACCATACAAATATATGATTTCTGGTCTGAATGGGTAGTTGGTGATGTATATAATAGCCCATATTCAAATTATCATCTAAACTTTAAGTGCAGTAAAGGCCTCTATGAATTGGTTGACTATAAATTGCAGCCAAAACAATTTGATGAAGAATATGTGAATGTGAAAACACGTGCACTTTATGATGAGATTAGGAAAAATGAGCAGCCTTATTTAGATGCTATGCCATTTACATACGATTGGGAAATGTTAAGGTATAATTGCTGGAGTGATCAAAAGATGATTAGAAATTTTGGCGGTACAACAGATGTTTGTGAAACTCTTATTCGCATAATTATCAGGGATAATCGTATCGTATATTGCGACCATTGGATCTGGTAAATAACATTCTATATTGCACCTACACGGGCATTCCCGTGTAGGTGCCCATAAAAAATCGAAATTTACATCCTATGACTAAAACAACCCGCATAGTATGCCTTTGCATACTCGGTGTGGTGGGGACCTAATAAATTGAAATGCACCTATTTAGAAACTGTTTAAACTTTAAACAACTTCTAAATAGGTGCTACCTATTACAAGCGATTACAACTCATCTGAGTATACTGCGCCCGGAAGGTCGTGCTGGTTGTAGCGCGATGCCATCGACATTCCGTAGGCTCCTGCTGTTTTGAGAGTCAGCAAATCGCCGCGCTTGGTGATAGGCAGAGATACATTCTCGTCAAAAACATCGGTACTCTCACAAGCTGTACCTACGATAGTGTACTTCTTGCGCTGCTCACTATCCGAAGTGATATTCTCGATATTGTGATACGAGCCGTAGAGCGCAGGGCGAATAAGCTCGGTCATACTTGCATCCACAATCACAAGGCGACGACCTGTGGCAGTGGTCTTGTTGAACAACACCTTGGTAATCAACTCTCCACACTCGGCAACAATCGAGCGACCAAACTCGAAATGCACCTCACGCTTGCCGACCTGTAAGTGTTGCTTGATAATTGCAAATACCGATGCAAAGTTTGGAATTGGCTCATTCTCAGGCATATCGTAGTTTACGCCAAGGCCACCACCGACATCCACAAACTCCAATTCGAAGCCGAGGTCGGTGAGGTTTTTCACAATTACATTCACCTTGTTGCACATATTCTCAAAGACATGCAACTCGCGAATTTGTGAGCCGATATGGATGTGCATACCAATAACATCAATATTTTTCAACGCCTTGATATCCTCCACCTTCTCCAATATCTCCTCGTAGGAGATACCGAACTTCGAATCCGCCTGACCTGTATCGATACAGTGGTTTGTCTTTGGGTCGATATCGGGATTTACGCGGAGAGCCACGCTCACCACCTTACCCATCTCGCGAGCAATCTCGTCTACAACATACAACTCCTCGATAGATTCGCAGTTGATGGCGAAGATACCCTGCTCGATAGCATATTTAATCTCCTTATCCTTCTTACCTACACCTGCATAGACTATGGTCTTAGGATTAAATCCTGCCTCGATGGCGCACTTAACCTCATTACCACTTGCGCAGTCGATACCAAGACCGTGTTCGCGGATAATCTGCAAGAGGCGTGCGTCGTAATTAGCCTTGATAGCGTAATGCACCTTGTAATCATAGCGACGCGCTACGGACATCAAGCTATCGAGTGTCTGGTGCAATAGGTCTACATCATAGAGGTAGAATGGGGTTTCGTATGTTGCCAACTTTGCGGCAACTTGTCTGCTTAACATATTCTAATTGATAATTGACAATTGATAATTGACAATTTAGGTACTTCGCAAATTTTTCAATAGGCTTCGCCAAAATTGCATTCTCAACTATACCTTTATTATATATACTACTTAAAAGTTACGAGTGAGTGTCCCTCCATCTCCTTTGGCTGAGGTACGCCCATCAGCGAGAGTACTGTTGGTGCTACATCCGCCAAGATACCGTTCTCAACCTTCGCTACGCGGTCCGAAACAACAATGATAGGCACAGGATTTAGGGAGTGAGCCGTATTTGGAGTGCCATCTTCGTTTACAGCATTGTCGGCGTTGCCGTGGTCAGCAATGATTACAACCTCGTAGCCATTAGCCTTTGCCGAGGTAACAACCTTCTCCACGCACTCGTCTACTGCCTTCACAGCCTTCTCGATAGCCGAGTATACACCTGTGTGGCCCACCATATCGCCATTTGCGAAGTTCAAGCAGATAAAGTCATATTTCTGCTCTCCGAGCGCACCAACCAACTTGTCAGCAACCTCGTATGCACTCATCTCAGGCTGCAAGTCGTAGGTAGCGACCTTTGGCGAAGCGACCAAGATGCGGTCTTCGTTCTCGAACTTCTCCTCGCGACCTCCATTGAGGAAGAATGTCACATGGGCATACTTCTCGGTCTCGGCGATACGCAACTGCTTCAAACCGAGCGACGATACATACTCGCCAATGGTGTTCTGTACATTCTCCTTGTCGAAGAGGATATGCAACCCCTTGAACGAAGCATCGTACGGAGTCATACAGCAGTAGTAGAGAGGCATGGTGTGCATACCCTCGGCAGGCATATCCTGCTGTGTGAGTACTTGTGTAATCTCGCGTGCGCGGTCGTTGCGATAGTTGAAGAAGATAACCATATCGTTTGGTTTGATTGTGCCGATAGCGTTACCCTCGCCATCCACAGCTACGATAGGCTTGATAAACTCGTCGGTAACACCCTCGTCGTACGACTTCTGCACAGCAGCAGCCATATTGGTAGACTTCTCGCCAACGCCATCAACCAAGCAGTCGTAGGCAATCTTCACGCGCTCCCAACGCTTGTCGCGGTCCATTGCGTAGTAGCGACCAATAACCGAAGCAATCTTGCCTGTCGATTGTGCCATATGCGACTCCAACGCCTCAACAAAGCCCTTGCCACTCTTAGGGTCGGTATCACGACCATCCATAAAGCAGTGTACAAAGGTGTTCTCAATGCCGTAGTGCTTCGAGATGTCGCACAACTTGAACAAGTGGTCAATCGACGAGTGTACGCCACCATCCGACAATAGGCCCATAAAGTGAACATTCGCGCCACTCTTCTTTGCATACTCGAATGCTGCGACAACCTCCTTGTTCATCATTATCGAGTCGCTCTTGCAAGCGCGGTTAATCTTCACGAGGTCCTGATATACAACACGACCTGCACCGATATTGAGGTGTCCCACCTCCGAGTTACCCATCTGTCCCTCAGGTAAACCAACATTTTCGCCATCTGTACGCAACTGTGCGTGCGGATTTGCAACTGTTAATTCGTTGATAAACTCAGGATTTGTAGTGTAGATAACATCCGACTTTGTATGGTTTCCTATTCCCCAACCATCCAAAATCATCAATAAAACTTTTGCTGCCATAATTATCATTGTATTTTTTAACTTTTAACTTTTAACTTTGAATTAACCCCTCTTCGAGGGCTTTTCCTCCTTGCGGCTCGGCAAAGTGTGCAAGCACCCTCTGCTCTCGCTCCGCAGCGTCGGTTTTGCATTTTATTTGAGCGCAGCGAGAATAAGGCTCTTCGCCTTCTCTATCGCCTCTGCCAAGCCGTCAGGCTTCTTACCACCCGCCGTAGCAAAGAACTTCTGACCGCCGCCACCGCCTTGGATAGCCTTGGCTGCCTCGCGAACTACTGCGCCGGCATCTACGCCCTTCGCAATAACATCGTCGCCGAGCATAATGGTAAGCGTAGCCTTGCCGCCAACATTCGAGCCTACAATCAGCACAAGGTTCGACTTGCGAGCGCGCAAATTGTAAGCCAAATTCTTCACAAACTCTGCTTGGCGTGGCATCTCGCGAGCAATAACGAAGTAGCCATCAGTCTCAGGGGTATTTGCCAAGATACTCTCGGTAAGGGTATTCAACTGCTCCTTCTGCATAGCCTCTACCTCCTTTGCAAGAGCATCGTTGCTCTCGACCAAACGCTTGATTGCAGGAACAAGTTGCGAGTTGCCGAGCATTGTGCCGAGCGAAGTAATCAAATCTTGTGCGGTATAAATCATCGCCTCTGCCTTCTCGCCCGTAACAGCCTCGATACGGCGAACACCTGCCGAGATAGCCGACTCCGACACAATCTTGAACATACCTATATTTCCGGTTGCTGAGGTGTGAGTACCACCACACAACTCTACCGACTCGCCAAAGCGCACCATACGCACCTTGTCGCCATACTTCTCGCCAAAGAGCATCATTGCACCAGCCTTCTGTGCCTCCTCCTGTGTAGCCTCACGATTTTCGTCGAGTGGAGAGTTTAAGCGAATCTTCGCATTTACCTCGCGCTCTACGGCTCTTATCTCCTCGTCGGTCATCTTCTGGAAGTGCGAGAAGTCGAAACGCAACGCATCGGGCGACACCATCGAGCCCTTCTGCTCCACATGTGTACCCAACACCTTACGCAATGCAGCGTGGAGAAGGTGGGTTGCGGTGTGGTTGTTTGCCGAGCATTGACGCTTTACAGGATTTACCACGGCGTGGAACTCCGCCTCCAAGTTTTCAGGCAACTGATTTGCGATGTGGATAATGAGGCCATTCTCCTTCTCGGTAGCCACAATCTCAATCTTCTCGTTTGCCGACTCGATATAGCCCGTATCGCCTACCTGACCTCCCGAATTGCCGTAGAATGGAGTCTTGTCAAAGACCATCTGGTACGAAACTTTATTCTTCGACTGCACCTTGCGCACACGAGCGATGCGAATATCGGCCTCCAAAGTGTCGTAGCCTACGAACTCCTCGTTCTTGGCATCGGCGATAAGCTCCTTCCAATCGTCAATATCTTGTGCTGCGGCGTTGCGCGAACGCTCCTTCTGAGCCTGCAACTCCTTCTCGAACTCCTCCAAATCGACCTCTACGCCCTGCTCCTTAGCAATAAGCTCGGTCAAGTCGATTGGAAATCCGTATGTATCGTAGAGCAAGAATGCGTTTTTACCCGAAATCTTGCCGTTGCACTCCTTGATAACTCCCTCCAAGAGGTTGATACCCGTAGCGAGGGTGCGGAGGAACGATGCCTCCTCCTCCTCGATAACACGCTCAACGAGCGACTGCTGCGCCTTTAACTCTGGATACTGCTCGCCCATCTGTGCAACCAAAGTTGGCACCAAGCGGCAGATAAACGGCTCGTTGAAGCCGAGGTAGGTGTAGCCGTAACGCACAGCACGGCGCAAGATACGGCGGATAACATATCCCGCCTTAACATTCGATGGGAGCTGACCATCTGCAATCGAAAAGGCGATAGCGCGAAGGTGGTCGGCAATAACACGCATTGCCACATCGGTAGCCTCCTCCTTGCCATACTCCTTGCCCGACATCTCTGCCAATACTTTGATAGTCGATTGGAATACATCGGTGTCGTAGTTCGACTTCACGCCCTGCATAATCATACACAGACGCTCGAAGCCCATACCTGTATCGACATGCTTTGCAGGCAGCGGCTCCAACGAGCCATTTGCCTTGCGGTTGAACTGCATAAATACAAGGTTCCAAATCTCGATAACCTGTGGGTGCCCCATATTTACCATCTCGCGGCCCGGCTTCTCGGCAATCTCCTTCTCGTCACGAAGGTCGAAGTGAATCTCGCTACAAGGACCGCAAGGACCAGTCTCGCCCATCTCCCAAAAGTTGTCGTGCTTGTTACCACGAATGATGTGGTCCTCAGGAAGTCGCTCCTTCCAGATGTCGTAGGCCTCTTGGTCGAAAGCTACACCATCTTCCTCCGAGCCCTCGAATACGGTGGCGTACATACGCTCCTTTGGCAACTTATAGACCTCGGTCAAGAGCTCCCACGCCCACGCGATAGCCTCCGCCTTGAAGTAGTCGCCAAAAGACCAGTTACCGAGCATCTCGAACATAGTGTGGTGGTAGGTGTCGTGACCTACCTCCTCCAAGTCGTTGTGCTTACCCGACACACGCAGACACTTCTGCGAGTCGGCAGCGCGAGGCGACTTGCGCTCGGCATTGCCGAGGAAGATATCCTTAAACTGGTTCATACCCGCATTCGTAAACATCAGAGTCGGGTCATTCTTCACTACCATAGGTGCCGATGGCACAATTAAGTGCTGCTTCTCTGCAAAGAAATCGAGAAACGCTTGGCGTATTTGCTTGGAATTCATCATGTATAATAATTTTAATCTCAATTCGTTATAACATTGGTTTGCGCCCGGTGCGCGTACGCGCGAGCCAAATCGGTTGCAAAAGTACAAAATTTACATTAAATTTGCACAATTAAAATAAAGTTTTTCGCATTGAAAGAGAATAAAGCGGATGCTCAAAAGGTGAAAAGCACCTCTAAACGAAGAAATCGATACAATATTTTGCGACAAGTATTGATTGGTTTCATTGTGCTCTCTATTCTCAATATGGCAATATCCTACCTCTTCTATACCCCGAAGATGCACCATATAGCGGCGGAAAATCGAGAGGTCGTATTGAAGTACGAAATTCTACAAGACCGTATAGCCTCTATGCAGAGCAAGATAGACGAAATTCGTCATCGTGACCACTTTGTCTATCGACCTCTCTTTTCGAGTGACACACTCGCTTTGCAGGGCGTATATATCCCCTATCCCGATTCGAAATACTCATCGCTATCGGGTGATGAATACTCCGAGTTGATGACCTCGACATGGAAGCAACTTGATGCTGTAACACGACAAGCATACGCCGCCTCGCGTTCGTTAGACGAGTTGCAAGTCCTTGCCAAAGATAAGGAGCAGATGGCTCTCGCCATACCTGCCATTTGGCCTATTGACCGCACCCGATTGAAGGCATTTTATGCTTTTGGCGTACGCAAAAAACACCCTATCCTCAAAATCCGCACTATGCACAAGGGTGTTGATATGTCCACCGACTATGGCGTACCAGTCTACGCTACGGGCGATGGTGTGGTCGAGAAGGTAGACCAAGGCAAACGCCGTCGAGGATATGGCCGACAGATACTTATAAATCACAAATTTGGCTACAAAACGCGCTATGCCCATTTGTTAAAGATGTTTGTCAAGCCAGGCGAGGAGGTCAAGCGTGGGCAACTTATTGGCGAGGTGGGCTCTACGGGAGGCTCCACAGGTCCTCACCTTCACTACGAAGTGTTGTATATGGGGCGTAATGTGAACCCCGTAAACTACTTTAACCGCAATATGACGAGCGACGAGTATCGTCAGTTGATGGAGAATATGAAGTACAACTCCGACCTCGAAATACACGAGGGTACGGCAAACGAGAATAATTAACTATGGCACCTACGGATAAAACAGCGAAGAGAAAGCAGAGAACTCGCCGCGCCATACAGGCGTTAGCGTGGTTTGGTGCCGCCGTAGTCTACTACTTCCTATTTTCGTACCTCTTTGACACCCCTGCTGAGTACGAGTTGCGCCACTCCACCGACCGAATTAAACACGAATACCAAACACTCCTCGCCGAGTATGACTCCTTGTCGGTCGTAGTCGATAATATCGAGGAGCGCGACCGCAATATCTTCGCCATACTCTTTGATTCAGAGCCATACGACTTCGATTCGGAGTACAACAATCAGCGCGTAGAGCTACACGAGTTGCTACTCTCGAAGAGCAATCAAGAGATGGCCGAGATGCTGCAATCCTCACTCAATGATTTGGAGCAGAAGATGCAGCTACTCGACGAGAGCTACTCCACACTCAACGATGGAGTATCTCGACTTGGCTCAATGCGTAACAACATCCCCTCTATTCAACCCGTTACAAACCACGAGCTCACACTCTTGACTGCCGCATACGGAACGCTGATGCACCCATTCTATCGCACTTTGCAGGAGCATCAAGGTGTCGATTATGCCATCCCCGAAGGCACTCGTATCTTTGCTACGGCAGATGGCGTTGTCAAGGAGGTGAAGGGTAAAAATTCGACTTCGGGAGTTACTGTAGTAATAGACCATCGCAACGGCTACACCACCTCGTACAGCCACCTGCAAAGCGTGAAGGTAAAGCGTGGGCATCGAGTGCAGCGTGGCGATATCATCGCTCTATCGGGCAACTCTGGTCTATCGCTTGCGCCACACCTCCACTACGAGGTGCGCCACAACGGTATGCGTGTAAATCCTATACACTACTTCTTTATGGAACTTACTCCCGATGAGTATCAACGCATTATGCGCATTGCTCAGTCGGGTATGCAATCATTCGATTAACGGCTCTTTCACGATGCAAATAAGACTTATCCTGCTCGACTTTGACGGCACACTCGCCTCGACCGAAGAGGCCAATACCAAGGCCTATTTGACTGCTCTTCACGAGGAGGGTATTGAACTCGATATTGAGGAGTATCGCCGCCGCTATTTCGGTATGCGTTGCCCCGAATTTCTGCGTACCATAGGCGTTACTAACGAGGCAGATATAGACCGCATACGCCGCCGAAAGATAGAGCTCTATCCAACTCTCTTCGACACAGTGCGACTGAACGAGCCGCTGTGGAACTTCGTGCAGGATTTCCGCAAGCAGGGCGGTAGAGCGTGGATTGTATCCACAGGGCAGCTCGAAAATATAACAAATGTAATGCGCCACCTCGGCATCGAAGGGATGGTGGATGGTGTAATCTCCTCGCGCGATGTTACCGAGCCAAAACCCTCGCCCGAAGCCTTCTTGAAGGCGATGGAGCGAGAGGGCGCGACACCAGCCGAAACGCTGATATTTGAAGATTCGCCCGTAGGCTTGGCGGCAGCCGAAGCAAGCGGAGCGAGCTATGTTAAGGTGGAGTTATGTTGAGGTGAAGCTATATAATTCCGAAAATTTTTTATATCTTCGTGCTGCGAAACTATAAATTATCCCTACAATGAAGAGAATTACACTATTTTTTGTGATGATGGTGTCTGCGTTGGCGGTGCAAGCGCAGACGCTCGAATGTATGCAATGGTTTAACGAGCCAGAGTCGTGGAGTATCAAAAACAATAGACTCACGATGCAGGTGACGCCGCAGAGCGACTATTGGCGCATCTCACACTACGGCTTTACCGTTGATGATGCTCCGTTCCTATACACCACGCGTGGTGGCGAGTTCGAGGTTAAGGTCAAAATCGCTGGCGACTACAAAGTACGCTTCGACCAAGCGGGTTTGATGCTTCGCACCGACAAAGAGAACTATATCAAGGCGGGTATCGAGTTCGTGGATGGCAAGTACAATATCTCGTGTGTGGTAACTCACCACACAAGCGATTGGTCGGTCATCACTCTCGACAAGAGCGTCGATTTTATCTGGATTAAGGCGGTGCGTCGTCTTGATGCGGTGGAGATTTTCTACTCGTTTGATGATAAAAACTATACGATGATGCGTAACTGCCACCTTGCTGACAATACCCCTGTGATGGTTGGAATGATGGCCGCTTGCCCCGATGGAAATGGCTTTGAGGCGCGTTTCGAGGGCTTCAAAATTACCCACCTTCCTGACCTACGCCGCTTGGAGTGGTTGAAAAAGAATAAGGAGTAGGGGGCTTAGGCGATGCAAAAGATTTGCCCTCGGTGTGGCGCGGCGTTCGTGTGTTGTGCAGATGGCGATATGGCGCAATGCCATTGCGCTAAGGTGATGTTATCGGCGACGCAACGAGCAACTATAAAGGCGCAATATAGCGACTGCTTATGTCACAGTTGCTTACTCTATTTTGCCGAAAGTTGAGTTCTCCGGTAATGATGCCAAAAGCGCCGCTTTTGGCATCATTACCAGTTCTCCTATTTAAATCTCTTCAATACTTTGCGAACACGCTTTTCGTACTTCGCGAACTTCTTGTCTATGTCGGCATTGAAGGCCTTGATATTCTGCGGCATAACCTTCGGGAAGTCAATTGTTGGTTGCTTGATAGCCAACACCTTACGAACAACCTCCTTGTTTAGAATAATATATCCCTTGCGCT
This sequence comes from Rikenellaceae bacterium, assembly GCA_015059865.1. Taxonomy (GTDB): domain Bacteria; phylum Bacteroidota; class Bacteroidia; order Bacteroidales; family Rikenellaceae; genus Alistipes. The sequence goes on along the minus strand of SUZP01000037.1, from coordinate 6,001 downwards.
CGGTTTTGGTGTAGGCCAAGGCGCGAAACTCCTCCGAGAGAAGTCGCATAGCATCGCCCTTTACGCACTTCGGGATATTGTACTTCGCCTTGACATATACGGGTACGGCAACACTCGATACGGGGTGTCCGTTTGTTACGAGCATACGCGGATTCTCCTTGTCGCAAACGAGCACTATCGATGCTACGCTCGAATGGCGTGGTACGGTGTGATTGCTGCAATAATATCGCTTGTCGGTGGCGAGTACATCGCCATATTTGCAGCTGTTGTACGAGCGCGAATAGTTGATAAGTTGTTGCGGAGTGAAGTTGCCATTGTGCGCCTTCATCTCCTGCATTATAAGATTGTAGCGGCGTTCGCTTGCGCCTCGTTTTGGCGATACTGCGGCGTGCGAGAAGTTGGAGCGCACATCAAATCCATCAGCCATTTCGTTGGTGTTGTAACGACGATAGCCGATATCCCAAATCTCGAAGTATGCAACAGCCCCCGAAGCATCTGCCATACCGATATTTCCCTTGAAGCCGCGCTTGCGCTTGGTGGTTTTGAGCAGCTCCTCGAACTCATCTACCGAGCCGCACTCTTGGAGCGACAATCTGTAAATCGAGGCCTTTACAAGTGGGCGAGTGCAGGCTTCGAACTCTTCGGGTGTCGCCACAGGTAACGCCCTTGTGGAGGTGCTTATAGAGGCGACTCCAACTTCGTTTATACCGGCCATCATACCATATCTCGCCCTGCTGGTGTTGGGAACAATGGCGGTGTAGGCATATTTGCCGCCTTCGATGTAGTCTACACGCGTATTGCTGAAACTGCTGTCGCGGTGCTTCCACAATAGCGGTACTCCCTCGCTCGAACGCTGCGCTGTAATGATGGCCGAAGTGCAGGCCAAGCTGCTGCCATAGATGCTCAAAAGAGCAGATAATACAACGATAAATCTCTTCATTATATTCTTCATTATATATAGGTTAGTTTCGGTTGTGTTCTACTTTGTAGCGATATACTCTTTTATGTTGTTGGCGATGCACTCAATCAGCACCTTGCGCGCAACATCGGCAGCCCACGCTGTATGTGGCGAGGCTACCAAAGAGTATCTGTCTGCAAGGTCGTAGAGTGGCGACTCGTGCAATGGTTCGCGCGAGAATACATCCAATCCTGCACCAGCTATAACCTTGTCGTTTAGGGCTTTGGCAAGTGCAGCCTCGTCAATGATACCTCCGCGAGCAACATTTATAATTACCGAAGTAGGCTTCATTTGTCGTAACTCATTCTCGCCAATCAGCCCCTTGGTCGCAGGGGTGAGAGGGCAGTGAATAGAGATAATATCCGCCCAGCCGAGTAGCTCGTTGAGAGATTTTTGCGGATACTCCTCCTTGCGCACAGCACCAGAGGTTGAGGTGTAGGCTACTTCGCAGCCGAAGGCACTTGCAAGTCGTGCCACCTCGCGACCTATGGCACCTAAGCCGATAACGCCCCATTTCGAGCCTCGCAGTTGTCGCACAGGGCGACCAAAGTGGAAGATATCCTCCGTAGCGGCGTAGGCTCCATTCTTGAAGTAATCGTCGAAATATTTGGTGTTTTTGAAGAGTGAAAGAGCGAAGTTCATCGTCGCCTCTGCCACCGACGAGGTGGAGTAGCCAGCCACATTCTTAACGCCGATGCCCAACTCCGCAGCCACCTCTAAATCAACATTGTTCATACCTGTTGCGGCGATGGCGATAAAGCGCAGGTCGGGTAGTGCGCGTAGCGTCTCAGCTCGCAGTACCGTCTTGTTGCAGATAACCACTTCGGCACCTTTGCAGTGCTCCAAAACCTGCTCCTTCGAGGTGCGGTCATAACCTACATACTCGCCCAACTCCTTAATAGGAGTCAAATCCATATCGCCGAGTGAATACTCGTCTAAAAATGCAATTTTCATAACCAAAATAACTTTTAACTTTTAACTTTTAACTCTGTTGTTAGTTCTCTCACCACCACCGAAGCGCACGCAATGCCAAATGTTGCTGGCATATATGACACCGTGCCAACCTGCGATTTGTGGTTTTGCTCCTCGCATAGCACCATCGCCCCCTCTACGGGTGGCTCGGCCGAAAATACAGCTTTAAAACCCTTGCGAATACCTATCTTATGGAGTCGTTTGCGCAACATATGAGCCAAAGGGCAGTGATGTGTCTTTGAGATGTCGGCAATCTCCACCTTTGTAGGGTCTAACTTTGCCCCTGCGCCCATCGAACTTACTACGGGATAGCCGCGGTCGATGCAACCTTTTATGAGTGCCAATTTTGGCGAAAGAGTGTCTATCGCATCTACCACATAGTCAAAGCGTTCGCTGTCGAGTAGAAGGTCGGTCTTTTCGTCTTTTATATAGTCGTTCACAACCCTCAAATCGAGGCTCGGATTGATGTCGCGCAGACGCTCTGCCAACACCTCGCTTTTCGGTCGGCCGATGGTGGAGTGAAGGGCGATAAGTTGGCGATTTATGTTGCTCTCGCCTACCACATCAGAGTCGGCAATGGTCATCTTGCCCACGCCGCTACGCACCAACATCTCGGCTGCGTAAGCACCTACGCCACCAAGCCCTACAACAAGCACATTTGCCTCTTGCAGTTGTTTCATCTTCTCCTCGCCGAAGAGGAGTTTGCTTCGTTCAAGCCACATAAATTAACCGCCTTTGACACAAAGGTAGTAAATTAAATTAAGAATTAAGAACTAAGAATTGAAAATTAGAGTAAAATTTTTCTCTGTGGCAGTGGTTAGTTCCGCGATGGAGATACCTCGCAACTCGGCAATCTTTGTGTAAATCTCCTCTATCGGAGTTGTGCTCTCGTCGCTCTCGACAAAGAGGTGCGAAAGTGGGGTGGAACGCATCGCCTCGATGCTCTTTGGAGAGCGAAATGTGCGTTCTCCGAACGAGAGGTAATATCCTTGTTTTACAGCGCGTTGCGCCTGCTCGACAGAACCGATAAAACCGTGAAAAATAACAGCTTTCAAACTATAATCTTTCAAGAGCTGCATTACTTGTTCGAAGGCTCGAACGCAGTGCAAAACGACAGGCTTCTCAAACCTCTCGGCAAGGGCTAACTGAGCTCGAAAAATATCTTCTTGCTCCTCGCGCGGAACATCACACGCAAAGTCCAAACCTATCTCGCCAATGGCGTTTGCCGCAGTTGCACCACGCTCCACCAAGGAGAGGTCGGCAGTCGAGGCGTACCATGGGTGAATGCCCACTGTATCAATGGTTTGCGCGCGTGTGCTTGTGTTATGTGTGTGAATATCTACAATCATTGTAAGCGTAAAGGTAGCAAAATTTTGCAATAATTGTGAAAATAATAACACGAAAAGAGTATAATCTCGCAAAAAATTAGTATCTTCGCGTGCAATTTTTAGGGTACTAACCCATTGGGGATTAAAAAATCCAAAAAAAAATCCAAAAAAATATCCAAAAAATATCCAAAAATATAGAGATAATTAAACTTAATTTTTTCATTCACTAACTAAAAACAAAAAAAACATGTCGAAAATCATTAAACTTTGCAAAGGTTTGGATATTCGCTTGCAGGGAGAGGCACAGAAGACGATTGTCGATGCTCCACTCGCTTCGGAGTACGCTGTGTCGCCACTCGATTTCGAGGGCATTATCCCGAAGATGCTTGTTAAGGTTGGTGACACAGTAGAGGCTGGTTCTCCGCTATTCTTCGACAAGAAGCGTACGGAGATTCTCTTCACCTCGCCTGTCAGCGGTACTGTTGCTGCTGTCAATCGTGGTGAGAAGCGAAAGATTCTCTCTGTTGTCGTAACCGCAGACAAGCAGGTTGCCTACAAGGAGTTTGCAAAACTCGATGTTGCAACCGCTTCGCGCGAGGATATCGTAAAACTTTTGCTCGAATCGGGTTTGTGGACACTGTTCGTTCAGCGTCCTTATGGTGTTGTTGCTACGCCAAGCGATATGCCAAAGGCTATCTTCGTGTCGGCATTCGACAGCGCACCTCTTGCTATCGACTACGACTTCGCTCTCGCAGGCGATAAGGAGGCGTTGCAGAAGGGTTTTGATGTTCTCGGTCGCTTGACTGAGGGCAAAGTGCACCTCTCGTATCATGCAGCACAGGCTACTCCGCAGTTCAAGGGCGTTGAGTTGCACGCATTCAAGGGTAAGCACCCAGCAGGTAATGTGGGCGTTCAAATTCACCACATCAGCCCAATCAACAAGGGCGAGAAGGTTTGGACTCTGAACATTCAGGATGTTGCAATTCTCGGTCGTCTGTTCCTCACAGGAAAGGTCGATATGTCGCGTGTGATTGCAGTTGCAGGTTCGTGCGTGGCAGAGCCAAAGTACTACCGCGTAGTTGCAGGTGCTTCGGTTGAGTCTATCTTGGGCGGTAAGCTCTCGAACGAGCACGCTCGCGTTATCTCGGGCAATGTTTTGACAGGTCGCAATGTTGGCAAGGAGGGCTTCCTCGGTGTAAATGCCAATATGCTCACTGCAATTCCTGAGGGCGATACATACGAGTTGCTCGGTTGGGCAATGCCTCGCTTCAAGAAGTTCTCGGTGTCGCGTGCATACTTCTCTTGGTTGTTCCCATGCCGTAAGTACAACCTCGATACCAATATGAATGGTGGCGAGCGCGCTTTCGTTATGAACGACCTCTACGAGAAGTACTTACCAATGGATATCTATCCTGTGCATCTTGTGAAGGCTTGTATTGCTAACGATTTGGATAAGATGGAGAATCTCGGTATCTACGAGGTTGTGGAGGAGGACTTGGCACTCTGCGAGTTCGTCTGCCCTTCGAAGATTGAGATGCAGCAGATTCTCCGCAATGGTATTAACTTAATGATGAAGGAGGAGGAGTAATGAAGGCACTTCGTAATATTGTAGATAAGATTAAGCCTACCTTCTCGAAGGGTGGCAAACTCGGTTTCTTGCACTCGACTTTCGATGCTTTCGAGACCTTCTTGTTCGTTCCTAACACCACAACATCAAAGGGTGCTCATATCCGCGACTGCAACGATATGAAGCGTACTATGATTACTGTGGTTATCGCGCTTATTCCAGCTCTCTTGTTTGGCTGCTACAACACAGGTTTGCAGGTAGGCTTGGAGTCGTGGACTGCATTCTTCTATGGCTTGGTGCGAATCCTTCCGATGATTGCCGTATCGTATATCGTTGGTTTGGGCATCGAGTTTACCGTAGCTCAGTGGCGCGGTCACGAGGTTAATGAGGGTTTCCTCGTTTCGGGACTCCTCATTCCTTTGGTAATGCCTGTAAGCACTCCGCTTTGGATGGTAGGACTTGGTACCGCATTCGCTGTAATCTTCGGTAAGGAGATTTTCGGTGGTACAGGTATGAATGTATTTAACCCTGCTGTCTTGGCTCGTGCATTCGTATTCTTCGCATACACTCCGCAGATGTCGGGTGAGACCGTTTGGTACTCGACTTGGAAGATGTTTGGCGCAACCGATGCTCAGACAGGTGCTACCGCTTTGGAGCAGTTGGCTACAACGGGCGGTATGCAGTGGTCGGCTCTCGATGCGTTCCTTGGCTTTATCCCTGGCTCGTTCGGTGAGACTTCTACCTTGGCTATCTTGATTGGTGCAGCTATCTTGCTTATCTCAGGTGTAGCTTCGTGGAAGACAATGGTGTCGGTATTTGTCGGTGGTTTGGCTATGGCTTATACCTTCAACCTCTGTGGCGTTGGCGCAATGGGCTCGCAGGGTGTTGAGCCTTATATGCACCTGCTCGTTGGTGGTTTCGCCTTCGGTGCAGTCTTTATGGCAACTGACCCTGTAACTTCGGCTCAGACTTCGACCGGTAAGTATATCGTAGGCTTCTTGACAGGTGCTATCGCAATTATGATTCGTGAGATTAACCCTGCATATCCAGAGGGTATGATGCTCTCGATTCTCTTTATGAATGCGTTGGCTCCGCTTGTAGACTACTTTGTAGTTGAGGCTAATATCCGCCGCCGTAAGAATCGTGTTAAAACTGTTAAATAAGGAGGGTAAGGCT
>SUZP01000002.1 GCA_015059865.1 Rikenellaceae bacterium | reverse complement strand
GAAGGTAACGAATAGAATAACCTTCTTCGAGCATCCTCATATATTTGAGCAATGCTCCGTAATCGTGTTTTTTGTGCATAAAGAAACCCCAAAAGTTTTTTGTCCAAACTTTTGGGGTCACTTCATTATCGGGACACGCCTCTTATGAGTTGTTGAAATAGCGCCTACTCCTCAGCTACAACCGAGAGAGTAATCTCACCCTTAACCTCGCGGTGGAGCTTAACGGTAGCCTTGTACTCACCTACGGTGTTGATAGCCTCAACGGTGATATTCTTCTTCTCAACCTCTACGCCCTTAGCTGCGAGAGCCTCAGCGATATCAGCCGAAGTGATAGTACCGAAGATACGGCCCTCCTCTGCCTTAACAGCAAACGAGAGTGGAAGGTTGGCAATCTTCTCAGCCAAAGCCTGAGCGTCAGCCAAAATCTTAGCGTCTTTGTGAGCGCGCTGTTTGAGGTTCTCTGCCAATACCTTCTTTGCAGAAGCGGTAGCAGCCTTAGCGAAACCCTGTGGAATGAGGTAGTTGTTCGCATAACCCGGCTTTACATTAACGATGTCGTTAGCGTATCCGAGGTTCTCTACATCCTTAATCAAAATAATCTCCATAGTCTCGCCCTCCTTTATTTCATACAATCGGTTACGAATGGCAAAATTGCGAGGTGACGCGCACGCTTAACAGCCTGAGCAACCTTCTTCTGGAACTTCTGCGAAGTACCGGTCAAACGGCGAGGGAGAATTTTACCCTGCTCGTTGAGGAACTTCTTCAAAAATTCGCCATCCTTGTAATCTACATACTTAATGCCGAGCTTCTTGAAACGGCAATACTTCTTCTTCTTAACATCAACCGACACTGGGTTGAGGTAGCGCAACTCGCCACCCTGATTCATCTCTGCCATAGTTTACTCCTCCTTGTTTTTGTTAGCAAGCTTGGCACGACGCTTCTCAGAGTACTCTACTGCGTACTTGTCCTGCTTGAAAGTTAAGAAACGGATAACTCGCTCATCACGGCGATACTGTGTTTCGAGGGTGTTAATCAACGAGCCCTCGCCGGTGAACTCTACCAAGAAATAGAAACCGGTTGTCTTCTTCTGAATCGAGTATGCAAGCTTCTTCAAGCCCCAATTCTCTACATTCACAATCTGACCACCGTTCTCGGTAATGATTCCCTGGAATTTGTCAGCAACCTCTGCTACCTGAGCCTCAGAGAGCACCGGAGTGACAATGAAAACGGTTTCGTAATTGTTCATAATTGTTTAATTATTAAATGTTTTGTGCTATTTAGCGGTGCAAAGATACAACAAATATTTGAATTGTAAAGAAAATTCACAAAAAAATGCGCCCCTCGAATCCGAGGAGCGCAGTTTGAATATTGTTTCTATGCTTTCGATTAGAAAGTCTCAGAGCCTGGTGCAAATGTTACATCCTCATATGTGCAAGCAGGATTAACACCATCTGCGAGTGGCAAGAACGATGTGTTGCCCTGAACATCAATGGTCATATTGTTGTACTTGAAGTTTGTCGAAGCCAAAGTTACACTGTACAAATCGTGGCCACTTGTGTTCTTGTTGTTCTTGAATACAACATTATCAGTCCAGCTGTTGCCGTTACCCCAAGTCCAAACTGCAGCGAGGGTACCTCCGCTATAGTAGTTGGCAAACTCGCAGTTTGTGATGTTGAACAAGGTACGCGAACGGATAGCGTAGAAGTCGCCGTTGAACTTACAGTTGTTTACGGTAAGTACTTTGTTGGCCGCGTGTGCGCCGTAGTTGATGCCGCAAACAGCCTTATCAAAGCTCGACTCAAACTCGCAATTCTCGAAAGTAACGCCAGCCGTGTAAATCACTACGATTGCTGGATACTTGTACGTATTACCTGAGAACGAGTTCTTGACCTTAGAATCTGTGTCGTTGACAGCGAACTTAACACCCTCGAATACGGATCCATCGCCATAGCCCGAGATATTTACACGGCCCTTGATGGTAGCAGTGCCATTCGAGAAGATTCTAACCTTGCGGTTAAGCTTGATAGTACCCTCGATAACTGCATTGTCGCTGAGCTTGATGTTGTGAAGGTTCTCGTTTGCGATAGCTGCATTCAAGTCGCCTGCATCGGCAACCTCCATATATGTGTAGTTTACTGTTACACCAGGGAACTCTGCAAGACCCTTTACAGGGTAGTGTCCACTGCCGTTAGTGCCACCTCCAAAGAGCTGATTGAACGGAATGCATACATAGTGCGACTCTCCTGCAGGGTGGTTGCACTGAGTGTGGTCGATACCGCCAACATAGTCAGAGGACTCTACACGACCCCAACCACGGTTCCAGTAACCCTGGCAGTAGTGGTAGTTCATCCAATCGCCATAGTTTACGGTTACATTCTTACAAGTAACATTAGTTGCAGTTGCAGTAACAACTGTTTGGTAAACTTCTTGAGTGGTGTTAGTGTTACCGATAATCATTCCGGCAGTGCGGTAGATCCACCACTTGTAGTTCGAAGTTACATCGTTGATAACATCGAGTACGCAAGAGATAGTACAATCCTCGATAACAATGTTGGCTGACGAGCTTACACCACCGGCAATACCACCAGCACTCTGTCCGTGAGAATCCCACAAAGTACCAACTACTGTTGTAGGTGCCAAGTCGATGCCCTTGAAAGTACAATCGCCGCTGGCCCAACCTACAACGCCGCCGGTGTACCAGTTGTAGCCGGCAATCTTGGTGTCGCTAATCTCGATATTCTCGAAAGTTGTGTCGTGTGCATATCCTGCAACAGCACCTGTAATTACGGTGTACGAACCGAAGGTCTCATTGCGAATATCAACATTCTTGATAGTAGCCTCATCTACTAACGAGAACAAGCCCCAGCCCTCTTTGCTGCCGTAAACTGAACCATCCCAGCAATCGTCGCCTGTATGGTGAGCACCATAAATCATGTGGTTCTGACCATCGAAAGTACCACTAAACGCTGCATCGGTGCGATTATCTCCGATAGGGTTCCAGTTGCGCAACGACAAATCGACATCGGTATCCAACTTAATAGTCTTGCCCTCGAAGGTGTTACCCTCATCTACGAGCTTTGCGAGACCTGCTAACTGCTCTGCAGTATTGAGTGTAAACTCGGTAATAGGGTTGCCGTTGGTGTCAGTCTCTGCATACCAAGTTGTGTCGGCATCGCCCTGCCACTGTTTGTACTCCTGATTGTACTCATCCTCGAACTCAGGGAGAATCTCCACCTTGATATTGCCCTGCTCAGTGAGGAGCGAGCCTACAAGGTTGGTGCGCCAGTTGCGGCGTGCAGGTGCTTGTGGTACCTCTACTTTAATAGAGGTCTGACCTGTTACAGCGATTGTCATCTCGCACTTCGAGAGCGACAAATCCTTCGATGCATCTGCTGCAACATCAGGATTAGGCCACAAGATATAGTTCATCGATACCCAGTGGTAGTCACCGTGCGACTTGGTGCTCAAATTCTTATCTGCTGCGGTCTTGTCGATAGCATCAGCCTCGGTGAAAGTTACCTCTCTCGTAGCACCATCAACAGCACCATCGTTCAAGAAGAACTTCGAGTAGGTCATTGTGGTAACAGCAACCTTTGCCTGAGCGAGGTCGAATCCAAGCTCCTTAGCAGCCTGCAAGTCGTCAGTACCGAAGTTGATCTGCGCGAATGGTCGCTTCAAATAGACAGTCTTGTTTACAGTACCATTCACTGTAAGAGCCAACTCCTGACCGAAGAAAGCATCATAGTTGTCGTTGTTAGCTACGAGAGCATCGTAATTAACCGACACGCTTGGCTTCTGACCAGCAGTTTCAAAATCCATTGTGTAACAAGTTACATTAGGATTTTGTGCCCAAAACACAAAGTTGTAGGTCTTGTTCTTCACAAGACGAAGCGAGAGCTCCTTGACGAGCGAGCCGTTCTCGAACTCAGCTTCGTAGGTTTGGAGATGATTCCAAGCCTCGTCGTAGATAGCGTAGGTCAGCTCAGTAGCCTTCTTGCCGTCGTTGATATCCACGGCACGCGAACCTAAACCGGTTGTTTGTACCGAGAAGGTAACGACAGCCTCCTCACCACCTACCATTTGTACATCCGATGTTGCATCGGTAGTACACGATGCTGCAAATAGCGCAACAATCGACATCAATGTAAAAATTGATTTCTTCATAGTGTGTGAAAATTAAAAATTAATAAAAGTGTGTGCTGTAAAAGTGTGTGTGTTATTAAAAAATGCTCATTAACCTATGTAACTAATTGTAAATCAATAATTTAAAGCCAAAAATCCCCCCCCCGATAAAATCGGGGCGGGGATTTTTAAGGCCTTCGCCTTCTAACTAAGTGCAAATATACGAAAAAATCTTGTATAAACAACTATTTTTCCGAAAAAAATAGTGGATAGGCTATTTCAGGAGCCTCTCCACTTTGCGTTCCTTGCACGATTTTCGTTTTATGTTGGGGTCGAAAATCTTGTAACCTATCGATACTCCAATCTTCGATGGCAACCACTCTGCCGAGCCGTTAAATGGGTCGGGGTATTTGGGCTCTTTTTGGTGACGAGGGAATAGGTTTATCTCGCCATTTGCGAAGTAGTCGTTGTACCAACTCCACATACGGTCGAATGCGAAGAAGGCATCTACAACCCATCGCTCCTTGAAGGTGTGGGTGTAGCCGATGCCTATGCCCGTCATCACTCCGAAGCCGCGCCCGAAGCCCTGCTCGAAGGTGATGAGCTTTCCATTTTTGAAGGGGTGAGGTCGTGTGAGGTCGAAGGCTTGCATACCTGCATTGGCGCTGACATAGAAACCTCGTGCCTCGCGCTTTATATAGAAGCGGTACTCGGCTTGCAAAATGCCGAACATTGCGTGTATATCGTCGCGGTCGCCCCATTTTATGGTTTTGTGTGGCGAGAACATCGGGTCGATAGAGATGGAGGAGTGAGGTCCTACTACAAATTCGAGCTGCGGATTTATCACGCCAACAACGGCATATAGGGCATTTAATTTGGCATAAATCTGCGCTTGCGATACGGTCGGAGCCGCTATCATAGCCACTACTAAGAGTATATTGTAAACTATCTTCTTCATCAATTTGTTCGGTTTTACAGTGCAAAGATAGAAATCAAATTGATAATTGACAATTATTTATTTAGTTAGTAGTGAGTAGAGAGTAGTGAGTAGTTGAGAAATTCAAAATTCAAAATTCAAAATGCAGAATGCAAAATTGCTTTCTGCGCACCCCAGTAACCCCCAGTAAAGGGCGGAACGCCCGCCCCCAGTAAAACACCGCAGGTGTGTCCCCAGTAACCCCCAGTAAATCGCTGCGCCGTGATAAGGGTAGGAGTTCCCACAGCCCCAAAAAAAGGGCTCGCGCATCACTGCGCAAGCCCCCACCTAATTAAACTAAAACAAATCCAACTAAACGAATTTACCAACTTGTTTCATCTTTCTCGGCTGGAAGTCCCGGCAACTCGTAACCGCCATTACCTCCACTTACCTGATAGCCGCGCTCAGCCGCTACCTCGTACGCCATAACTGTCGGAACAATATATGTCTTTCTCATAATTTAATTTTTTTGTTATTAATAAATACTATTTTGCTTTGTTACCGAACGAACCATAAACTATCTCATCCTCGCTTGTCAAATATGATACACCTTCATACGCGGTAAGGTTCGCACGAAGACCTACTACATAATCAAAATAGTTGGTAGCGGTCATTTCTGTCCAAGTTGGAGTAACAACGCCATTCTCTACTGTTGCTGTCGTTGCTATTCTACCACCCATTTTCGAGGACGAAATTGTTCCAACAACATCGTCTGGAGCGCCCGAAATCATACCGACATACGGGAATGGTGTAACTGTACCATCCTCTTCTACATGATATGCCACAATATCACAATGGCACTGAGCCTTGCTAATAGCCTTGTCAGTAGAAATTCTTGCTACAACTCCTCCTACACGAATAGTCTTTGAGGTATCAAATTTTCCTGTAACATAGATATTTCCCGTATTGATAAGCTCCAGTGTTGTTGCGTTGGTCCAGTGGCGAGCCATAACACCACCTATAGCCATGTCGCCTTTGGCTGTTCCCTTGAAGTAGATATCTCCGTTGTTTACTATCTGTCCTGTATGGTTCGTACCTGCCGAGAAGTTGTATCCATTCACATATCCAGATAGTCCTGCCAACTCCATAGTACTTGCAATTTCGGCACTCTCAGTTACTTCGATTTTACCATTATTAACGAACTTTCCTGTGTGGTTTACATATCCATTTGTGTTATAACTATACCCTACAAATCCAGCAAATCGGAGAATTCCTCCGCAAGTTCCGGAGAAGGTAAGATCTGCATTGTTAGTAACTGTCTTATATTGGATTCTTACGGCTGGATTGGATCCACCGTCTGGCCTTGATGAAATACCAATACAACCAGCGCAATAACAATTACTGGACAATTCTGCTGATACGGCGATATCTGCTTCCTTGGTAATTGTAACAAAGTCGTTGATGTTAAATGTACATCCATTTCCTTGGTGTCCCAATAATCCTCCTATATAGGCCGCACCTGTTACTTTGTTGGTAACAGTTATTAAACCACTTTTAGTTACAGGACCATCTATTACGACAGTACTAAATGAGTAATTTGAACCAATAATACCTCCTAATCTAAGCGCATTGACAACTTCTCCGTTTGCATAGATATTACCGCCGATAATAGTATTATTTTTGAATGTAACACTCTTCTTATTGTCTTTGTCAGACGCATCTTTTGCACCATCAATGATACTTATTATTCCTCCAATATTACAGTCGCGAGTCTTTGCAGTATCAGCTATGGTCAAATTACCATAATTACTACAATTATCGAATGTTACTGTTGCTTTCTTACCTGTATAAGTACCAACAATTCCTCCAAGGTCTGCTGCTGTTTTACCAGTTGTATCATTGTGTGTCAAAGCTCCATTATTTGTACAATTAGTAAATGAAGTGGATTGATCATCTGCCATACCAGCCAAACCAACAAGACCTCCCATATTACTCCACATCTTTACAGTAGATGAGTAGCGTTTGAGTTCAATTGCAGCATTATTTACGCAATCTTCGAAGTGTACGCCCTTTGCGATACCTACGAAGCCTCCGGTTGCGCCATCTTCAAGAACATCCGCTTTCGCAGGAGCGATATTCGTGTTGATAGTAATCGAGCCGTTCACCGAACAGTGCTCAACCTTAGGAGCGTTGCCATTTGCAACAAGCTGACGAGCAAAGGCTCCGAAGATAGGATTTACTTTCTCCTCTACATTCATAACAAGGTGCAAGCCCTTGAACGATGCAGCAGTGACATTGAACAATGGAGCATACAAGCCCTTGATAGCGTAGCCATTACCGGTTATTGTTCCGGTGTAACTTGGCGCATTGATTGGCTCCCAAGCAGGATAGTTTACATCGCCAACAACAGGCATCTCAACATCATTTACAAAAATAGCATTAAGAGTTGAGCCACCCTCAACGGCCTCCTTGAACTCATATAAGTCGCTATAATCAGCGATTACAAATGTCTCAGTCTCTGCGACTGGCACAAATGCGATATTGCTCGAAAACTCACGAACTGCGCCTGCATTAACCGGCTTGGTGCTATCGGTTTTAACGGTCTTATACATTACACCATCGGCACTCTCCAAGGTTACATACAACTCGCCATATACACCGGCTGGAACTGCTACATGGATATAGGTAACAGGGTTATTCTCAGCCACCGGAAGGACAAGAAATCCTGCGTCGCTCTCAGATTTGTAGGTGATAACATCTGCTGTCTTTACAGGAGTGAGCTTGCCCTCTGCATCAACGCTGAAAGTACCTGCAATAGGCTTGCGGTCTACGGTCGAGATGCGCACCTCCTTGATAAATGCAGGTCCCTCTGTTCCACTAACTACGCCAATCTTCAACACGCCAGTCAAGTGGTTGAGCTTAACGCTACTAAGGTCGTTTGCGTAGCCGTACATTACGGTAGCACCATTACCGAAAGTGGTGTTGCTTGTGTGTGTCTGCTCAGCCGCAAAAACAACCTGATTGTTAGTCGATGTTGCAGGGTAAGCTACGAAATAAGGCGCACTGCCAAATCCATTGTTGAAGGTAAATGTCGCGCTTGCTGCACCAGCCTCATCTGCTGTGAGAGGGTTTGACACCGAGCCATTTACCGAAATAGCATCGTTCTCTGCCCAAGTGAGTGGGTAGGTGCCGTCAGCCTTTTCGCCGAGCTGAGTACGGGTGTCGTCGAGCGACAAAGTGAGAGTTTTTGGGCCTTCGTTGAGATTTACTCCGAGGTCCTCAGTTGCATCTGTGGTACAAGCTGTTACACCTGCTACCGCTGCAACTGCCATGAAAAGTTTTTGAAGTTTTTTCATAGTTGTTTTTTAGTTTTAATTTTAGGTTTTAAGTTATTTTGAAAAAAAGTTTTTTGTTTTTTGTTTTGCGAACTCCTACCCTTGTCGCGGCGCAACTATTATGGCGGCGCAGTCTGCGACTGCTTTATGGCGACGGGCTTTAAGCCCTTGATGGCGTCGCTCACCTCGTTCGCTTTATGGGGAGCGCTTTAAGTTTTTTTTAAATTTTAATTCTTAATTCTTAATTAAAGCAATGCTTTATGCAAACGGCTTTAAGTACTTGGTAATCAGCTAATTAAAACCCCAAAATCCCCCCCCCCGAATTTTTCGGGGGAGGGATTTTGCCTCCGCATTTAGGCGTTCACTTATGCAAATATACAAAAAAAATGTAAAAGACAAATATTTGAGCCACTAAATGTTAAATAATTGTTAAATTTAGCAATGGGTGTTGTCAGTTATAAGAATATATTTTACCTTTGTGGAAGTTGTATTAACCTGAAAGCTTCGTATGGAAGAGATTTATTATGTAATGGTCGCAATTCTTGCGCTCCTTGCGGTATCGGGACTCTATGTCGGCGTTACAAATGACGCTGTGAACTTCCTTAACTCGGCTCTTGGCTCCAAGGCCGCATCATTCAAAACTATCCTTATTGTCGCCTCGATAGGTATTATCATCGGTGCTGTGACTTCGAGTGGTATGATGGATGTTGCACGACACGGAATGTTCCATCCCGAACTATTTACATTTAAAGAGGTGATGCTCTTGTATGTGGGTGTGATGTTCGCGAATGTCATACTGCTCGACCTCTACAACTCGCTCGGATTGCCTACATCGACCACGGTGTCGCTGATTTTCTGCTTGTTAGGCTCGGCGGTGGCGGTGTCGCTCTTCAAAATTGCAACCGACGATGCTATATCGTTTTCGCAGCTTGGCGACTATATAAATACCGCTAAGGCGATGGGTATCGTGTCGGGTATCCTTCTCTCGGTGGTGTTGGCCTTCACGATGGGTACCTTGGTGATGTGGATTTCGCGACTTATATTCTCGTTCCGCTATATGACTATGTTGCGCCGCTTGGGTGCTGTATGGTGTGGAATGTCGCTTACCTCAATTTTATATTTCGCACTATTCAAGGGCTTGAAGTCGCAGTTGGCGGGTACACTCTTTGTAGAGTGGGTGAATGAGCATCTCCTGCTCACTCTCGTAGCCACTTGGGTAGTATGCTCGTTGGTACTATTCTTCTTGCAGTTGTTCCGTGTAAATATCTTGCGTATAACAATCCTTGCTGGCACATTCTCGTTGGCGTTGGCCTTCGCAGGTAACGACCTTGTGAACTTTATCGGTGTGCCAATCGCGGGCTTGGAGGCGTTCACAGTGTCGCAGGGTAACGAGAATATGTTAATGGAGGCGTTGGCGCAGCCATCTTCTGGTGCGAGCAATAACATTATATACATAGTGATATCGGGTGTGATTATGGTGATTACGCTCTGGACATCGCGCAAGGCTATGAATGTGTCGCAAACGGAGCTGTCACTCTCCTCGGCCGATGGCGGTGGTGAGCAGCAATTCTCCTCGTCGCTCTTCTCGCGTGCGGTGGTGCGTGCAGCGGTGAATACCTCGCACTTCTTCGACAAGATTACGCCTGCGCCAGTCAAGAACTTTGTATCTAAGCGCTTCGAGTGGGCAGATATTGAGCATAGCGGCGCACCTTACGATATGATTCGTTCGACCGTAAACCTTACGACGGCTTCGTTGCTTATCGCTTTCGGTACCTCGTTGAAGTTGCCACTCTCGACTACCTATGTATGTTTTATGGTGGCTATGGGCTCGTCGTTGGCGGATAAGGCGTGGGGCCGCGAAAGTGCCGTGTATCGTATTACGGGTGTGATTACCGTAGTTATGGGTTGGTTTGTTACGGGCTTCGGCGGTTTTATTATCGCCTTTGCCCTCGGATTGCTCTTGATGTGGGGCGATGTGTGGGCATTTGGCGCGATTACAATCCTCTGCGTCTATATGTTTATACACAGCAACTTTATACCTAAAAAGAAGAAGGATGAGAAGAAAAAGAGCGATGCTGTGGTGCGCGAAAATCTTGTAGACAACACAATGACTGCTGTGTCGGAGACGATAAAGAGTTCAACTCGTATCTATAATCGTACTATTGTGGCTCTTATGAAGGAGAACCGCAAGGCATTGAAGGAGCTCTCGGCCGAGGCCTCGGAGATGTATGAGGAGAATCGCCGCTTGAAGTACTCTATCGCAACGACGCTGCGCACTACTTACAGCAACGACCTCAATCTGTCACTCTACTATGTGCAAATCCTCGACTATCTGAACGAGATGACTAAGTCGTTGGTGCACATCACTCGCCCATCATACGAGCATATCGATAATAACCATACCGGATTGAGCCACTTGCAGTCGGATGAGTTGATGTCGATAAATGCAGATGTAAACGAGATATATTCGCGTATAATATATATGTTTACTTCGAACGACTTTTCGACTATCGACGAGGTGCTTATTATGCGAGATAAACTCTTCGAGCGACTTGCGCAGGCGACCAAAGATGAGCTTGCGCGCATTACGGCTGGCGAGTCTAACTCTCGTGCAGGAATGCTCTTCCTTGGCATTATATCCGAGACCAAGACGATGGTTTTGCAGTCGCGCAACCTTATCAAGTCGCGTCGCTACTTTATCGAGCAGGAGGGTAAGGTTATTCGTCAATCCCGAATTTACGAGTAGAGTTATACACCTTCCAACAAAAGAAGCTGTCTAACAAGGCTCTTTCGGCATCTGCCTTGTCTGGAAAATGCTCATTTACGCCGAGTAAACTGCGCTTTTCCAGCCTGCGAGCAGCTTCAAAATAGCTCTTGTTATACAACTTCTGACAAAAATGGAGTGTTTAAAAACTTTTTTAGACACTCCCATTTTTCGATAATATTTAATGCAGATTAAAACGGCAGGTCATCAACCACCTGTGCGCTCTGAGTTGGCATTGCAGGCTCCTCGGTAGGCATTGGTGCTGCTGCGGGTACTGCGGTGGGAAGAGGCTCGCTATATTGTGCTTGTGCCATCTGTGCCGCCTCCTTAGGCTCAACGCGACGACCGATAACATCGGTATACCAGCGACCATTATACTCGCGCGACTCGATATCAAATGTAACCTTATAGGCTGCACCTGTGATAAGGCGCGCAACATCGTCGCGTTTGTTAAAGAATTTGACACTGACCTTGCGTGGATATGGCGACGAGGTCTGCATCTCGAAAACTACATTTTGATTGTGCCACTCGCCACGAGCCGAAGTTCCACTCTGCTCAGGTAGAATAGCAAATACGATTCCTTCAAATACAAATTCCATGTTTAGTTAAAAGTTAAAAGTGCAGAGTTGAAAGTTTAGAGTTAAAAGTTGTTTTGTGCTCCTATCTCCTCACCCCATCTCCTCACTAAATTAAAAAAATCCTTTAATTTATTTGCGAGTAAATCAAATATGCGTTGTACGCCACAAAGCAGAGAAATAGAAAGGCTCCTGCCCAACGATTTAGTCTGCCTCTAAAACCGAGAAGCAGTGGTGCTATCGTAGCAAAAATCATCACTGCATAATCTATTACGGTAATTCCTACGCCAGTTAGCGGAGTAATCTGCGAGGCGAGTCCGAGGATAAGCGTAAGGTTGAAGATGTTGGAGCCTATGACATTGCCCAATGCGAGTTGTGTGTTCTTCTTCGCTGCTGCAACTAACGATGCTGCCAGCTCTGGCAACGAGGTGCCACAAGCAACCAGAGTGATGGCGATAAATGCCTCGTTTACGCCCCACGCCTTGGCAACGAGAATGGCATTATTGAGGAAGATACGGCTCGATACAAGCAATACGCCTAAGCCGAGAAAGACCTTGCCGATGCCGAGTACAAGTTGCTTATTTGTAACGACCTCTGCGGCAGCGTCGCTCGCCTCGTCTTCCATCCCGCCTTTGAGTGAGTAGTACATAAAGAGCGAGAAACAGCAGAGTAACACCAAGCCGTCAATGCGGCCAATCTCGGCTGCACCTCCTGTGAAAAAGTTGAATGCAAGCAGAAGCGTAAGTGCCGACACTCCGATACAAAATGGGAGGTCGAAACGCTTGTTTTCGCGCGAAACGGCAACAGGCATAATAAATGCCGTAAGTCCGAGAATGCCAAGAACATTGAAGATATTAGAGCCCACCACATTGCCGATGGCGATATCGGAGCTCCCCTCGATGGCCCCTATCGAGCTCACTACGAGTTCGGGGAAGGAGGTTCCTACGCCGACAATTACAGCACCTATGACGAAGTTCGAAATCTTAAATCGCTTGGCGATTGTTACGGCTCCTGCTACCAACCAATCGGCACTAAAAACTATGGCAGCAAGACAGAGCAAAAGGTATATATATTCCATCCTTTTCTATGTTAATTTGTCTACATTTTTACAACCCGACAAAGATAGTGAATATCTCCGAAAAAACAGAACGAACGATGTGAAATAGTGCAATAAATTTAAATAGTTTCTTAATTCTCAATTATTTTTGTATATTTGCGCCGATGAATATCAACGAAGAGAGAATAGAGGAGTTGCGAAGACTCTTTGGTAGGCCTTGCAATGTAGTGATTGTGGGGCATACAAATCCTGATGGCGATGCTATCGGCTCGTCGCTTGCATTGGCGGAGGTGCTAACTGCTCGCGGACATAAAGTTACCTGCGCATTGCCTAATAACTATCCATACTATCTGCGCTGGATTCCAGACTCGGAGCATATTATAATCTATCGCAATGACGACGAACACTGCACCGAGAAGGCTCTCGGCGAGGCGGATGTTATCGTCTGTGCAGATATGAACGCCCTTACTCGTGCAGATGCGCTGGGCGAGGCGGTGTCGAAGAACAGTACGGCAAAGCGAGTGCTTATCGACCATCATCTCTATCCGGCCGAGGGTTTTGATATTGTGTTTTCGCATCCTGAGTCGTCGAGTACCGCATTTTTGATGTATTCGATAATCGTAGCTCTCTATGGCAAGGAGGCGATAACCGCGAAGATTGCCACACAACTCTATGTTGGCATTATGACCGATACGGGCAACTTTGCATTCTCTAATCTTACGCCCGATTTGTTCGAGGCAGTAGCAGCATTGTCTGCTACGGGTATCAATATTCCGCAGATTTACAACAATGTCTACAACTCCTTCACCGAGGGGCGCGCCAAGTTGTTTGGCTATACGATAAACCGCAAGATGAAGACGCTGCTTGGTGGTCGTGTGGCGTATATGTCGCTTACCGAGGAGGAGATGCGTCGCTATTGGTTCCAGCAGGGCGATAACGAAGGTTTTGTAAACTATCCGCTTACCATTAAAAAGATGAAGATGTCGGCGATGTTTACCGCACAAACGGGCTTTATCCGTGTGTCGCTTCGTTCGCGTGGAGATGTTGATGTCGATACATTTGCGCGCCGCTACTTCAATGGTGGAGGTCATAAAAACGCCGCAGGAGGCAAATCGTTTGTCTCGATGGATGAGACCATAGCTCACTATATTAATTCAGTTAAAGAATACCACGAAGAGGGACTGGTATAAGGATATATCTATATGTTCAAGACCTACTTACGACTCTTAGACTTTGCGAAACCGATAAGCAGATACGCCGTACCATACTTCTTTTTTGCGGCTCTGCACGCTCTGTTCAATACATTTAACTATGCGATGATTATGCCTATCCTGAACGCTATGTTCTCGGAGGGCTATCAATTTCAGCCGATTTACCAGATGCCTGCACTCTCGTTCAAGGGAGAGGTCCTTAATCAGTGGCTCAATTACTTCTACACCTATATTTTCGGCACGGAGTGGATTGTTACCAATGTGCTTGCGATGTTGGCGGTGATACTTATCGTTATGAACCTCCTCTCAAACCTCTTCCGCTACCTTGGCGGATATACGGTTGAGAGTATGCGTACAACGACCGTACAGCGTATGCGTAACGAGATGTTCGATAGCGTCATTGGTAAAGATGTAGGCTATTTCAGCGGTCAGCGCAAGGGCGATATCATTTCGCGTATCACCTCCGATGTTATGGTCGTGCAATATTGTATTACCAACACTTTGCAGGTAGCTTTCCGCGAGCCATTCTTGATTATAGGATACCTCGTATTGATGTTGAGTATCTCGTGGGAGTTGGCTCTATTCTCGGTGTTGTTCCTCCCTTTGGTGGGTTTGATTATCGGAAATATAGTTAAGAAGTTGCGCCACCCTGCAAGTCAGAGCCAACAGCGTATGGGTGACTTGGTGAGTGTTCTCGACGAGTCGCTCGGAGGTATCAAAATCGTAAAGACCTATACCGCAACCGACTATATCAAAGAAAAGTTCCACGCGTTGAACCAAAATCTGTCGGATACCTTGCTTTGGATGGCTCGCCGACAGCAGTTGGCCTCGCCAATGAGCGAGTTCCTTGGCATTACTGCTGTGGCTATTATTTTGGTCTTCGGAGGCTCACTTGTGATGAATGGCTCGTTGAGTGGTGCTGGATTTATCGCCTTTATTGCTGCATTCTCGCAGATTACACGCCCTGTACGCGCCTTTATCGACCAGTTTGCCAATATCAATCAGGGTGTTGCCGCAGGCGAGCGTATCTTTGCAGTGCTCGATGGCAAGAATGAGATAACAGATGCTGCGAATGCTAAGGAGTTCGTGGGCTTCAACGATAAGGTGGAGTTCCGCGATGTGCACTTCTCGTATGATGATACGCGCGAGATTATCCACGGCGTATCGTTCGAGGTGCGCAAGGGTGAAACAGTAGCTCTTGTAGGTCCTTCGGGTGGTGGTAAATCGACTCTTAGCGAGTTGATGGAGCGATTTTACGACACCGATAGTGGCGATATTCTTATCGATGGTGTCTCAATCCGCCAATATAAGCAGGAGTCGTTGCGCTCGGCAATGAGCCTTGTGTCGCAGGAGACCGTTCTATTTAACGATACTATAAAGAACAATATAGCACTCGGTCGTCCTGATGCTACCGATGAGGAGATTATTGCCGCTTGTAAGGTGGCAAATGCCCACAACTTTATCGTGGATAGCCCTGAGGGCTACAACACTAATATTGGCGACAGAGGAACAAAATTGTCGGGAGGTCAGCGTCAGCGACTCAGTATCGCTCGTGCGGTGCTGAAAAATCCAGAATTTTTAATTCTCGACGAGGCTACATCGGCTCTCGATACAGAGAGCGAGAAGCTTGTGCAGGATGCCCTTACTAAGTTGTTGAAAGGTCGTACTTCGGTGGTTATTGCTCACCGTCTCTCGACGATTATGAATGCCGACCGCATCTTCGTAATCGACGAAGGTCGCATTGTTGAGGAGGGTAGACACGAGGAGCTGCTCGCCAAGGGTGGTGTCTATGCAAAACTCGTTGAGTTGCAGAATGTAAAGTAGAGAATTACTCCCTATTCAAATCTACATTTTCGAGAATCCTTCTCATCCCTGCACGCGCAAGGGGTGTAGCTGAGAATTTGTCTGCAAACTCCATTTCGGAGAGAGATGACCAATCCTCGGCGCACATCTCTAATGGCGAGAATTGTGGCTCTAATTTGATGTTTGTATAGTAGGGTGCTTTGCGGTTGTAGGGGCATACCGATTGGCACTCGTCGCAGCCAAATATCCAACCATGCAGACTGCACTGCTCCTCGCCCTTGCGCTCGATTGTGGCGCACGAGATACAACGCGAGGTGTCGATATGTCGCTCCTTGATGGCGTTGTTTGGGCACGCCTCCACGCAGCGATGACACTCTCCGCAACCGATGCCGTTGTAGGGTGTGTCGTAACGGTCGCACTCGGCAGTCATCACAATCTCTCCCAACAATACAAACGAGCCATATTCGGGCGTTATGAGTAGTGATTGACGCCCAATCCAGCCCAATCCCGCCTCTACGGCATATCGTTTTTCGAGAATTGGGGCACTATCTACAAAACAACGCGCCGAGAGGTCGGGGTCCATCTCTTTGAGATGAGCGCACATCTCGAATAGCATCTGCTTGATGGTGGTGTGGTAGTCGGTGGTGCAGGCATACGAGGCGACCTTGGTGCGGTGGTTGGTGGGGTAGCCGTCGCTTACTCGATTTTTGTAGGTTACGGCGCATACAATGACCGATTTTGCCCCCTCGACAAGTAGTGTTGCATCAGCTCGGCAGTCGATGTTCCTTTTCAGATAGTCGAGCGAGGAGGCGTAGCCCTGCTCTATCCACTCTTTCAAAAAGGCTCTATCTTCTTCAAATATAGAGGTATGAGCTACACCGCATAGGTCAAATCCAACCTCGTGTGCTACTCTCTTTATGTGTTCTAAATTGAACATCGGTGTGTAAATTTTCCCACAAATATACTTATATTTAGGAAAAAAATTCTATTTTTGCATTTGATATTGGTAGGAAAAATTTACCATTTCGTTGAAATATGTTCCTGCCAAGTAGTACAAACTTAAATTATTTTAACTACTTTATGAAGTTGAATACACTTTACGAAATTCTGCATACCAGTGTCAAGAATTTCTCGGAGCGTATAGCTTTTTCATTGTGGAAAGGCGACAGCTACACCTTTAAACTGGTGGGCGAAAAGGTGGCCGAGGTACAAGAGTTGCTCCGTTCGGCAGGTCTTAAAAAGGGCGATAAGGTCGTCTTGCTAAGTAGCAATATGCCGAATTGGGGCGTTTGCTACTTTGCTATTACTACGGGAGGCTACACGGTGGTCCCTGTATTGCCAGATTTCACATCGGCAGACCTCGACCGCATCGTTGAGCACTCGGAGGCGAAGGCTATGTGCGTTTCGGATAAACTCTTTACCAAAATCTCGAAGGAGCTTTCGGCAAAGTTGAATATCATCATTCGTACCAAAAACCTCTCTGTGCTTTCGCAGAATGTGAAGGAGGAGGGCGAATTGACAGTGCCACAACCGGAGGATTTGGCAGCCATTCTCTACACTTCGGGTACTACATCTGCCCCAAAGGGTGTAATGCTTACGCACTATAACCTTGCATCGCAGATGTGGTTAATTGACCCGTTATTCCTTGTGCGTGAAGACGATATATTCCTCTCGGTACTGCCTATGGCGCACACCTACGAATGTACGCTTGGACTTATCTTGGCATTCCATCACGGAGCTCATGTGGTCTATCTTGATAAAGCTCCGACCGTGTCGGTATTGTTGCCTGCATTGAAGGAGGTACGACCAACAATTATGCTTACCGTGCCGCTTATTATCGAGAAGATATTTAAGGGTAAGGTTAAGAAGCAATTCACCTCGAATGGCTTTATGAATGCACTCTATGGAGTTGGCTTTATTCGCCGTTACTTGCACCGTATCGCAGGCAAAAAACTCACCAAGACCTTCGGTGGTCGTATCCGCTTCTTCGGCATTGGTGGCTCGAAGCTCGATGGCGAGGTTGAGCAGTTCTTGCTCGATTCGAAGTTTATCTATGATGTCGGTTACGGCTTGACCGAAACTGCACCGCTTATCGCAGGTATGGTTGATGGTATGTTGCGCCACGGCTCTACGGGTCCTATCTTGAAGGGTATCGAGTACCGCTTGGAGAATAAGAACGAAGAGGGTATTGGCGAGTTGGTGGTAAAGAGCCCTTCGCAGATGCAGGGATACTACAAAAATCCTGAGGCTACGGCAGCAGCATTTACCGATGATGGCTTCTTCCGCACGGGTGACCTTTGCTGCTTTGATGAGGACGGCTGGCTCTACATTAAGGGTCGCTTGAAGAATATGATTCTCGGTCCATCGGGCGAGAATATCTATCCTGAGGATATCGAAAATGTCCTCAACTCGCATGTCTTTATCTCGGAGTCGGTGGTTACCGAGTCAGAGGGTAAGTTGGTAGCATTGGTACACTTCGATACCGAGGCTATCGAGGCAAAATATTCCGAGATGGTTGATACTTGGCACCAGAAGAAGCATGAGTTCGACCTCTTCAAGGAGGATTTGATGCGCGAGATTAAGCAGTATGTGAATGAGCGTGTAAATCGCTACTCGAAGATTTCCGAAGTGGTCGAGGAGGAGCAGGAGTTCGAGAAGACTGCATCGAAGAAGATTCGCCGTTTCCTCTATACAAGCAAGGGTAAAAAACAGGAGTAGTTCGTTAATAATAGAGTTTGTGTAAAATGTGGGGGTGGCTAATTTACCATTTAGTCATCCCCTTATTGTCTCCGCTTTCGCAACTTTTAACCCTAAACTTTCAACTTTTAACTTTTAATTTGTATCTTTGCGCAATTATAACCATTGAATTACTATTGTCGTATGAAGTTCAAAGAGTATAAAAATCTCGATTTATCGGCTCTTGCCAATGAGGTTTTGGCAGAGTGGGACAAGAAGGATACCTTCCACAAAAGTATAGAAACACGAGAGGGTGCGCCCGCATTTATCTTCTACGAGGGACCGCCGTCGGCAAACGGTATGCCGGGCATTCACCATGTTATGGCGCGTACCATCAAAGATGTATTCTGCCGCTACAAGACGCAGCAGGGCTATCGCGTAAACCGCAAGGCGGGTTGGGATACACACGGCTTGCCTGTGGAGTTGGGTGTTGAGAAGACTCTCGGCATCACCAAGGAGGATATCGGCAAGAAGATTACCGTTGAGGAGTACAACCGCCGCTGCCGCGAGGATGTTATGAAGTACACCGATGTATGGAGCAACCTCACCCGTCAGATGGGCTACTGGGTAAATCTTGACGACCCATATATTACATACGACAACAAATATATTGAGACTTTGTGGTATCTCTTGAAGCGACTCTACGATAAGGGGTTGCTCTACAAGGGTTACACCATTCAGCCATATTCGCCTGCCGCAGGTACTGGACTTTCGACTCATGAGTTGAATCAGCCGGGTTGCTACCGCGATGTTAAGGATACAACTTGTACGGCACAATTCCGCATCGTGCGTAACGAGAAGAGCGAACACCTCTTCGAGGGTGCCGAGGGAGAGTTATTCTTCCTCGCTTGGACCACTACACCTTGGACACTCCCTTCGAACACTGCTCTCTGTGTAGGTCCGCAGATTGAGTATGTCCGCGTGAAGTGCCAAAACCCTTACACCGAGGCTCGTCAGACTATCATTATGGCGAAAGAGCTCGTTGGCTCTTACTTTGGCAAGAAGCAGGAGGGTACATTCGAGGTTGAGGAGCATACCTTCAAGGGCAAGGAGTTGGAGGGCATCAGCTACGAGCAGCTTATCCCTTGGGTTAAGCCTATGGGCGATGCATTCCGCGTAATTGTGGGCGACTATGTAACAACCTCTGACGGTACGGGTATCGTACATATCGCACCTACCTTTGGTGCTGATGACGACCGCGTGGCTCGTGCCGCAGGTATTGCGCCACTCTTTATGGTCGATACCGCAGGCAAGAACTGCCCAATGGTGGACCGTTCAGGTCGCTTCTTCCGCTTGGAGGATTTGGATAAGGAGTTCGTTGAGAAGTATGTCGATGTTGCACTCTACAACGAGTGGGCAGGTCGCTATGTCAAGAATGCCTACGATGCAGCTTTGGCAGATAGCGACACTACGCTCGATATCGATATCTGCGTAATGCTCAAAGGCGAGAGCAAAGTATTCAAGATTGAGAAGCACACCCACTCCTACCCACACTGCTGGCGTACCGATAAGCCGGTGTTGTACTATCCTCTCGACTCGTGGTTTATCCGCACTACGGCACTCCGTGAGCGTATGATGGAGTTGAACGACACAATCAAGTGGCAACCTGAGTATACAGGCTCCGGTCGTTTTGGCAAGTGGTTGGAGGGTTTGGTTGATTGGAACCTCTCGCGTTCGCGCTTCTGGGGTACTCCACTCCCAATCTGGGCTAACGAGGACTACTCGGAGATGAAGTGTATCGGCTCTATCGAGGAGTTGATGGCGGAGATTGAGAAGTCAATCGCTGCGGGCTTTATGACCGAAAATCCATACAAGAATTTCAAGGTGGGCGATATGTCGGCAGAGAACTACTCGACCGAGAATATCGACCTTCACAAGCCTTATGTAGATAATATCGTATTGGTGTCGTCAAAGGGCGAACCAATGCACCGCGAGAGCGATTTGATTGATGTTTGGTTCGATTCGGGTGCTATGCCTTACGCACAGCGTCACTATCCATTCGAGAATGCTGACTGCTTCGATAAGTTGTTCCCTGCGGACTTTATCGCCGAGGGTGTAGACCAGACTCGTGGTTGGTTCTTCACCTTGCACGCTATCGCTACAATGTTGTTCGACAGTGTAGCATTCAAGAATATCATCTCGAACGGTCTGGTCCTCGACAAGAATGGCAACAAGATGTCGAAGCGTTTGGGTAATGCCGTAGACCCATTCGAGGTACTCAACAAGTACGGAGCAGATGCCACTCGTTGGTATATGATTTCAAACTCGGACCCTTGGGAGAATTTGAAGTTCGATGTTGATGGTGTCGATGAGGTACGCCGTAAGTTCTTCGGAACGCTCTACAACACCTACTCGTTCTTTGCCCTCTACGCCAATATTGACGGCTTCACAGGCAAGGAGGCGGAGGTGCCGATGGAGAAGCGACCAGAGATTGACCGTTGGATTATCTCGCTGTTAAATACTTTGGTAAAAGATGTTACCGCTGCGTTGGAGGATTACGACCCAACACCTGCGGCTCGTGCTATTCAGGAGTTTGTGGGTGAGAATTTGTCGAACTGGTATGTACGCCTCAACCGTAAGCGTTTCTGGGGTGGCGAGATGAACGAGGATAAGTTATCGGCTTATCAAACACTCTACACTTGTCTTGAAACAGTTGCGAAGTTGGCTGCACCATTTGCTCCATTTATCTCGGACCGCATCTTCTGCGACCTCAACGCTTTGAGTGGTCGCCACTCGGAGGATTCGGTACATCTTGCATCGTTCCCTAAGTGCGATGAGTCGCTTATTGACGCTCGCTTGGAGGATATGATGGCGATGGCACAGCAGGTATCGTCGATGGTACTCGCCTTGCGCCGTAAGGTGAATATCAAGGTGCGTCAGCCACTTGCAAAGGTGCTTATCCCTGTGCTTGACGACACTACCGAGGAGCATTTGTTAGCGGTTAAGTCGCTTATCCTCAATGAGGTAAATATCAAAGAGATGGACCTTATTCGCGAGACTACAGGTCTTATCACCAAGCGTATCAAGCCTAACTTCAAGACTTTGGGACCTCGCTATGGCAAGTATATGAAGCAGATTGCTGCGATGACTGCCGAGTTCTCGCAGGAGAAAATTGCCGAAATTGAGGCTTCGACCGAGATAGTACTCGATATGGGTGCTGAGCAGATTACCGTAACGCCTGCCGACTTCGAGATTATGTCGGAGGATATGCCGGGTTGGTTGGTAACCAGCGAGGGCAAACTCACCGTTGCACTCGACATCACCCTCACCGAGGAGTTGCAGAAGGAGGGTGTGGCTCGTGAGTTGGTAAATCGTATCCAGAATATCCGCAAGGAGTCGGGCTTGGAGGTTACCGACAAGATTGAGGTTGAAGTTGAGGATATTGAGGCGGTACACGCTGCCGTATCGGAGTTCGCACCATATATCGGTCAGCAGACCTTGGCAGTAAGCGTTAAGACCGCAGCTGAGCCACAAGGCGAGTTTGTTGTGGCGAGCGATGTAAACGAAATACCACTCAAAATCGCCATTAAACGAGCATAACAAAAAACTATATACCACTATGAAAAGACTATTATTACTCTGTATTGTTGCCGTACTTATGTGTGGCACTTCGTATGGCTGGGATCGCCGTGCGCACGCTACCGTGGCAAAAATTGCCGAAAACCATCTTACACCAAAGGCAAAGAAGATGTTGAACAAATACCTTGGTGGTAAATCTATCGTCTATTATGCATCGTGGGCAGATGAATATAAGCCCGATATGCTTATTGAATTAGACTTTCAGCCATCTAATGCAGCAAGAAAGGTAACATATCCACATACTTTCGAGGCAAATGCCGATTGTAGTGTCTTCAAAGGTATGCGCAAGGGCGATAAGTTTGTGAAGAACTGCGTGTTACTCGCTGATGGGTTCGCCAAGGATTTGAAGGAGAACCATAAAACAATGGACGATTCGCTTCGTTTCCACAAGATAGCAATGCTTATTCACTGGTTGGGTGATATGCACTGTCCGGAGCATATTCGTTACCCTGACGATCAGACTACTGGTGGATACGAAGTACTTTATGGAAAGAAGAAGACAATCTATCACAAATTGTGGGACGGTGGATTCTTCGCAAGTTTCTACCCTTGGGGATTCAGCGATGCTGCATACTTGATTGACACCTGCACACCAGAGGAGATTGCCGAGATTACCAAAGGAGATATTTTCGATTGGGGTAAAGATTCCGCTATTGCATCGCGTGCTACACGCAAGTATCGCGAAGGAGCAGTAATTAACCCTCGCGAGTATCAGATTGAATTCCACGCTCTGCTCGATTCTCAGATTCGCAAGGGCGGCTATCGTATGGCAAAGTTGTTTAACGATATTTTCAAATAGTAGTATTTGGCAATAATTTCGATTATTTTAGAGCGAAAATCTGTTTTTCTTGCAGATTTTCGCTCTAAAAGTTTGCAAGTATCAAATTTTTGCGTACCTTTGCCACGCTGATTTGAGAAAATCGGCTCCTCAAAGCCCAGGTGGTGGAATTGGTAGACACGCTACTTTGAGGGGGTAGTGGGCGTTAGCCCGTGTGAGTTCGAGTCTCGTCCTGGGCACTGAAAACCGCTGAGAGTTATCTCGGCGGTTTTTTTTTATTGCCCAGAACGAGGCTCGTTCAGCTTGTTGCGCCTCGGCAGACTTGTCTATGGTCGGTTGTTGTTTGCTTGCGCAAATCCTCGTGCTTGCTGTGCGATTGTGTCTAAAAATAAATTTTTGCCACATCGCCCATCAACCCCAACAATCTTCGATTGCAACAACCTCCCTTCGGTCTGCTCTCGGCTTCTGCCGCCGTTCGAGTCTCAAATTAAATATAGTAATGTCCTGAGCACAAAACCGCTGAGAGTTATCTCGGCGGTTTTTCTTTTGCCCGGACGAGGCTCGTTCAGCTTGTTGCGCCTCGGCAGACTTGTCTATGGTCGGTTGTTGTTTGCTTGCGCAAATCCTCGTGCTTGCTGTGCGATTGTGTCTAAAAATAAATTTTTGCCACATCGCCCATCAACCCCGACAATCTTCGATTGCAACAACCTCCCTTCGGTCTGCTCTCGGCTTCTGCCGCCGTTCGAGTCTCAAATTAAGTATAGTAATGTCCTGGGCACTGAAAACCGCTGAGAGTAATCTCGGCGGTTTTTTTATTGCCCAGAACGAGGCTCGTTCAGCTTGTTGCGCCTCGGCAGACTTGTCTATGGTCGGTTGTTGTTTGCTTGCGCAAATCTTAGCTCTATATCTCAACCAATATATTTTAAATCCCTTTGAAAACTCGGACAGATTATTTAACTTTGTACTTGCCGTTATAGTATGGTCGGCGAATTAACTAATAATTACAACGATATGAAGCATTTTATTCTCTCCATATTTTTGACTCTAAGTTGTT
This sequence comes from Rikenellaceae bacterium, assembly GCA_015059865.1. Taxonomy (GTDB): domain Bacteria; phylum Bacteroidota; class Bacteroidia; order Bacteroidales; family Rikenellaceae; genus Alistipes. The sequence goes on along the minus strand of SUZP01000002.1, from coordinate 74,175 downwards.
GTGGTGTGGCTGTACAAGCACAACAGGTAAACAATACAACTACATTGGTAGGCTCTTGGATTGGTAAACTCTCTTTCGGGTCGAGAGGATTAAATATTGGACTTAATATAGAACAACAAGACGGATATGTAGTTTGTACTCTTGATAGCCCAGATCAAGGAGTCAAGGGTATTGGTTGCCACAAAAATACTCTTACGGATAAGAAAATTTCACTCTCTGTGCCTGCTATTGGCGCTTCGTATGAAGCAGAGTTGGTCGAAGATAAACTTGTTGGAACCTTCTCACAAGGTGGTTTAAACCTCCCACTAACACTTAAACGAGGAGAGTATAAACCTCGTAGACCCCAGACTCCGACACCTCCTTTCTCATATACGACCGAAGAGGTGGTATTCACAAATAGAGCTGAGGGTGCTCAACTCTCCGGCACATTGACCTATCCTATTAATTTTGAGAAGTATAAGGGGGGCTCTGTTCCTGTCGTCTTGATGGTTACGGGCAGTGGTGGGCAGAATCGTGATGAGGAGATTTTTGACCACAAGCCTTTCCTCGTTATTGCAGATTTTCTCGCCAAAAATGGAATAGCATCATTAAGGTACGACGATAGAGGGGTAGGCAAATCGACAGGCCCGACAAAGGGTACTACAACTGAGAATAACCTCGCTGATGCCGAAGCTGGTGTCGCATATCTGCGTAGCCTTAAAAAGTTTGGCAAGGTTGGTGTTTTGGGACATAGCGAGGGTGGTACTATCGCATTTATGATGGGTGCAAATGGTAGCGTAGATTTTCTTATCTCATTAGCTGGTGGTGCTGCTCAGGGTATAGATGTAATTGTTGGTCAAAATGGAGCAGCAATGCAACTTCAAGGAGTACCTCAAAAGATGATTGACGACTATGCTGTGGCATTGAGGATTGTTTATACCGATAGAATTAGTGGTAAAGAGATTACTGACAAGTCAGCGTACATCGAAACATTATGCCAAACAAACAAATTGACACTGCCAGAAAACTTTAAGTCGAACCTTGCAAAGTGCATAACCTTCGGAGGAGAGTGGCTGACTTGGTTTTTAGGATATGCACCTGCAAAAGCTATTAGCAAGATAAAATGTCCTGTAATGGCGCTAAATGGTGCACTCGATTTACAGGTATTGAGCTCTGACAACCTGCCTGTTATCAAGGAGAGTTTGCCAAAGAGTGAGAAGAGTGTGATAAAAGAGTATGATAGCTTGAATCATCTTTTCCAACATTGTACTCCAACTACCGCCCTCAACTATGGCGCAATTGAGGAGACGATATCCGAAGAGGTGTTGAAAGATATGGCGAATTGGATAGATGCGATAAAATAGTTTGGAACTATACACTCTTGTCTACACTTTTAACTCTGCACTGTTTTTCCAAAAGATTTTTAGATATACCCCGCAGGGAGTATTCTCTCGCAAGGCACACACGCAAGGCGCACACAAAAAATCGCTCCGCAGCATACTTAGCGTATGAGGGGAGCGATTTTTGGAAGTTGGAGTAAAATTTACCAACTAAAATAGTTGTTACTCGGCCTTACCGTCAGAGCCAAGTACCTCCTTAATCTTGTGAATATACAACTTCTTCATATTTTCACGAGAAGGACCAAGATACTTACGAGGGTCAAACTCAGCTGGGCTGTTTGCCAAGACCTCGCGAATTGCAGCGGTCATAGCAAGACGAGAGTCGGAGTCGATATTAATCTTGCAAACTGCCGACTTAGAAGCCTTACGGAGCTGCTCCTCAGGAATACCAACAGCAGCCTTCAATGCGCCGCCATACTTGTTGATGGTATCAACCTCATCCTGTGGTACAGAAGATGAACCGTGGAGTACGATAGGGAAGCCTGGAAGCTCCTTCTCGATAGCCTCCAAAACATCGAATGCCAATGGTGGCGGTACAAGACGACCAGTCTGTGGGTCCAATGTGCACTGCTCAGGGGTGAACTTGTAGGCACCGTGCGAAGTACCAATCGAGATAGCCAACGAGTCGCAACCTGTCTTAGTTACGAAGTCTACAACCTCCTCTGGCTTTGTATAGTGGCTCTCCTCAGCGCAAACCTCATCCTCAACACCTGCCAAGACACCGAGCTCACCCTCTACGGTAACACCATATTGGTGTGCATAATCTACAACCTTCTTTGTGAGAGCAACATTCTCATCGTATGGAAGGTGCGAGCCGTCAATCATCACCGACGAGAAGCCCATATCTATACACGACTTACAAGTCTCGAATGAATCGCCGTGGTCGAGGTGAAGTACCACCTGTGGCTTCTCCCAGCCAAGCTCCTTAGCATACTCGACAGCACCCTCAGCCATATAGCGGAGGAGAGTTTGGTTAGCGTAGTTGCGAGCACCCTTCGATACTTGAAGGATAACAGGCGACTTGGTCTCTGCTGCGGCCATAATGATAGCCTGCAACTGCTCCATGTTGTTGAAATTGAATGCAGGGATAGCGTAACCACCCTTAACAGCCTTTGCGAACATCTCGGTAGTGTTCACGAGTCCTAATTCCTTATACGAAATCATAGCTTTATACTTTATATTTAATTACTGTTATATAGATGTCTATTAAACTGCGTCAAAGTTAATAAAAATTTTTAATTATTTCATTAGGGCAGTCTACTAAAATAACAAATTGTATACAAAAGTTGCTCCAATAAGTAGTGGTGCAACCCATTTCAGCAGGAATACCAGCACTCCAAAGAGTGGTGCGCGGAGAGTGCCATCATTTGAAATCTCCTTGCGGAAAATCTTACGGTCGAGGTGCCAACCTGCGAATATGCAAGTCAGGAGGCCGCCGAGAGGCATCAATACATCAGCAGTCACCATATCGAAGAAGTCGAATATCTTGCTCGACCACAAGCACAACGCCGCCGAAGCCACAGATATTACGCTTGTAATTGAAGCGCTTGCACGGCGCGAAAGTCCGTGGTGCTCCTGACAATACTCGGTGATTACCTCGTGGAAGGTGATTGTCGAGGTCAAAGCTGCGAGGGTTATCAAGAGGAAGAAAACCGCCGACCAGAATTGAGGCATTGACATATCCTTAAATACGAATGGCAGAGTCTCGAATATCAATGTTGGCCCCTGCGTAGGCTCCAATCCCTCCACGCTAAATACGGCTGGAAATATAATCATACCCGACAACACCGCCACAAGAAATGTCAGCATCGAGGCCGACCACGCCGTAGTCGAGAGATTTGTACCCTTCTTAAAGTAGGATGCAAAGGTTATCAAACAACCCAAACCTATCGAAAGCGAGAAGAAGGCCTGACCTATGGCACTGATAATAGTCTTTATCGAGAAGGCCTTGCTAAAATCGGGCTTGAAGAAGAATTCGAAGCCCTCCTTTGCTCCTGGCATCATCGCAGCGCGCACAACCATAGCCAGTAACATAACAAAGAGTATAGGCATAATCAACTCTGCCGTGCGTTCCAAGCCCTTACGCACACCTCGTGACACCACAATATGTGTCAGAACAATAAACAGTACCGTATATAACGGCTCCTGCCACGAGTTGCAGAAGTTCTCGAATATGGAGTGGAACTCCTCTCCCGAATAGAGCGTTCCATCGACGGATGCCACGAAGTAGTATAGCGACCAACCTGCTACGATGTAGTAGAATCCTGGAATAAGAGTCGAGACAATCAGACTATTGTAGCCGAGGGGTTTCCACCACTTTGAGAATTGAGCGTATGCCTTTACAGGTCCTTTGCGAGTGTGTGTGCCAATGGCAAACTCCGACAACATAACGGGAATGCCGAGAATAAGTACACACACAAGGTAGAGCAGCACAAATGCTCCTCCGCCATTTTCGCCTGCGATATATGGAAATCGCCAAATACTACCTAAGCCGATAGCACTACCCGCAGCAACAAGTACTGCACCAATCTTACTGCCAAATGAATCGTTGTTTTGCTCCTTCATAACCTAACCTTATTTTAACCTCAACTAATTCTGCTTTAAAACTCTCGTCTCTCGTCTCTCGTCTCTCGTCTTAAAATTACGCTTACCCTCGCCACCTTTCCTCCCAGCGGTGGGGCAATCTTTGTAACGCGACACTCCGTTTCGCAAATCTGCGGAAAACGCTCGTGCAGAGCATCTATGATATTTTGAGCTACTCGCTCGATGGTGTGTTGGGTGTGTCGCATCTGCTCGCGTACCACCTCATACACCGTCAAATAGTTCACCGCCTTCGTTACATCGTCATCCTCGGCAACCGTTCCCAGTTCGGTTGTCAGGCGTAGCGACACTTCGAAGTGGCTGCCCGTCTGCTGCTCCAACTCGTAACAACCGTGGAAGGCATGGAAATCCATACCCTCCAACTCGATTGTATATAGTCTCTTTGCGTTCACTTACTCTACAATTACAAGATAGTAGTTCTTCTTGCCACGCTGCACGAGGATATACTTCTCGGCAATCAAATCCTCAGCGGTAACTACGCGCTGAATATCCGACACCTTCTCCTTGTTGAGCGATACGCCGCCACCCTGAATCATCTTGCGACACTCTCCCTTCGATGGGAAGATAGAGGACTTCTCGGCACAGAGGTCGATGAACGAGCAACCCAAATCCTCATTCGACACCTTAAACTGTGGTACGCCATCGAAGACCTGCAATAATGTCTGCTCGTCGAGGCGGTGCAACGCCTCCGAGGTAGATTGTCCGAAGAGGATTTGCGAAGCCTCAACAGCCTTCTCGTACTCCTCGCGTGAGTGAATCATCGTGGTAATCTCCTCTGCCAAACGCTTCTGCAACAGGCGCAAGTGCGGAGCCTCGTCGTGCTCGGCAATCAATTTCTCGATTGTCTCGCGGTCGAGCAAGGTGAAAATCTTGATATATCGCTTTGCATCGTCATCGCTCACATTTAACCAGAATTGGTAGAATTTGTAAGGCGAGGTGTAGCGAGCATCCAACCATACATTACCACTCTCGGTCTTTCCGAACTTCGTTCCGTCAGCCTTTGTGATAAGCGGGCAGGTGATAGCAAAAGCCTCAGCCTCCGAGCCGAGTTTGCGACGAATAAGCTCTGTACCTGTGGTGATATTGCCCCATTGGTCTGCACCTCCGAGCTGCAACTTGCAGTTCATTGTCTGGTAGAGGTGCAAGAAGTCGTAGCCCTGCAAGAGCTGATATGTAAACTCGGTAAACGACATACCATCGCCCTCGCCATTGAAACGCTTTTTCACCGAATCCTTCGCCATCATATAATTTACGGTAATGCACTTACCAATGTCGCGTGCGAAGTCGAGGAACGAGAAGTTCTTCATCCAGTCGTAGTTATTTACCATTACGGCAGCATTCTCTGCATCAGAATCGAAGTCGATAAGACGAGCCAACTGCGCCTTGATTGCCTCTTGGTTGTGGCGCAAAGCCTCTTCATTCAGGAGGTTACGCTCCTGCGACTTGCCCGAAGGGTCGCCAATCATACCCGTAGCACCACCAACCAAGGCGATTGGGCGGTGGCCACACATCTGCAAATGCTTCAATATCATTACTCCTACCAAGTGACCGATATGCAACGAGTCGGCCGTAGGGTCAATACCAAGGTAAGCGGTTGTCATCTCCTTCGCGAGTTGCTCCTCTGCACCCGGCATAATCGTATGAATCATACCGCGCCACTGCAACTCCTCAACAAAATTTTTTCTCTCCATATCTAATACCTAACTCTATATTGTTTCTGTTTTGTAATATCTTAATACTATTTAACTGCACACTCCACGATTTAGCTGCACACTCGACGATTTAGCCCTCTGCTACTGTGTCGAAGATACTCTGCATATAGCTGTACTCCTTTACATTGTCGCGCATATACGCCTCTCTATCCTCAATTCGTGTAGGCTTCAACTTGAAGTCTATATCCTTAATCTCGATATGCATATCGAGCGCGCCATCCACGCCTGCCACCTCGGCAATGCCCTTCAATATCCAAAATCGCTCACCAAGCAACTCGTCACGCAGAGACTCGGTCGGAACAGCCAACTTAACAACATTGCCCTCAAACTCAATCTGCTCGAATGCCGACACGAAGCGGGGGCGTTCCGAGCACATACGCTTTACAATCGCCTCCTTCATCTGCGAGAGTTTCAATTCGCTGTCGGGGTCTATTGTTTGATGCGCACCCCTTCCTTCACTCTCCGTAGGGTTTGACACCTCATTCAGCAACGACGACAAAGAGCCTCCAAGCAATATCGAGGTCTTAGCTCTACTCTCTGTCTGCGCCTGTGGTGTAGACTCCTGTATTGTTGTTTTTTCAACGGTTGGCACCTGCTCCATTATTGGTTGAGGAGTTGGCGCAGGCGCTACCGTCGGTTGTTTTATCTCTTGCGCTGCAACAGGTTGCGAAGCTGGTACAATTTGTGGCTGAGCCGTCGCAACTATCTGCTGTTTTGGTGCATCCAAATCGGGCAACGAGTATTTAGCCTCGATTGGAGCCGTCAGCTCATTGTTTTTTTTTTCGCCGAGTGTCGAAATCTTCATCAAAATCAATTCGACAAGCAGGCGCTGCGATGACGAGGTGCGCAACTTCGAGTCCGCTTCGGTGAGGAGCGATATCGCTCCAAAGAGGAATGCCGGCTCACAAATTGCCGCCTGCTGGCGATACTTTTCGAGCAACGAGCCCGTATACTCAATCAACGATACCGCAGGCCCCTTTGCCACAAGCAGGTCGCGGAAGTGTTGATTTAATCCACTCATAAATATCTGCCCCGAAAAGCCCTTCGACAACACCGCATCGTACTCCAACAGCGCATTTACATAGTCGCCACGCAGGAGCAACTCCGTAAAGCGGAAGTAGGTGTCGTAGTCGAGTACATTCAGCGTTGCCGCCACTGCGCGGTACTCCAACTTCGTACCGCAGAACGACACCGCCTTATCGAACATCGACAACGCATCGCGCATACCGCCATCAGCCTTCTGGGCGATGAGGTTGAGCGACTCATCATCCGCCTCTACACCCTCACTCTGGGCGATGTATCGCAGATAACCCACCGCATCCTCAACACGGATACGGTTGAAGTCGTAAATCTGGCAACGCGACAATATAGTCGGGATAATCTTGTGTTTCTCGGTTGTAGCGAGGATGAATATAGCGTGCTGCGGAGGCTCCTCCAAGGTTTTCAGAAAGGCGTTGAACGCCGCCGACGAGAGCATATGCACCTCATCGATGATAAATACCGAGTATTGTCCAATCTGTGGCAACACACGCACCTGCTCTATGAGGTTGCGAATATCCTCAACCGAGTTGTTCGACGCTGCATCCAGCTCGTGGATGTTGAGCGAACGATTTTCGTTGAACGAGCGACACGAGTCGCACTCGTCGCACGCCTCGGCACCCACTGGGTGCTGGCAGTTTATCGCCTTAGCGAAAATTCGCGCACAGGTAGTTTTTCCCACTCCACGAGGTCCGCAGAAGAGGTAGGCGTGCGCCAACTGACCACGCTCGATTGCATTTTTCAGAGTCGAGGTGATGTGATTTTGTCCCACCACACTCGCGAAGGTGGCAGGGCGATACTTTCGAGCCGAAACAATAAACTTCTCCATAGTCGCGACAAATATACAAAATAAAAGTGAAAATGTTAAAGAATATTTGCTATATTTGCAGAATGATACAGTTTAAACGACAGTTTTCTAAGAAGACAAAGGTGGCGCTCTGCTTCGCATCGGCGTTGCTACTCTCAATTCCGTGGGAGGGTGCAAGTTGCATCACTCTATTTGTCGGATTGCTTCCGTTATTACTCGTAAGTGCACAATATACCCCTTCGTGGCGCGACACCCTCTCGATGCTCGGTTGGGCAACGCTCACATTCGTATTATGGAACATCGCCACAATATGGTGGATATGGAACGCCACACCAATAGGCCCGGTTGCTGCCACATTCTTCTCTACTTGGTGGAGTCTGTTGGCCTTTATGGCATACCACATAGTCTCGAAACACGCGCCCAAGGCTCTTGCCTATGTAACATTCGTTACAGCGTGGATTGCAGGCGAATACCTCTACACACAAGCCCCAGCCCTCTCGTTCCCTTGGCTCTCACTCGGCAATGGCTTTGCCGACGATACATGGGCTGTGCAGTGGTATGAATATACAGGAGCTTTCGGTGGCTCACTGTGGGTTTTATTGGTAAATATTCTCGCCTTCGAGGCGTGTCTGACAATGCACAAAAAAGCGTGGATAGCAACTACTCTCGCTATCGTCATCCCTATTGGAGTATCCATTGCGCTATTCTACAAGTATGAACCCGATGGTGAAAAATACTCCTCGCTCGACACGATGACAGTATCGGTCGTGCAGCCGAATATCCCTTGCTACGAAAAATTCAACCACTCGGCCAAAGCGCAGCAGGATAATCTGATGTCGCTACTTGCCGAAGCACCCGACTCGGCAGAGTTTGTCTTGATGCCCGAAACCGCCTTGGCAGAGGTTATCAACGACCGTCAGCCTGAGATGTCGCTTGTCGTACACCGTATATCAGACTATCTTCGTAGCGAGAAGCCTGCAACAATGGTTATTACAGGTGGCGAAACCGTGCGCTACTACGGTCAGAGCAAAGGCTCGGAGACTGCTCGCAGGCGCGGCAACTTCTATATGGATATATTCAACTCTTCGCTCGGCATAGACTCGACTTCGGATGTTCAGATACACCACAAAGGCAAGCTCGTGGTCGGCGTCGAGACCATCCCTGCGTGGTTGCGCAAGGCGGGCAATCTCTTTGCAATAGACCTTGGAGGCACATTTGGTCAGCTCGGCATTGGCGAGAGTTGCACTCCATTTGAACACAATGGCAAGAAGGTTGCACCAGCTATATGCTACGAAGGCCTATATGGCAACCACATGGCAGAGTTTGCACGCAATGGTGCAGATGCTCTATTTGTAGTATCGAACGACGGCTGGTGGGGCAACACTCTGGGGCATCGCTATCTCTTTAAGTTTTGCCGTTTGCGCGCTATCGAATTGCGTCGCGATGTTGCTCGTAGTGCCAATACTGGAATTTCGGGCTTTATCACTATGCAGGGAGAGGACACGCAGCGCTTGGAGTGGGATAAACGCGGTGTTCTCACCTCCGATATTCGTCTGAACAAGGGGCTGACATTCTACGCTAAATATGGCGATTATATCGGCCGCTTATCGTTGTATATAGCAGTGTTGTGCCTGCTCTACTTCGTGGCATACTGCGTAAAGAAGAAGTTTTACTTGAACTAAATTTTCGATTATGAATTATAGCGAGACTTTGGACTATCTATTTTCATCGATGCCTTCGTTCCAACAGGTTGGAGGCAACGCCTACAAACCGGGTTTGGAGCGCATCTCGGAGTTTTGCCACCTGATTGGCAACCCTCAACGCAACTATTTCGTCATCCATGTCGCTGGCACCAACGGCAAGGGCTCAGTATCGAATATGTTGGCAGCGGTTTTACAGCAAGCTGGCTACCAAACGGGATTGTTCACTTCGCCACACCTCGTCGATTTCCGCGAGCGTATTCGTGTCAATGGTGAGATGATTTCCAAACAGAAGGTGGTTAATTTTGTAGACCGCTACAAGGCAGATATGGAGCGTCTGCAACTCTCCTTCTTCGAGATGACTGCCGCTATGGCATTCGACTACTTCGCACAGAGCGATGTCGAGGTTGCCGTTATCGAAACAGGTCTGGGAGGTCGTCTTGATGCCACTAATATCGTTCAACCCGTAATCTCGGTAATTACAAATATCGGCTTGGAGCACACCGAATACCTCGGTGACTCACTGCCGAAGATTGCACGCGAGAAGGGTGGTATAATCAAGAAATGCACGCCTATTGTTGTGGGCGAGAAGAATCCAAACTACAACCTTGTGTTGGAGGAGATAGCGGCGGATTTGCGCTCAGATTTGATATACGCCAACGAGGCATTCCTGCTTGGCGAGTGTGGTTTTGAAGGTGATAAACAAGTTGTTACTATGACTCGCACACGCGACAACTATCCATATCGCGTACGCCTCGATTTGTTGGGCGAGTACCAACGCCAAAACTTGGTTACCGCAGCCACTGTACTCGATACACTACACGAGACCACACCTCTCTCCATTTCGCGTCGCGCATTTGTTGAGGGAGTGCGCGAGGTTACAAAGCTCACCTCGTTCCGTGGTCGTTGGCAGGTACTGTCCGAACAACCCCTTGTGGTTTGCGATACAGCACACAACGAGCACGGCATCATTGAAGTATCCCGACAATTGAAGAGTCGTACAAATAGAGGAAAGTTGCTCTGTGTTATGGGTTTCTGCGAGGATAAGGAGTTCTCGAAGATGCTGGCGCAGATGCCGAGCGATGCTCACTACATCTTCACACAAGCTGCAATTCGTCGTGCAGCCCCACTCGATAGAGTTTCGGATGTGGCCACCGCACTCGCGCTCGACTTCGAGGTGGCACCAACAGTCGAGGAGGCCATTGCAAAGGCTGAACAACAACTGTCAGATGACGATATGTTATACATAGGTGGAAGCACCTTTGTTGTAGCAGAGTTCCTTGCAAGCTAACTCTACGAGCGAGTAATCAAAAGGGTAATGATGTAGACTACTTCTTGAAGCAGTTTGCAGCCGATAGTTTTACATCTGGGGATGGGGCGTAGATACCAAAGACTATCTTATACTCCATCTCCATCGTTGAGATATTTACCGCTGAGCCAATGGTGCCAATGCGTTGTCCCCTCTTTACGATTGCCCCCTTTGTTACCGAGACTGCCGAGAGGTTGGCATACGATGTAATATACTCTCCGTGAGCGATATATACATCGTATTTATTATTTACCTTATTGCGTTTGATATCGACCACCTTACCCTCGTAAATCGTGGTTACGGCAGCCCCTTCTTTGCCGACAATCTCCGCCATATTGCCCTTATATCGCTTCACCTTGCCGCCTACGACAGGCAGATTTAGTGCGGTAGTCTTTGACGAGAACGAAGCTCCTGCCTTATTACCTTTGATGAGTTTACGCAACTGTATGATTGCCGAATTTAACTTCTCCTCGTGCTCCATCTTCGAACGCAAGAGACTCTGCTGCTTCGAGGACATCTTGCTGATGCTGCTCTTTGCCGCAGCCATATCCGAGCGCAACTTCTTGCGCTGACTATCGAGACGACGCTTTGTTGCGTTAAGCTCCTCGCGACGCTTGGCAAGGGTGTTACGCTCCTCTTGCACATCGCTACGCACAGCCGATACCTCTTTAATCTGCTGTATGCGATACTCCGTAGCCACGCGCAACATCGCTACACGCCGAGCCATATCGGTAAACGATTTGGCCGAAAAGAGATATGTCAGATGACTCTGATAGCGGAAGTTGCGATATGCCACACGGATAATTTCGCGCGCATTATCTTCGAGTTCGGAGAGTTGTCCGCCGAGTAGCTTTATGCGCCTCTCCGATGCGGCAACCTCTGCTGAGAGTTGCTTTATCTGTCGGGTTGTCTCGCGAATAAGTGCGTTTCGTTTCTCAATCTGCTTGGTCAAAACGCGCACCTGCTTCTCGGCCGAGGCCTTATCCTTTTTGAGTTGCGCAAGCCTCTTCTCCTCGCGCGCAATGCTGCGTTCGAGGTTGGCAATAACCCTCTTTTGCTGCTCTATCTTGCTCGTCTGCGCCACAGCAGGGGAGAACAACGCAAGCAGTAGTATTATGGCTGCTAAGACTCTCTTCATCGCTCTCTACTTTTTAGGCTTCTCCTGTTGTTGGGGTAAAAATCGCTTCTCTATCTCCTCCTTGTCGGCTCCGCGCTCCAACGCCTTACGCCAATAGGTCTTGGCCATAAACTCCTCGCCCAAGGCGTGGAGAATGTCGCCATAGTGCAGGGCCAGCTCTGCCGAGTTATCACGGTCGAGCGAGAGAGCTTGCTGCATATACCTCTTTGCCTCGGCATAGCGACCGAGACGATATAACACCCACGCCATCGTATCGAGGTAGGTGGAGTTGTTTTTTGCGAGAGCCAAGGCTCGTGTAATCATTGTTAGGGCACGCTCCAAGTTGCGATTGTCGAGTGCGAGAAAGTAGGCGTAGTTATTCAGCACCATAGCATTATCGGCGTGGTATCGCAAAGCCTTGTCGTAAGCCTTGTAGCAACGCTTCATCTCCTTGCGTTGGTGCTCCACATCCCCGATAGCTCCCCACAGCGTACTGCGTAGTGTATCGTTGTCGGCGTGCTGTAACGCCTCGTTGTAGAGCACAAGGGCGTCGTCATACTCCTTGCGTTGCAACGCCAATGCCCCTCGCATATGAAGGAGGTCGGTATTGTGCGGAAACGCCGCCAAGGCGAGGTCTGTATAGTGGCGCACCGAGTCGATATGGCTGAGATGATTTTCAATCTCTATCACTCGTGTAAAGTCCTCTAATAGAGGCTTTCTGTAATCTATGAGCCGCTTGCATAGTGCGAGAGCCTGCTCTATATCTCCGGATGCAATCAGGTGTTGAGCATAGAGTACCGCCACATCCTTGCTCTCAGGATAATGGATATAGAGCCGCTTAATGAGAGCATCATATTGTGGATAAAATCTGCGGTAGGAGCTTAGGTCGCCAACGAGCCTTTTCCACTCCTCGATTTTACCCTCCAAAGGCAGTTGATTGTTGCTGAATATGCGCTCCAAGATGTTGAGATATTGCCCCTTATTGCCCTCTTTCTGATAATATTCGGCAAGGGCCAACCAAGGCTCTAAGGCGAGAGTATCTATCGCAATAGCCCTCTTGAATGAGTCCAAAGCCAGCGAGTCGCGGCGCGTCATAGCGTATATCTCAGCCAACGAAATATGGTTTTCGGCAAGATATGGAGCCTCCTCAATAGCTTTGCGTGCATCCGCTTCGGCGGCAAGGGTTTGTCCTGTTTTCAGAAGGTAGTATTGACGCAGACGACCAAGTAGCGGAATACGCCCGAAACGCATCTCGGCAGTGTCGAGTATCGCCAACGCCTCCGAAGTACGACGATTGCTGTCGAGCAGAATGGCAAGAATACGGTAGTGGTTGGGGTCGGTGCTTCTGCTCACAATCTTCCTGAATACACCAACAGCCTTATCGTACTCTTCACCACGCACTAAGGCTGCACCATAATCCTCCAAGTAGTAACGATTTGTGGTATCCGAGAGGTAGGCACGCTCCGAGTACTCGATAGCATTTTTATGTACACGAGTGAGTTTTGAGAGGAGATTTAGAGCAGGTGCATAGTTTGAATCCTGCTGAAATATCGCCTCAATAGCACCAAGAGCTGCGATAGTATCTTTGTGGATTGTCGCCGCCTTTATCGCATCGGCATATAGCTCGGATATGGGTTTCAAAGGTGCTTTTTGGCGTGCTGCCCTGTGCTGAGGAATAAATCCGCAACAAAACACCACCACCAAAAATATCGCAATAACCTTTTTCACCCCAATAAAAGCCAATGGCTAAAAGTCCTTATTATAACACGCTGTCGAATTGGTGGAGGAAGCGAACATCATTCTCGAAGTAGAGTCGCAAGTCCTTAACACCAAACTTCAACATTGCAATACGCTCAACTCCCATACCAAAGGCAAAGCCTGAGTACTCTTTCGAGTCGATGCCATTGGCCTCCAAGACATTAGGGTCTACCATTCCGCAACCCATAATCTCCAACCAACCTGTACCCTTACATACAGGGCAACCCTTGCCACCGCAGAGGTTGCACGATACATCCAACTCAGCCGAAGGCTCGGTGAATGGGAAGTACGAAGGGCGCATACGGATTTGAGTCTTTTCGCCGAACAACTCTTTCGAGAAGTAGAGGAGCGACTGCTTCATATCGGCAAACGAAACATTCTTGTCGATATACAATCCCTCAACCTGATGGAAGATGCAGTGTGCGCGGTACGAGATAGCCTCGTTGCGGAATACGCGACCGGGGCATATTACGCGAATAGGAGGTTGTTGCTGCTGCATAGTGCGCACCTGAATAGAGGAGGTGTGGGTACGCAACAAAACATCATCTGCCGAAGGCTCCGAGCCCGCCTTCTCCACGAAGAAGGTATCCTGCATATCGCGTGCAGGGTGCTCCATTGGGAAGTTGAGTCGCGAGAAGACATGGTTGTCATCCTCGATTTCGGGACCATCAGCTACGGTGTAACCGAGGCGCGAGAAGATGTCGATAATCTCCTGCTTGACGAGCGATATAGGGTGGCGCGAGCCGAGTTGCTCAGCCGAGCCGGGGCGCGACATATCGTCTATCTGTGGGGCCGAAGCGACCTGATTTTCGAGAGCCTCTTTCTGCTCGTTAATCTTTGCGAGGATGCTATTTTTAAGGGCGTTAAGCTTCTGACCGAACTCTCGTTTCTGCTCAGGAGCTACCGTCTTGAACTCCTCCATAAGGGCTGTCATCTCGCCCTTTTTGCCAACCATCTTAATTCGGAAGTCTTCTACCTCTGCCAGCGACTTTGGAGCGAACTCCTCGACCGCTTGTGTGAGTGCTGCTATTTTATTGTTCATAGAGTTTTATGTATGTATTTGTTCTCAAATCACCTTATTATTATAAGGCTTCTACGCTACAAAGATAGTAAATCAAATTGATAATAGTCAATCAACAATCGAATTTTTTATAAAAACATAAAGGACTGCAATGAGCAATCCTTTATATTTAATCATACTTGAAATTTCTGATTAGTTGTACTTGAAAGTTGCCTCGTCAGAAACAGTCAACTTCTTGCGACCCTTTGCGCGGCGAGCAGCCAACACCTTGCGGCCATTCGCAGTAGCCATACGAGCGCGGAAACCGTGCTTGTTGATGCGCTTGCGGCGCGATGGCTGGTAAGTTCTTTTCATTGCCATAATCGTATAATTTTTATTGTTTTACTCTCTATTCGTATTCTTATATGCACATAGATGCCCTATGCGAGGTGCAAAGGTATAACCTTTTTTGAAAAATACAAAACCTTTTCAAAAAAAATCAATCTTTTATGGCCGTTTTTCACGACAACCGCATCAAAAATAGCAACTATTTACGGATTTATACACCTTTTAACTAAGAAACAATAGTCAAATCTCAATACTCCCGAAATAGCTATTTTTTGTTGCTACAACCATCCGTTGTTTGCTGCTGTTGAGCTCTTCGAGATTACCACAAAGCTCTTGCTTACCTCGGTAGGGAATGGATTTGCACTATTGGAGTAGGAGCCACCACCAACAAGCATTGTCACCGTTATCTTTGCAACTCCAATCTTGGAGCAGTTTATGGTGAGCTTACCTGCATTGTATATACAGTCGCCCAATCCAATATTCTCCTTATCCTCGTCGGAGACCACGACCTTCGAGAACTCCGAATGGTGGAGGCCATCACCAAAGTAGAGCGAGAGGTCTATTTCGCAATCAACGCCCTGCTTTACCATCGCGTAAGGGGTGCCATCGACCTGCAACAGCAGTTTGTAGGCATCGATATAACCAGCACCAAGCTTACCGCTAAAAGAGGGGTAATCCATAGTGAATATTGAACCATCCGATAGTCGCCCTGAGATACCGCCTGTTAGGTATGGGTCTATGTTATTTGTGGCTGAGAGTATCATCGAACGGAACTCCTTAGCCGAAAATCGTTTGCCCAATTGCTGTGCATACGAGAGAGCGAGTGCCGCAATACCCGATACATGTGGACAGGCCTGCGATGTTCCTTGCATCATTCCGTAGTTTGGCACGGACGGGTCATCAAAATCCTGAGGCAGAGTCGAGAGTATTGCGCCATTGGTGTAGAGTGTCTCTCCGCCCGGAGCTATAATGTCGGTACCGTTGCCGTAGTCGGTGTAGTATGCAGGTCGCAATGCAGGATTGAACGATGCCACAGCGATACAAGGTTCGTAGGCAGCAGGGTAGCAAGGTAGACCAAAGCCCTCGTTTCCAGCTGCAAAGATAACCACGCCTCCATCTATTGGGCCACTCTCTGTGCCACCATTTGCTATGAAGTAGTTTATAGCATCAACTTCGGCTCCGCATCTGTTCTTATACATAATATCGTTGGTGGCGTCTTTGTTGGCGTAGCCCCAACTGCACTGCATAATGTGAGCACCATTGTCTGCGGCATACTGCATTCCCTTGGCTATATTCGCTGTGGAAGCACCGCTGTTGCCGTAGAAAATCTGTATACTCATAATCTTGACACCATCCTTATTGCCGCTACCTCCGGCGATGCCACAGATTCCCTTGCCATTGTTGTTTACGGCAGAGATGATACCTGCGACATGGGTGCCGTGTCCTGAGTCATTTTTGAGGTCCCAGCAGATATCTCCATTAGGTGTTGGCAGTGCAAAGTTGTAGCCGTATATATCGTCAGCATAGCCGTTGTTGTCGTCATCAACGCCGTATCTGCCATACTTCTCGGCCTGATTTACCCAGATATTATCGGTCAAATCTTCGTGCGTATACATCACACCCTCGTCTAAGACGGCGACAATAATAGAAGGGTTGCCCTTGCACAATCTCCACGCAGGCACAACATTGATATCGGCACCTGCCACAACCTTTGGGAGGTTGTTTACATATCCACCATCACGCACCTGCGAGTTGCTGCCCAAATTGTTGAGCGACCACTGGAACTCACGATGCGCGTCGTTGAAAGGAATGTTGCTGCTTGATGGCGCGGATGCCAAAATTGTCGGCATATTTGCGCTCAGGGGCTTAGGAGTGCCAATACGGCACACCTTGCGCTCAAACTCCACATACTTAACTTCGGCCACCTCCGACAACTCTCTGGCGAGAGAGTCGAGGTCTGTCTGCTTGTCGAAGTGAAGCGCATACCAAAGGTGCAGGCCCTGCGCATATACTTTGTCGCGATTCTTCTCTGTAACAACGAATACAGGCTCTACGGCATAGCCATTTACCTTGTCGAGCAATCTATCTACACCCTCTACGCCTGTGCGAGTGGCACCACTGCGCGTTGCACACTTCGCCAAACGGCTCTCGGCCGAGGGGTTGAAGCGCACCAAGATAGAGCCCTCGATGCAGTCGGTCGGAGTGTTGATGATTTTGTCCGAAGTGTTGATGTTTACGACCTTGCTTTTGCTATCAAAGTCGGCCGTACAAGCGGCTAATGCTAATATTGCAAATAATGAATATACTACTTTTTTCATCCTCTTCTTCTACTATAAAGGTCTCTTTATCTCTGTAACTTCGGCATCGGTGAGCTCGACATTGCAAACGCTATTTGTGATGCCAACTGTTGGCATTTGCGCAGGTTTGTAGACCGACACCTCAGCCGCCTCGTTTAGAGTCGTCATCACGAGTTCGTTGTCGTTGTTAAAGCCGTACATATAGTCGCACGCCCACTTTTGACCATCGTTGTAGATGCCCGAAATGGTGTACGACTGCTCATCTGCGGTATACTTTCCCCTATATTGGGAGTAGCCGACCGAGCCAGTGCGCTGTAAGATAGTAAAATCGCCACTCTGTGTAAATTGAATGTATAGGTCGATTTCGGCTGGCGCACCACAATAAGATGCTAATTTCCAGCTACCTACATGAGGAGGCAATACGACCTCCTCCCTATCTGTACACGAAGTTACAATTGCGAGTACAAGGGTGGCGAATAACAAAAACAGACTATTCCTCTTCATAACATAATCATCTTTACTCGTCGCAAAGGTATCTATTTTCTTTGTAACATTTAACTTTACGGAAAAAAATATATCTATATGGGTAAATTTTTTTTGAAAATTGAGCAAAAACCTCTACCTTTACAACTTAGAATGTGCTATTTTATTATAAAAAATTCAAACAATATGAAAAAACTACTATTAATTGCAATCCTTGTTGCTTCGGCATCTATTGCTGTTGCGCAAAAAACAGATGGTGGCATTGATGCTAAGATGTTAGAGCAAATCCGTAAGGGCTATACGGGCTCGCCTGAGCAGAAGGCGGTAAGAAATGCTCTTGCAATGAACTCCATCGCAACACTCGCTGTAAATGGCGAAAATCTTGCTATGATTGACACTCACTTCTCGGACAAGGTGAAGACTAAGGGTATTACCGACCAGAAGTCGTCGGGCCGTTGCTGGCTCTTCACCGGTTTGAATGTATTGCGTGCCAAGATGATAGAGGAGCATAAACTTCCTCGTTTCGAGTTTTCGCAGAGCTACTGCTCTTTCTACGACCTGCTCGAAAAGTCCAACCTCTTCTTGCAGGCGATTATCGACACGCGCGCCCTTCCTCTCGATGATAGAAAGGTAGATTGGCTGCTTCTTCACCCTATTGGCGATGGAGGCCAGTTCACAGGTGTCTCCAACCTCATTATGAAGTATGGCGTAGTGCCTAAGGAGGCTATGCCTGAGACCTATCAGAGTAGCAACACTCGCGAGATGCGCAGATTTCTCTCGTTGAAGTTGCGCGAGTATGCTCTCGCACTTCGCAATGCAAAGAGCGACAGCGAGGCTTCGGCATTGAAGGTTAAGCAGCTGACCGAAGTTTATCGCATCTTGGCTGAGTGTATAGGCGTACCTCCAACCGAGTTCGAGTGGACAATGTACAACCGCAAGGGCGAGGCGGTCTCGACCGAGAAGTATACTCCAAAATCATTCTACGAGAAGTATATCGGTGAGGACCTCGAAAATAACTACATTATGGTTATGAACGACCCTTCGCGCGAGTATGGCAAGGTCTACGAAATTGAGTATGACCGCCATGTCTACAATGGCGAAAATTGGCTCTATGTGAACCTCCCTATCGAGCGCATCAAGGAGATGGCTATCGCCTCGATTAAGGATAATACGGCTATGTATTTCTCGTGCGATGTAGGCAAGTACTTCAATCGCGAAAAGGGTATTCTCGACCTCAAACTCTATGACTACGAGTCGCTCTTCCGCACCTCGTTGCCAATGGATAAGCGCGAGCGTATCCTCACCCACGCAAGTGGCTCGACTCACGCTATGACACTTATAGCCGTAGACCTCGACGCCAATGGCGCACCTCGCAAGTGGATGGTCGAGAATAGCTGGGGACAGAAGTCTGGCTTCAAGGGCAAGGTTATTATGACCGATGAGTGGTTCAACGAGTATATGTTCCGTCTTGTTGTGGAGCGTAAGTATGTTCCGGGCGATATTCTCGAAATGCTCAAACAGAAGCCTATCGTACTTCCACCTTGGGACCCTATGTTTGCTCCTGAGAATTAGTTTGAATGACCAATCCGAATAAAGAATAACGATTATTATGAATAAGAAGATATTACTAATCGCTATTGCTGCGGTGGTGGCACTCGGTGCTACTGCGCAGTCGAAAGATGGCGGTATTAGCGAGAGTATGTTGGAGCAGATGCGCAAGAGTTACACAAACTCTCCTGAGCAGCGCGCTATCAAGAATGCCTTGTCCTCAACACCTCTCTCTCAGCTGGGTTACAATAGCGAAAATTTGGCAAATATGGATACCCACTTCACCCATCGTGTGAAGACCAAGGGTATTACTAACCAAAAATCTTCGGGGCGCTGCTGGCTCTTCACCAGCTTGAATATCCTGCGTGCCAAGATGATAAATAAGTACAAACTGCCTGAAATGGAGTTTTCGCAGAACTACTGCTCGTTCCACGACCAGCTCGAAAAGTCTAATGTGTTTTTGCAGAAGATTATCGACACGCGCAACCTTCCTATCTACGACTCGAAGGTGCGAGGCCTCTTTGGCTCGCCTATTGGCGATGGTGGCAACTTCAAGGGCGCGGCAAATATCATAATGAAGTATGGTATTGTGCCTAAGGAGGCAATGCCTGAGACCTACCAGAGTGAGCACACCAAGAAGTATCGCTCGATATTGACTACGAAGTTGCGCATCTTCGGTCTCGAATTGCGTGCAGCTAAGAGTCGTAAGGAGGCTATGGCGTTGAAGGAGAAGCAACTCGCCGAGGTCTATCGCATCTTGGTTGAGTGTATGGGTGTCCCTCCAACCGAGTTTGAGTGGACTAGGCGCAACAGAAATGGCAAAGTTGTCTCGACCGAGAAGTATACCCCTAAATCTTTCTATGAGAAGTACATCGCCGAGGACCTCAAAGATAACTATGTGGTATTTATGAACAACCCAACCTACGAGTATGGCAAGTACTACAAGGGTAAGGTTGGTACGCATGTCTACGATGGCGACAGCTGGCAGTTTATCAATCTGCCTATGGAGCGCATCAAGGAGATGGCTATCGCCTCAATCAAGGGCAATACAGGAATGTACCTCTCGTGTGGTGTAGGCTACTCGAAGAAGGGCTATTCACTCGATTTGAACAACTTCGACTACGAGTCGCTCTTCCGCACTAAGCTGACGATGGATAAGTACGACGGTATTGTTACTCGCGAAATCCGTTCCAACCACGCGATGACTCTTATGGCGGTAGACCTCGACAAGGATGGTAAGCCTCGCAAGTGGATGGTCGAGAATAGCTGGGGCGCAACCAATGGTCACAAGGGGCATCTTATTATGACCGACGAGTGGTTTGATAAGCATGTGTTTAATGTCGTTATCGAGCGCAAGTATATCCCTGAGGATATTCTTAAAATACTGGATAAGAAGCCAGTGAAGCTCCCTATCAAGAAGTATAAAGCGAAAAACAAATAGACGATTACTTTAATTTAAAATTTTACTAAAAGCTTAAAAATTATGAAAAAATTATTTCTTGTAATCTTGGCTGGTCTTGCTCTCTATGGTCAAGCGCTGGCTTGCACATCGGCAATTGTTACAGCACAGCGTTCGAGTGAAGGTGCGCCAATCTTGTGGAAACATCGCGATTCTGGTGCAAAGTGCAATACTCGCGTAGAGTATGTTACAAGTAGCGGATATGCCTATACTGCAATCGTTCCAAACACCAAGGCTTGGAACAAAAGTGTTCTTGCTGGTATCAACGAGAAGGCTTTTGGAATCTTCAATACAGCAACACACGATTTGCCAAAGGCAACTCAGGAGGAGTACGATGCTGTACAGCTTACAAAGACAGGAGGCTTCGCTTCGTTGATGTCGCAGGCGCTCAAAAAGTGTGCTACGGTAGATGAGTTCGAGGAGCTGCTCAAAAACACCAAGCGTAAGAATGGTTTTAATACTAACTACGGTGTAGGTGATGCTACGGGAGCAGTTGCCTACTTCGAGGTTTGGGACTTGGGCTACAAGCGTTACAATGTTAATGATATGAGCGAGGGTTACGATATCCGCGCGAACTTCTCGCACGCAGCTACTGGCAAGAAGGGCGCAAGCGTACGCCGTTACAATGTTGTGAAGAGACAGATGAAGGCTCACAACGGTAACTTCTCACCACAGGATTTTATGGCCTACTCGCGTTCGTACAACAGTGTGAAGTATGGCAACATCCTCGCTTCGGAGAAGACCTATGTATGTAGCAACCACTCGGTAGCGCGCGCTACTTCGGTGTCGGCAATAGCAATGGTTTGCGATGGTAAGAATCCTCGTATGCTCGTTGTAAATGGTCACCCTGTACCGGGTCTTGCATTGCCTGTATATGTTAATGCTGGTAAGGAGATTCCTAAGTGCTTGAATGGCGAGAAGATGCGCGTTCTCGGCAACGATTTCCAAGGTGTAGCTTACAAAAAGCTCGGCAAGAAGAAGTATCAGTTGAACAAGGAGGTTGCGAGCGCAGTATTGAAGGTTAAGCAGCCAGTTGTCGAGATGCCAAAGGCTATGCCTGAGAATATAAAGAAGTTCAATGCCCGTCTTGACAAGATGTATAACAAACACGAGAAGAAGGTCCGCAAGGTTATTAATCGTTACTCTGCGCAATAATGAGAAAGATAATATTCGCAATACTTATGCTTCTAACCCTTACCGGCGTATCGTACGCTGGTAAGGGTAGGGCAAAGGCCGAGCAAAAGGTTGAGCCTTATGCTTCGTGTAAACCATACACTCGTTGGTGGTGGTTTCGCGATGATATCAAGAAGAAGGATATCCGCGACCAGTTGATTTGGGCGAAGGAGATGGGGCTCGGAGGCGTGGAGATTGCGTGGATGAACCCACGAAGTAAGGCTGCACGCGCAGCCGCACGCGAAGCTACTCCAAACTATCCCGATTGGCTCTCGCCAGAGTGGACAGAGGTTGTGGCATACGCCAAGCACTGCGCCGACTCGTTAGGACTCGGTTGCGACTATACCTATGGCTCAGGATGGCCATTTAAGGACCCCGACCTGCCCGAAAAGTTCGGTGTTCAGAAGTTTGGACAGGAGGGCTCGCCTGCAAATAAGGGCGGTGGTTGGAGCAAGCGCCGTGCGCGAGTTCTCGACCACTTGAACAAGAAGGCCTTTAAGTGGTATGCCAAGCATATGGATAAGGGGTTGAAGCCCGCTTACGAAGGCTCGACTTCGGCTCTCTTTGTCGATTCGTGGGAGATTTATCCTCGCAACTTGTGGACAAAGGGCTTTGGTGATAAATTCTACAAAAAGTATGGTTATCGCGTTGAGCCATTTATGAAGGAGCTCTACAAGCGTGGTAACGAGGGTATCTTCTACGACTACACTGAGTTGCTCAGCGAGTTGGTTATATCGCAATTCTACAAGCCATTTACCGACCATGCGCACAAGGTGAATGCCATCACTCGTTCGCAGTGCAACGGAGCACCTACCGACCTCTTGTCGGCTTATATGGTTGTGGATGTTCCGGAGACTGAGGCGTTGCTCTACGAGCCAAAGTTTAGTCGTATTGCTGCTTCGGCTGCTGCGCTCAGCAATAAGAATGTTGTCTCGGCAGAGACTTTTACCTGTCTATATGGTTTCCGCCCTCGCTTGGAGGGGCGTGGCCCGTATATGGGACTCGAACAAGTTGCCGATATGCGACTGATAGCCGATGCTCTGTTGGCAAATGGAACAAATCAGATTGTATGGCATGGTATGCCTTACAATGAGGTTGGCTCGACCTTCCAGCACTTCTACGCAAGCGTACATCTTGCGCCGACAGCCTACTTTATCGACCAGTTGAAGGATTTTAATGAGTATATGACACTCGTGTCGAGCTATATGCGTCGAGGTCGCACCTACTCGGATGTTGCGCTTTATCTGCCTATTGAGGATAATCATCAAGTTTTGGGCTATCCGAAGAAACGCCCACAGTGGCAGCGTGTTCCGGGAACGCAGGGGCGTCATCAGTTGCGCTATATCTGGGCACCAAAGTATCTCGAAGGCTACCAGCCATTGTGGATTAATCGTGAAGTGTTGAGCAAAGCACAGGTGCAGAATGGTCGCTTGGTATACAACAATATGACCTTCTCGGCACTGGTTATCGATGTTAAGTATCTCGATATTGCGTCGTTGCGCTATGTGTTGAAACACGCCAAGGCGGGCTTGCCTATGGTTGTTGTACGCGATCCATTGCAGCCCGGATATCGAAAGTCTGATGAGTACAATGAGATGGTGCAGGAGCTTATGGCTTTGTCGAATGTTACGGATAGGCCTGAGCCTCTTCTCAAATCGATACCTCGCCTTGTAGAGGGTAATGACCTCCCTGAGTTCTGGTGTCGTGAGGAGGAGGGCGATAAGTATATCTTCTTTGCAAATCCTGCGGCTTGTAAGATGCACTATCCTCTCCGCTATTGTCAGGCATTCGAGGATAAAGGCTCTGTTCGCGATGTTGTTATCAACACAGCGAAGGGTGCAAAGTCGGTACGCTTGGAGTTCAAGCCTAACGAGTCAATTCTATTGAAGGTCTCGAAGGGGGGCGATATAGAGTTTATCGACCTCAAATTCAAGGCTAAGAAGATTGAGGGTAAGGGTACATTCAATGAGACGCCAGCAGATTGGCAGACTCAGAAGATTAGCTAATTAGTTAATATAATTTAAGAGTAAAAAGTGGGGTTGTCCAACGCATAGTTGAGCAACCCCACTGTTTTTTGTATCAACACCCTTTTTAGAACGAGAGCTTCGCTCCTACAAATATCGAGCGCGGAAGCGATGGACCATAGATATAGCCCGAATCACGCGCTGCTCCGCGGTCAAAGTCGTTCTGATAGGAGTTCAGGATATTGCGAACACCAGCATTTACCTGCAAGCCGATACTCTTCCAAATCTTGAAGTCGTACGAGAGTTTTACGCCGAGGTCGAAGAAGGCTTTGGTATGTTTGAGGCGGTCTTGTTCGAGAATAGAGCCATCAGGAAGCATACCTCCTGCATAGTGGTCTACATACATACGCCCCATATAGTTTGCCGAGAGGTCAATCTTGAAGTTTTTGAGTGGCTGGGTTGTGATGGTGAAGTAGCCATAAACATTTGGCGAACGGAACATATTGAGTGTTGGCTCTGCGGTGTCGCTCCACTGCTCTGGTTGCTTGTACTTGCTACGCTGCAATGTTACGCCTGCCGAAGCCTCCACCCAAGGGGCATAAGCGATTTTACCCTCAATATTCAAACCCATAACCGTTGCACCCGAGCCGTTATAACGCTCGTAAATGCGCGCACCGTCATTAATATCGTATACTCCGTCTTTACCCTCGATAGGTACGATAGTCGAACCGAGGTCGCTACCTGCATAGTCACGCAGAGCGAACACATCGTTCAATATAGTACAGAAACCCTCAACGAGGAGATTTGCCTGCACACGCCCCCAAGTCTTATACATATCTGCCGAGAGGGTGAACGAGTGCGAACGCTCCTCCTTCAAATCCTCAGCCAAGCGGATACGGGTACGCTCGCCACCTACGATAAGGATATGCAAATCCTCGTCAAATGCCTGCGGAGCGCGGAAACCAGAGCCGTATGTTGCACGGAGGTTGATGTTGTGTGTAGGGTTGTAGCGCAAAGTCACACGCGGCGAAGGGATGCAGAGGAACTTCTTGTTCGATGCGTTGTACCAATTATCCAAACGACCTCCCACGAGGAAGCCCCACTTCTTGAACTTAAACTCGCCCTGCGCATAGATACTTGCATTGTGAACATGCTGCTCGATAATCATACTCTTGTAGAAAGAGTCATCTGCATATCCGATAGGGTTGTCGAAGAGGTAGTCGTAACTATACTCCAAACCCGTAGTGAGTTCAAACCACTTGATACGATAGAGGTATTGTCCTCCCGCAACAGCTGTCACACCATCTGTTTTACCGTATGCCTTCTCGTTCATCTCTGCGCCATAGTAGCTATCGCGCTTCGTGCCTTGTGCCGATGCAAAGAGACTATAACGGTGGCGCGTATTCTTAGATGTACCCTCGAAGGTTAAACCTCCACTATTGATAAGGTGGTCGGTAGTCTCGGCAATCATCGCCTTATGTGGCGGAAGGTCGAGTTTGTCACCTCCTCGGCGATACTCGTTTGTAGCGTGGTAGTCGAGGGTGAGTTTGCTATATGCGCTGGTCTTAATGTATGCCTGCGTTCCGATAGTCTGCGACTTAATGACAGGAATCTCAACGAAACCATCGCCATCGTGGTCGTAGGCATCGCGCATACGGTTCTGACCATATATCGTAAGTCCTGCCTTGCGGTTGTCCGTTACGAGCGAGGCGTTCAAAGTGGTGTTATTGTCGAGTGCGCCCGTTACTCCGATTGATGTGAGCGAATGGGCCAACTCGCCCGAATTACGCAATGGCTCTTTGGTGATAATATTAATAGTACCACCAATTGCCGAAGAGCCGAAGAGTGCCGAGCCACCGCCACGCACAACCTCGATGCGCTCGACCATATTTGCAGGGATATGCTCCAAGCCATATACACCAGCCAACGCCGAAAATACGGGGCGCGAGTTTATCAAAATCTGCGAATACTGTCCCGAAAGGCCATTGATACGCACCTGAGCAAAACCGCAGTTCTGGCACGAGTTTTCGACACGCACACCGGGCTGGAAAGACAATCCCTCCGCCAAGGTTGGTGCCGAAACCTTATTCAAAAGGTCGGAATCTACGATATTTACAAGCGTTGGAGCCTCGCTGCGCTTTGTGGCGTTACGGTTTGCCGACACCACAATCGCATCTACCGAAATCTGCTCCTCGGTGGTCTCGAAGTTTAAAATAATATCCGCTCCACACTCAACCTCTACCTCCTTGGTCTTGCTGGCGTAGCCGATAGCCGAGGCTGTAACCTTCAACTTGCCGACAGGGGCGTGGTAAAGTGTGTAGTGTCCTGTGGCATCGGTCGTTGTTCCTACGGTTGTGCCGTCGATTGTTACGGTAATATATGGAATATGCTCCTTTGTGCGTGAGTCAATGATGTGTCCGTGAATTGTAGCCTCACACTGCTCACCCTTGGCGTGGCTATGTGATTGATGACTCTGTCCGTGGCGGTACTGATGTTGATGTTGGTGTTGCTGACCGCCTTGTGCGTATGCAGATGCACACACAAACAACACAACTATAATAGTTGAGAATATTTTTTTCATTTTTTTTGGGTTTTTATTTATCGATAAACAATAATATCACTACGCAGAATATACTACTGCGTAGTGTTTAATCTATGTTTTACGATAAATACGGAGGAGCGCGGAGCGATGTAAGAGTAACAACTCTATTTGCAGGAGCAGTAGGTTGTAAACCCTGCTCAAATTCCAACGCTACGATGATAGGGGAGTATGTGAAATACTCTGCTGCGGTTGCAATAAAGTCTTCTGCGTGACAGATAGGACAGTTACACGACACCCACGCGTGGTTGTCGGCCGAAGGGTGGGCAGTGCGCAGGTAATCCTCGTAGTAGCCTCTGTTGTGAGAGAGCCACACTCTACTCGATACCGATATAATCATCAGTACAGCAAGTAGATACGACATACATCTTTTATGTTGCAACACTTTTTTCACGGATGCAAAGATACTAAAATTTTATTAAATCAAAAAAAATGTAATAGGCATCTGGCAAGGTTATGGTGTTTCGTACTATCGTATAGTGCCAATATTCACAAGATAGTGGATATGCGATATTAATCCATACCCAACCCCAATATTTCTTTTCTCATTTATCGCTCTAATTCTCAATTTTTTATTTTTAATTTTTAATTTTATTTGTACCTTTGTGCCGTTACAATGTTAGTGAAATAACAATTAGGTATAAACAGTTAAAAATAAATGAGTTATGTTTGCAATTGACAACTATGATTTTTCAGGTAAGCGCGCAATTATCCGCGTAGACTTTAATGTACCTCTCAATGGCGAGGGTCAAGTAACCGACGATACCCGTATTCGTGCAGCTATTCCAACCATCAAGAAGGTGTTGGAGAAGGGTGGTGCCGTAATCCTTATGTCGCACCTCGGTCGTCCAAAGAAGAACCCAGACCCAAAATATTCGTTGGAGCAGATTATTCCCGCTATCGAGGCTCGCTTGGGCGAGAAGGTGATGTTCGCAGGCGACTGTATGGGCGAGAAGGCTGCTGAGATGGCTGCTACATTGAAGCCGGGTGAGGTGATGTTGCTCGAAAACCTCCGCTTCTACGCTGAGGAGGAGGGCAAGCCTCGTGGCTTGGCCGAGGATGCTACCGACGAGGAGAAGAAGGCTGCAAAGAAGGCTCTCAAAGAGGGACCACAGAAGGAGTTCGTGAAGAAGCTCGCTTCGTATGCAGACTGCTACATCAACGACGCTTTCGGTACTGCTCACCGCGCACACTCTTCGACTGCACTCATCGCTGAGTACTTCCCTCAGGACAAGATGTTCGGCTATGTTATGGAGAACGAGTTGAAGGCTATCGATGGTATGATGCAGAACCCACAGCGCCCATTCGTAGCTATCGTTGGTGGCTCGAAGGTTTCGACCAAGATTACCATTATCGAGACCTTGATGGAGAAGGTTGATAAGATTATCATCGGCGGTGGTATGACCTACACCTTCGCAGGTGCTCTCGGTGGCCATGTAGGCAAGTCTATCTGCGAGCCTGATATGTTCCCTGTGGCACTCGACATCTTGGCGAAGGCAAAGGCTCGTGGCGTTGAGTTTGTAATGTCGCCTGATGCTCTCGTATGCGACGATTTCAGCGAGGAGGCAAATACTCAGACTGCACCAGTGAAAGATATCCCAGCAGAGTGGGAGGGTGTCGATATCGCCGAGGGTGGTAAGAAGCTCTTCCGCGAGGAGATTTTGAAGTGCAAGACCATCCTCTGGAACGGTCCTGTTGGTGTATTCGAGATTAACAAATTCTCGACTGGCTCGCGCGCTGTTGCTGAGGCTATCGCAGATGCTACACAGCAGAATGGCGCCTACTCGCTTATCGGCGGTGGCGACTCGGTAGCTTGCATCAACAAGTTCGGCTTGGCTGACAAGGTGTCGTATGTATCGACCGGTGGTGGCGCACTCCTCGAATACATCGAGGGTAAGGAGCTTCCGGGTGTTGCAGCTATCCGCAAGTAAACCAAATAACAGGGGGGCTCAGTTGTATTGAGCCTCCCCTTATACTACAAACACAAAACTATAAACTTTAAAAAACTTCCTATTATGAAAAAACTTCTAATTGTAGCCGCCATTATGGCGACGACAAGTGTGCTTCTCCCAGCACAAGCAACAGCAAGTAGCAAGCGCGATAAAGCGCGTCAAGCGGTGCTTGACCATGGTCGTGGTTACTACAAGGATATCTTTATGAATAGCGGCATTGGCCTTACATCGCGCCGCGACCTCCCTGTGTCGGAGGCTCTCAAATTGAGTATGGAGTATTTCGAAGGCCCAGACAGAAGACATAAATCAACACCACAAGACTCACTGCTTCAAGCAAATGTATTTTACGGATACGAGGATGATACCAATGGTTGGTTGCTCTATCCTGATGGTGCACCGCGTTTTCGTATGCTCTACATGAATGGTGGTAGTGCAATTAAGCACGCCAAGTCGCTTACGAAGGAGGCGCGTGACAATGTCTACAAATATGTGGCAAATGGTGGCTCGTATGTCGGCACTTGCGCAGGAGCCTTTTTTAGCTCGGCAGGAGGATACAACGCTAAGCGCAACAAGACACGATATACCAGCTACTATATTGGCTTGTGGCCCGGATATACCCACAGCACAGGCCTAAGAAAATCCACTACGGGTATGGATATAGCACGCCGCAGTCCAATGTTGCGATACTACGACTTCGGAGGCGATAAGTTTGTCAAGGATGTTCGTCATAATGGCGGATGCTACGCCTACGATGGAGAGAGAAAGCCTATGCCAGATGGCACGGAGATATTGGCCTATTACAACTTCAATGATACCGAGAAGGTAAAGATTGATGGCAAACCTTCGGTTTGGGCATTCAAGCGAGGCAAAGAGAGTGGTCGTGCCATCCTCTGTGGCTCGCATCCTGAGGGTGTTAAGTCGGGCGAGCGCTTAGACTTTATGGCGGCAATGGTGCTCTACGCTATGGATGGTAACCCGACACCAAAGCCAAAGGCTACATTGAAGAGTGGCGAGGTGCGCGAGATGAACAAGCGCACGGAGGATAACGATGCGGCCTTCACTCGCATTGGCGATAGGCAGTATCACCACTTCGTGGTAAATGTTCCGCGCAAGTGTCAAAAACTCGAAATTGCGCTCGATGGCTACGAGGGTGGCGAAAAATATGACCTCACACTCTGCGCAAACTACAAGGAGTTGGCATATACAGACCAAGCAGTAAAGAGGGTCGTGTCTAACGGATGCACCAAGTCGCTTGTTATCGAAAAGCCAAAGGCTGGTCGTTGGTATATCTCGGTGCTTTGCGAGACAACAGTATCGACCGACATAGGCAATAATGGCACCATCTACACAGGCGATTTGAGCGTCTTGAATGGTGTGCCATACAAGATTTCGGTGAAATATTAGTTCGAAAAGTTGGCTCGGATACCTCAAAATTTCACAATAATAGTTATATTTGTGCGTTATTGTGGATATTATAGAGGTATAAATGAAGAGTCCGAAACTATATAGAGTGCTGCAAAGTGCAGTTGTATTGGTTTTGTTGGTGGTGTTTGCGTCGGCAGATGCTACTGGCAAAACCAACTTTTCTGCCCTCAGGACAACCAAGAGAACGAAGACTCAATACGCTGATAGATACGCAACAAATCCCATTCTACGCAAGAATGGCAAGGTCGATTGGTGGGAGATAAATCAAACCTACTCTACGCGCTTTCGTGCCGAGCAGTTGGTTGTGCCAGTGTCGTTTGTCGCCTTGGGAGCGTTGGGTATTGGCGAAAACGCCCCTATGCGAGGTATAAATCTTGCAATACGCAATGGTCTGAACGAGGCGAGTGGCGGTGTGAAGTTGCGCTTCGACGACTATGTGCAGTATGTTCCTGTGGCCTTCTATCTCACACTCGACTTTATGGGCTTGAAGGCGAAGCACTCCTTTGGCGAGCGTGTGGCGGTGGCTGCTGTAACCTATATCGCAGTAACGGCCATTTCGCAGGGATTGAAGTATGCGGTGCGCGAGCCTCGCCCCGATACGGGAACGCGCAACTCCTTCCCTTCGGGACATACGATGACCGCCTTTGCAGGTGCGGAGCTTGTGCGTTCGGAGTATGGCTGGGGTGTCGGTATGGGCGCGTATGCCTTGGCTGCGACGGTAGGTTTTATGCGTATGTACAATGGTCGCCACTGGTTTAACGATGTGTTGGCGGGAGCAGGTTTGGGTATCTTATCGGCTCGTATCGGCTATTGGATGCTACCACTCAATCGTCACATCTTCCGTATTCCGCGTAAGGGGCAGGCGGTGGTGGCAACTCCTGTATACTATGCCAATACGAGGGCGGCAGGAGTATCTTGTGCGATACAGTTTTAATGATAGTAGTTCGTGCCGGATGCGCGTAATGTTGTAGTGAGAAAAAAAGTATTTAGAACAATAGAGATATATGGCTGAGATAACGGAGATGTCGTACAAAGAGGCAATAGAGGAGATAGAGAAGATTCTTCGCTCGCTGCGTGAGGAGCAGAATAGTATCGACACCCTTTCGGAGCGTGTGGCGCGAGCAACAGAGCTTATTGCTCTCTGCCGCGAGAGGCTGCGCAGGGCCGAAAGCGAGGTGAATAAGATTATTGAGGAGTAAAAAACCAATGGCTAAAAGCCGATATATGGGAGCAGTTCAAAAAATAGTCAAATGGTCGCTAAACCATATACCACGCACCCTCTTGCAGCGGGTTGCAGGTGTTGGTGTGCCTATACTTGGCTTGTGGTATGCAGGGCGAGGTCGTAGATGCCCGATATGCGACAAGCAGGTGCGCGAATTTCTGCCGTATGGCTATGGCGTATCACGCCGCGATGCCCTATGTCCTCGCTGTCTTGCTTTGGAGCGACATCGCTTGTTGTGGCTCTATATTGAGCGTGAAACAACGCTTCTGCAAGGTTATCCCACACTTCTTCATATCGCTCCTGAGGTGGCACTGAAACGCAAATTCGAGCAGCACTACGGCAATAAACACGCCGATAACTATCTCACAGCCGACTTGGAGAGTCCGTTAGCAAAGTTGCACTTCGATATTCAGGATATTCCCCTCGAAGATGAGAGTGTGGATGTTGTGATATGTAACCATATCCTCGAACATGTGGAGGATGACCGCAAGGCTATGCGCGAACTATATCGTATACTCCGCAAGGGTGGCTGGGGCGTGGTGCTTGTGCCGCAGGAGTTGGGGCGAGAGACCACCTTCGAGGATGATACCATAACATCGCCTGAGGAGCGCGCTCGCATCTTTGGACAATATGACCACCGTCGTATCTATGGAGCAGATTATGCTGACCGCTTGCGCTCGTGTGGTTTCGAGGTCGAAGAGGTAGATTACGAAAAGAGCCTCACCGAAGAGGAGCGCGTACAATATGCCACCGCAGGCGAGCGTTTATATATTGTACATCGCGAGATGTAAGCAGAGATAACCCCTGTGCAGAAGTTTTGCATAGCTAAGTATATGATATTGATTTTCAATAGAATATATATGTATAAAAGTATAAAACCTTAAAAAAATGTGTAATATGGCAGTAAAGTTTTATGTTTGCCCTCATTGTGGCAATGTTATTCAGAAAGTTGTTGATTCGAAGGTTCCTGTGGTTTGCTGTGGAGAGAAGATGCAGGAGTTGGTTGCTAATACCGTTGAGGCGAGTGTCGAGAAGCACCTCCCCGTTGTAACATCTGTTGATGACAACCATATCAAGGTTGAGGTGGGTAGCGTGGCACATCCGATGTTGCCTGAGCATCATATCGCCTTCATCTATGTTGAGACCGAGAAGGGTGGTATCCGTGTCGATTTGACCGACAAACCAGAGGCGACGATTTGTGTATGCGACAGCAAGCCCGTTGCAGTTTACGAGTACTGCAACCTCCACGGCTTATGGAAGAGAGAACTTTAATCTAAGAGAATGGAACAGACTGAGTATTTCGACACCTTCGAGAATAACCTCTTGAAGGAGTTGCTGAGGTTGTGCACTTCGCACAAGATGTTGGAGGGTACGCTGCTTGCCTCTGACGACATAGACGAGCGTTGGAAGGAGTATGCACCTGAATATATGGCCGATGCCGTGCCACAGGTGAATGCCTTTCCTGCTGCCGCTATTGCGTGGGCAGGATATGTGGGTATGGCTGTTGCTCATCGTTGGGATGAGGATTGGGCAACCTACGCCACCGAGCCCTACGCAAAGTTGCACGGAGAACAGGGCTTTGACGATATGGATGAGCATATTCTGCAAGATATACTCGGCTTATCGCTCGAAGAGGAGCCGTCGCAGAAGATTGAGGATATGATGCGCCGTTGCGCCAATACAGCGATAACCTACATCCGCCGCGAAGATACCGAGGCGCAGAGCACCAAGGCCTTCTACATCTTTGCACGCACCACACGCGTATTGTTCCGCATAGGTGCTGCAATGGAGTTGCATCGCCTTGGCTACAAGTTCGAGAAGGTAAATCTGGGTGAGGTGACCAACGAGATGGCTAATTAAATCGCTTCAAGATAGCGTATATCTCGAAGGCAAAGCCTGCCACGACAAGGATTGGTGCGAGTGTAATCCTGCGCCACGAGAAGATGTCGTAGGAGAACTCCTCAGGGGTTGCAACTGTACCGCCCGACATCAGTACAAATCCTAATACTATAACTATTGCTCCCACAAGCATCAACACATAGTTGCGCATTGTGAGGGGCATTTTTTTATCGTTTTTATCTTCGATACGATTAAACCATTTCATACTAATAGAGGTGTATTTTATTTGACTTCATATTTACAAATCGGTTTACCACAGGGAGTGTACACACAGTTGCTACGACAATGCCTACAACCACCATTGTTGCAGCGATAAAGCCGGCCTCCTCCCACTTTGGGAAGATGCCTACACTCGGTACAGCGTAGTCCAAACCATAGAGCGCACCACCGAGCAAAGCTGCTGCTATAAGACCTGCAAAAAAGCCCTGCAAAGCACTTCGTCTTGCGAATGGTCGCATTATAAACCACTTGGTCGCTCCGACCGCTTTCAGCGTATTTATCAATTCGTGCTGCGAGTATACGGCCAATCGTACGGTGTTATTCAGCAGTACAAACGACACCACCAACAATGCCCCACCAAATAGAGCCATTATAAACTGCAAGATATCGAGCGTGGAGTGCATCTCCTCGATAAAGCTCTGCGGATAGGTGACGAAGCTCACTCCCTCAATCTTGCGAGCCTCCTCGGCAAAGCGTTCGAGCTGAGCCTTATCCGATGAGAGTGCCGAGAGGGTTACATCGTATGAGTCGGGTAGAGGATTTTCGCCCAAAACACCCTTGATGTCGATGTTGAACACGCGCTTAAACTCCTCGTCTTCGGCCTTCTCCTCCTTCGATACAAATTTCAGCGAGGCGACCATATCACTCTCGGCAAGCCGTACCGCCACTGTGTCACGCTCCGCCTCGGTGAGGTTATCTTTCAACTCGACAATCATCGTTACGCTCTCGCGCATACGCTTCGTTGTCGAGAAGATATTTGCCATTATGAAGCCTATTGCTCCGAGCAGGAACAATACGAGCGTCATACTTATAGTTGAGGTAGCATACGAAAAGCGTACCCTACGCGAGATGTTTCTTCTTTGAGCAGCCATAATATCTGTAAATTACGATTGTTGTGAGTGCTAAGATAATCAAAATTGAGCAAATAAGTGTAATTGCCCCTGCCAAACCCCAATTTGGCGCGCGGAAACGCCACTCTACGGTGTGTGTGCCCTCAGGCAAGACCATTGCACGAAGCAGATAGTCTGCACGGAACGAGTCGCAAGGCTCGCCGTCGAGGTATGCCTGCCACCCCTTGTCGTAGTAAATCTCGGAGAATACGGCTACGCCAGTACTGCCTGTCAGAGTATATTCGTAGAGAAGACGATTTGGTCGATACTCTTTCAATTCGATTATGCCGCTACCCTCGATTTGTGGTCGTGGCGCACCAGCCTCGGCTACGGCGGTGGTTTTTAGGTCTACTGCGCCAAGTGCCGCCAACTCCTCGTTGGCACTCTCAACAATCTCGATATTCTGCACAAACCAAGCAGCACCGTTGGCGGTTGTACGCTCGACAACATCTCCCTCTTGTGTTATGATATACTTTGTGTTGAGCATATCGAGAACACCCTCGTTGCCCTTGTTGAGATGGTAGTCAATCAAATCTTGGTAACGCCCCATCTTAGCTCCGTGATAACCTCCGACCGAGCGATGGAACATCGAGGTTGTGGCATCGTTGAATGGCGATACCGAGAGGTTTAAGACGCGATACCCAAGCTCCTTGTCTGCCATAATCTGCTTGTCAGCTGCCGTTGGGCGTATCTCGGTGTTGCGCTTTGCTACGAATGTTTCGTATGGGAGGTAACGCAGATTTATAGGCAGAATATCCACCACAATCAAGAGTGCCACAGCTGCCAATGCCGCAGGGCGCCACCTCTTGTTGAGGTATAGCGCACCAAGCAATGCAGAGGCTGCCAATAGGATAAGTAGCAACGAACGCCACGCGTCAGCCGAGAGAATTGCAGCACGCTCTGCCGCCATTGCATCGCCCACTCGGTAGCCGAGCTCGGAGTGCATACCGCGAGCTATGAGGTCGTTGCCCCCCTCCATACCCTGCAACATATAGCGGAACTGCTCACTCATCATCGCCCCATCCTGCTCGCGCCCAAAGTCGAACATCGAGGAGCCGCCAACGGCAAAAATTAGGCATACGCCCGCCGTAATGCCCGCCGCAGTGGCGATGGCGCGCACAAGGTATTTTCTATTCTCCCACTTTTGGTAGAGTTGCCACAGGGCAACGCCAGCCAAAAGAGGTACGCTCCACTCAACAACCACCAGCGCAGTCGATACAGCGCGGAACTTGTTGTAGAGAGGCAGATATTTGAAGCAAAACTCCGTAAACCACATTGCGTGGTAGCCCCACGACATTAAGAGTGCAAGTATCGTTGCCGCCAATACCCACCAGCGGTCGCGTGGTGCGGCGAGGATTAGTCCCAGCAATGCAAGAAATATCGCCACAGCTCCGAGGTATGTCGGTCCTGCGGTGTAGGGCTGTTCGCCCCAATATGTCGGCAGCTGTTGTGCTACGCGCCTATCTACACCAATCTCGTTGAGCGCATCGGCAACCTCGCCATCGCGCGAGAATGTTGCGCCTGAATCGCCACCCATAAAGTCGGGTATAAGCATATTCCAACTCTCCGCAACGCCGTAGCTCCACGCTGTGGCGTAGTCGATATCTAAACCTTTACGCTCCCCATCGGCTGTAAGTGCACTTCCTCCGCGTGTGGTGTCGGAGGTGTGCTGCATGGTGTAGTAGAGTGGCGCGAAGTTAGCTCCAAGTGCCAAAATTGCAGCTCCAATCAACACTGCAGTACGCTGTGCAAAATCTTTGCATATCCTATTTTTGATTGCAAAAACCGCCTCCGAGATAAAGAGCGCTACGGCTGCTAAGACGAAATAGTATGTTATCTGAGGATGGTTTGCGCCTGCTTCGAGCGAGGCGAAGAGGGCAGTTAAAGCACCTCCAACCCACATATTTCGACGCAGGGTGTGGTGTATCGCTCCGAGCATTGCCGGGGCATAGACCAATGCCCACATCTTGGTAATGTGTCCAGCTCCGATAATTAGGAAGAAATAGGTCGAAAGACCGTATGCCAAGCCAACAATCAAACCTACCCACGCCGAC
Source organism: Rikenellaceae bacterium (assembly GCA_015059865.1). GTDB lineage: Bacteria > Bacteroidota > Bacteroidia > Bacteroidales > Rikenellaceae > Alistipes. The sequence continues at coordinate 38,221 of SUZP01000002.1, read as the reverse complement.
ATACCCATCAACAACGCCATCACAAAGGCGGACAACATCGCGAAGAAGAGCATTGATGCAGGTGCGGTGAATAACGACTGAACCCAATCGACCGCGCGTTTGATAATCTGAGTAGGGTATTTGATATTAATTTGATAGGCTGGCATACCCGAGAACATCGCACCTGTCCACTGTGGGTCCTCGTTGAAGTCGGCTCTACATTCGCGTATATCGCGCGACATGCCGTCGAATTGGCGGATGTCGTGTTGAGGTAGCACACGCCCCTCCAACTGCGGTGCAAAACCGATGATTGATACACCCCCAAAGAGCAATACAGCTACTATGGTTGGTAGTGCGTAGTGTAGTATTTTTTGAAATTTTCCCATCATAACTGATTAAATAACGCTCAAAGTTAGAAAAAAATTCGCTTTTTTGGGCAAATCTGAGGAAAATTAACTATCTTTGTTCAGATATAAGACCTTTATGACTACAACACTTGACCAAATTCGTAAACCTATCGAGGGCTATATTGAGGAATTTGACGCCTTTGTACGCAAAAATTTTAGCGAGACGGAGGGTACTCTCATAGGCGATATGCTCGAATATGTTCTCTCTTCGAGAGGTAAAGGGTTGCGCCCTATTGTCGTAATGCTCGCCGCAGGAGCAACATCCGCTACGGGAAACTTCGGAAAACGCACGATGTTGGCTGCGATGTTGGTGGAGATGATACATGTGGCCTCGCTTATTCACGACGATGTAATCGATGAGTCGAACTTGCGTCGCGGTCAGGCCTCGGTAAATGCCCGTTGGCAGTCGCGCAATGCGGTGATTATCGGTGACTATATCCTTGCTCGCAATATGAATATCGGCTTGCAAAGTGGTCAGTATGACCTGCTTACACATATCATTGGAGCAATGTCTTCGTTGTGTGAGGGCGAGCTAATTCAGAGCGACCACGCCTCGAAGTTGGACACCTCGCGCGAGAACTATCTCGATATAATCTACAAAAAGACCGCCTCCCTATTCTCGGTTTGCGGCTCGGTGGGTGCAATCTCGGTGGGTGCTTCGCCAGAGAAGGTGGCTGCAATGCGCACCTTTGGCAAGATGCTTGGTATGGCTTTTCAGATTGTAGATGATATTCTCGACTTTGTGCCGAACAATAACACCGGAAAACCCGCTGCCAACGACCTGCGAGAGCGTAAGATTACACTCCCATTGATTGAGGTGTTGGAGCGAGCGTCGGAGGAGGAGAGGTCGGAGATTATGCGTCACCTGCCACTCTGTGCCGAAAGTGAGGAGAGTGTCGCCTATATTCAGGGAAAAGTTCAAGAATACAAAGGTGTAGAACTTGCACGCGAAACAGTACAAGCCTACTTACAACGAGCTATGTCGGCTCTATCGGTGTGCGAGGAGTCGGAGTATCGCAACTCGCTGTTGGCGTTGTGCGAATATGTAGTTGAGCGCGATAGATAAAACGGAGAACAGAAAACTTTTTATTAGAAAGTAGTGAGTAGTTGAAAAAATTTTGCATTCTGCATTTTGAATTTTGAATTTTGCATTAAAACTCTCGTCTCTCGTCTTTCGTCTCTCGTCTTAATACAAAAGAGACTTTTTATTTTTTAACCAATAAAACTAAAATTTTATGTCACAAAAACAAAACTCGAATGTGCCAGCGATTATCGTGTGTATCTTGCTCTTCGGTATGATTTCGTTTGTCACAAACCTTGCATCGCCAATGGGCGATATTCTTAAAAATCAGTTCCAAGTAGCTAACTGGATGGGTACTCTTGGCGTGTTGTGCAACTTTATTGCATACGCTATTATGGGTATTCCTGCTGGTAATCTCTTGCAGAAAAAGGGCTACAAGTTTACTGCTCTTGCAGCTGTGGCTGTCGGCTTTACTGGCGTTGGTATTCAGACCATCGCAGGTCTTTTGGAGGGCAACCTCGCATTCGGAGTATACTTGCTCGGTGCATTCGTAGCAGGTTTCTCGATGTGTATGCTCAACATCGTGGTTAATCCAATGCTTAACAAACTCGGTGGCGGTGGTAACCGCGGTAACCAGCTCGTTCAGGTGGGTGGCTCGTTCAACTCGTTGATGGGTACTGCTGTTATCTTCTTGACCGGTGTGTTCGTACCGAGCATCGTTGATGCAAAGATTAGTCAAGTGTTCCCATTGATGTATATCGCTCTTGCAATCTTCGCTGTTGCATTTGTGGTTATCCTCTTGACTAAAATTCCTGAAAACCCTGCTGCTGAGACTAAGGCTGCCGAGCAGTCGCAGTATGGTCCAATGTCGTTCCGTCACTTCGTACTCGGAGCTATCGGTATCTTCATCTATGTAGGTGTCGAGGTTGGTATTCCAAATGTATTGCAGAAGTGGTTGCAGAATGGCGGTTTGAGCGTTACCGAGGGTGCTGAGGCTATCGCAGGAACAGTTACCGCTACCTATTGGCTGCTTATGCTCGTAGGTCGTCTCTTGGGTGCAGCCCTTGGCGCAAAGGTCTCTGCAAAGACAATGCTTACCACTGTGTCGGTTGTAGGTTTGTGCCTTGTGCTTGGTGCAATGTTCCTCTCTCCTGCTACCGCTGTCAATCTCCCTGTATTCAAGGGTACAGCAGGCTTCGGTATGGCATCTGTACCTGTAAATGCAGCTCTTCTCGTACTCTGCGGACTCTGCACATCTGTAATGTGGGGTGGCATCTTCAACCTCGCAGTTGAGGGACTCGGCAAGTATACCGAGAAGGCATCGGGTATCTTTATGGCACTCGTTTGCGGTGGTGGTATCCTTCCATTCGTTCAGAATGCCGTTGTCGATTGGACAGGCAACTATCTCGTAAGCTACTGGGTAGTGGTTGCAGGTCTTGCATATCTTCTCTTCTACGCTCTTGCAGGTTCGAAGAATGTAAACAAAAACATCCCAACCGAGTAATTTTGATTTTAAGCAGCGATAGCTGCGTTAAACTACTGTAGCCGAGTTGCTCACATACGCCAAGTATGCTGCGCACTCGGCTCTTTGTTTGTCTTGCTCTCATCAGTTTAAAATCAAAGTTAGTCATCTCTTGTGATAAGCCGCAATCTGCGGCACATCTCTAAAAAGTAAAGACCTTCGGGCTGTACACTGCGTACTCTCCCGAAGGTCGCTCTTTTGTGATGCGCCACATCTCGTGGCTGCCGACAATAAATAATTCTAATTTTATGTAGCTGTCGCTACTTAAAGTTTTAGATAAGCAACTTAAATATCAACTTGCGTACCGAGCCTTTGCCCAACATTGGCGCGTGAGCATCCTCTGGAAAGAAGATAGCGAACTGTCGCTCATTCAGCGCGAAGAAGGTCTGCGGAGTGTCGGTAAAGAATTGCACATCGCGCTCGCGATTGAACTCCTCGCGTGGCGAGTGGCAGTCACAACGCTCACTCCATCCATACTCCTCCGTATCACCCACCATAACTTGTATATCGATATAGCGGTCGTGCACTTCGAGAGCCGCAGCCTCGCGTGGTTTCAGCTCCACATCCATAACATTTACAAAGAGGTTATCGCCATCGATATCGTGGCGACCGGCGCTCAACGCCTTCACATCGGTTTGAGCCAACCACTCAAACGCCTGCTTGATACGCGGCGAGAGCGAGTAGTACAACTCACCATTTTTTATAGAATCTACAATCATAGTTATATGTTTGGATTAAACTTTACTCTCGAAATCACAGGATAATGGTCTGAAAAATCGACACTATTATCCACCTCGTACGATACCACTTCAATCGATGGCGATACCAATATATTATCTATTCGCAGCACTCCGTACCTCATATTATAGGTGTATGCAAAGCCATCTGCCATCTTCGAGAAGGTATCATTCAATCCTCTCTTTATACTATTATAGGTGTAGGAGAGAGGCACATCGTTAAAATCGCCACATACAATAGTCGTGTAGGGCGACTTCTCCAAAAAATCGGCAACCAATCCCGCCTGCACAGCTCTTTTGCGATTATTCTCGACCAAGCGCTCCACAATACTGCGCAACTTACTATCGCGCTCCCTGTCGCCAATATACTCGTGTTGCTCAATAAATTGCGTATCCTTAGGGCTTATCGAGGTGGTTTGCAGATGCAGGCTCACAACCCTTATTGTATCATCTTTGATTTTGAGGTCTGCCCACACGCTACTTCTGTGTTGTAGTGTATCTATACCGCCACTGCGGATAATTCGATACTTCGACAATATCTGATTTCCTCCGATGCAAACCTTCGGCATATATGTCGTTTGATACCTCTCGGTCAGGGCGTTCCAAGTATCGCCACCTATATTAATCTCCTGCAAGCAGAGGATGTCGGGATTGTGCTTTTTGATATATTCGGCCAACCCCTCACTCTTACCTTCGCGAACATTATAGGTCATAATCTTGGTGTATCTGCGCTCCCTAAACGAAGTGTCGTACTTGCGGTCAATCTCTATCTTGTAGTAGCGCGAGAGATAGAAAAGCCCCAACACGACCGTTACAATCATCACCGTAGCGCGATACCACCGCCAGCGCACCACCCAATAGAACATCACCACAATATCGAACAGATAGATTATAGGTGCACCAAGTGCTATAACTGACAGCACGCCACTCTTTTCGGGTGAGATATATTGGCATATAATCGTTGTAATGGTCAAAAATACCAACAGCACCATAGCCAGTGTAGAGACGATATCGAGTAGCGAGAATAGCAACTCGCTGCCACTACGCGACCTTCGCTTGCGTTTTTTGCCTCTGCTGATACTATTAGTGTAGTACTCTGCCATACCCCCCCCCTTAAAAGAAAATCTTACCTCGTTTACGCCACCAATAGAGGAGAGCCAAGCCCCACAACATACCGCCCACATGGGCAAAGTGTGCTACTCCCGTATTTACGCCCGACCAGCCGAGAGCTATCTCCAATACGGCATAGCCCATAACAAACCACTTCGCCTTAATAGGAAATGGCAGAGGTATAATATATATCATATTGTTCGGATGCATTACGCCAAAGGCGAGCAGCAATCCCATCACTGCGCCCGAAGCTCCAAGAAGAGTGATATTTTCGCCAAACAGAGTCGCTATGCCAATCTGAATTAGCGCAGCACCTATACCGCACACCATATAGTATGTTAGAAATCGTTGCGAGCCGAGTTCGTACTCCAAGGTACGGCCGAACATCCACAATGCAAACATATTCGAGAAGAGGTGAGCGAATCCTCCGTGCAGGAACATATATGTTACAAACTGATAGCTGTGAAACGGAGGTGTATATGGCGCATTCGACCACCACAATTGCAAATACTCTGCGCAGAAGTGATTTACCGCAGGTATAAGTGTAACTGCCAAGTAAATCACGCAGTTGGCAATAATAAGGTTTTGCACCACAGGGGGTGTCTTGAAGTATGGATTTCTCATATTGTTTTCAGCCATTAGCCACGGGTTATTAGCCGTTGGCTAATTAAGTTATTATTCAAATAATTTTTTTACATCAGAGAGCGACCACGCCGACGCAATACGCTTGCCCGCAGGGGTATAACTCTCGCCCAAAACCACTATCTGTGACACCAAATACTCGGCCTCCTCTTGCGTGAAACTGCTCTGTCCTGTCGTTGCACTATGGGCGAGTGTCTGCGCCAACGCTTCACGGCGCGCCTCCACTACCGACTGCGGCAATTTCAGACTCTGCAAGATATCATATATCGTTCTATCGAGCTGTTCGGTGCTTATATCGGCAGGGATACCAAACACCTCTATCGACAAGCCCTCTTTTGCCTTTATATCAAATCCGAGCGATGCAAAATCTACGGCATACTCCTCCACCAAATCGTACTCCTCCTCCGTGAGGGTTAGCAACTCCGGAAAGAGAAGTTGTTGCGACACAGCAACACCACTCTGCAACGAGAGGAGATAGTTGTTGTAGAGCAGTCGCTCCTTCGCACGCACCAAGTCAATCATCAGCACCTTCGATGTGAATGTAGCCACCGCATAGCGACCGCCACAAACGGAGATACTAAGCGGAGAGACTCCGTCGTTGGTGTCGAGTTCGAGCAGTTGTTGCTCCTCGTTGTCGCCCGACTCCAAATAGTCAAACTCCAAATCTGCGACATTTGTTGTGTTCACACCAAAATCCATCGATGCCGCCATATCGAACTCCGACGACACTCGTGGCAGGGTTGTCCACCCTCCGCTACCACGACTCTCAACGCTATCCGTCTCGAAACCCTCGGCAAATGGATTGTAGTGAGCACAATTTGTTGCAGGTGGCTCATCATAGCGCACTCCGCGTGTTGCTACGGGAATATCTATCGCCTCATCGGTCTCGAAGTCTATCAATGGCATAGCACCATTCTTGGCGAGAGTCTCGCGTACGGCGGCGTTCAATATCTGCCACAACGCCTCGTTATCGGCAAACTTAACCTCGGTCTTTTGGGCGTGAACATTTACATCTACGCGCTCGGCATCTACCTCGATATAGAGGAAGAATGAAGGGTAGCCCTTTTCGGGTATTAACTTCTCATACGCCTTCGTTACCGCCTTGTTGAGATATGGTGAACGGAAAAATCTTCCATTTACGAACATATACTGCTCGCTTGAATTGTTGCGGGCCGTCTCGGGGCGACCGACATACCCCTTAACCTTGGCGATAGAGGTCTCGACATCCACCTCCAACAAGTTTCGTCTTGTGGCATTGCCCATAATACCCACGATACGCTCCACAAGCGAAGATTCGGGCAACGAATATATCGGTGCGCTATTGTTCAGCAGCGTACACGCCACCTCAGGGTGACACAGGGCCACACGGCGAAATTCGCGCTTTATATCCGAAGATAACGACGACTCCTTACTATTGATAAACTTTCTTCGTGCAGGAGTGTTGTAGAAGAGGTTGCGCACCAAAAACTGCGAGCCGACAGGTGCTGCCGTAGGGGTTTGCGACACGAACTCGCCACCATTTATGATGGTCTGCGTACCCACCTCGCAATCGGCTTGACGGGTTATCAACTCCACCTGCGACACAGCCGATATGGAGGAGAGAGCCTCGCCACGAAAACCAAATGTATGCAGAGCATAGATATCGTCAAGCGATGTAATCTTGCTCGTAGCGTGGCACTCGAACGCCATACGGGCATCCATAGGCGACATTCCTCGACCATTGTCGATAATCTGCACAAGGTCGCGACCACCATTTACATAGTTCACGGTAACCTCCGTAGCCCCTGCATCTATGGCATTCTCCATCATCTCCTTCACCACCGATGAAGGGGATTCAACAACCTCGCCCGCCTTGATTTGGTTTGCAACAATTTCGGGTAGTAACTTAATGCAATCTGCCACCTCTACTTCTCCTCTTTATAATCGTTTGGTACTATTGTAATTGGCGTGTATGGGTTAAACTCCTCAATCTCCTGCTGAGCCTGCTCCGCTGGCGAAGTACGAGCCGTAGAAAAGGCCTCGACAATGCGCGGATAGAGCATATATACAATTATCACCAGCACCGCAAACAACATCAAGAACATCATCGAAGGCGTTTTACGACCGCCCTCGTTGCTGCTCTTTGCTGCACGCCTTGCATCGCGCTGTGTGCGAATATACTGCCCCGGCTGATACTCCTGCCCCTCCTGCTCCGAGGAGGTACCATGCAGCTCACGGCGGCGCTGCTCACGACGCTCCTTCTCAGGGTCGTAGTAACGCGGAATATAGCGAAACTTATTGGCGTGTTTCTTTACCGGCGAAAATAATCCCATAGTTCTTTTTCAATTAAGAGTTGAGAATTAAGAATTTAGAATTATTTTTTTAACTACTCACTACTCTCTACTCACTACTCACTTATCGGAAAAAGTTTTTCATTCTCTCAAAGATATTCTGGTTTTCCACCGACTCGGCCTCCTTGAAGTGAGGTTTGTCTGCCAACTTCTTGACCAACTCCTTCTCCTCTGAGGTGAGCGATGTAGGGATAGTGATATCCACCACAACCATAATATCTCCTCTACCGTAGCCATTTACATCAGGCAAGCCCTTGCCACGCAGACGCAGCACCTTACCGGCGTGCGTTCCTGCTGCAATCTTAATCTTCGCCTTACCCTCGATGGTCGGTACCTCAACCTCGCCACCAATAATTGCCGTAGCAACTGTAATGTTGAGGTTGTGGATAAGGTTGTTGCCATCACGCAGGAGTTCAGGATTACGCTCCTCCTCGATAACGACAATCAAGTCGCCATTGATACCTCCGTGACGCGCAGCATTTCCCTTGCCCGAAACGGTCAAAGCCATACCCTCGCCAACGCCTGCCGGAACATTTATCTCGATAACCTCCGAGCCCTTGATGTAGCCCTCGCCACCGCACTTATCGCACTTGGCAGTGATAACCTTGCCCTCGCCGCCACAAGTAGGACATACCGACTGCGACTGCATACGGCCGAAGAAGGTGTTTTGTACCGTTACAACATATCCTGAGCCACCACAATTGGAGCAGGTCGAATACGACGAAGCATCCTTTGCGCCGTTACCACCGCACTTGTCGCAAGCGATATACTTATTAATCTTTATCTTCTTGGTTGTACCGTTGGCAATCTCGGCAAGCGTAAGTTTAATGCGCACACGGATATCCGAGCCACGATTTACCGAGCGACCGCCACGCGCACCGCCAAAACCGCCACCAAAGCCACCGCCAAAGTGACCGCCGAAGATGTCGCCAAACTGCGAGAAGATATCCTCCATCGAGAAACCTCCACCGCCGAAGCCTCCGAAGCCTCCTGCTCCGCCTGCGCCCGACACTCCTGCGTGTCCGAATTGGTCGTAACGGGCACGCTTCTCCTCGTTCGACAATACATCGTACGCCTCGGCCGCCTCCTTGAACTTCTCCTCGGCCTCCTTATCGCCCGGATTTTTGTCGGGGTGATACTTTATTGCAGCCTTACGATAGGCCTTTTTTATCTCATCGGCATTGGCGTTCTTCTCAACGCCCAACACCTCGTAGTAATCTCTCTTCTCTGCCATAAATCTTTGATAATTGACAATTGACAATTGAGAATTGACCTTCGGTCTTCACTGCTCCGCCTCGGCAAAGTCTGCAAGCAGCCTATGTTCTCGGCTCAATCGCAGCGGTGACAATTAAAGGTAAAACGATAAATCGTTTTTATTAGATTATTTTCTCTCGTCTCTCGTCTAAATTCTACTCTCCAACAACAACCTTTGCGTAGCGCAGTACCTGCTCGCCCTGCTTGTAGCCCTGCTGTACCACATCTATAACCTTGCCCGACTTCTCCTCGCCCGCAGCAAATCGCGCCACAGCCTCGTGCAAATCGGGGTTGAACTCTGCATCGAGAGCCTCGATGGCCACCACACCCTTCTGTCGCATAATATCGACAAACTTGTTGTAGATAAGCTTCTCGCCCTCACGCAAAGCTGCGATATCCTCACTCTTCTCCGATGCGGCAATAGCTCGCTCCATATCGTCAAGTACAGGCAACACAGCCTTCCAAACATCGCTACCTCCCGACTCAATAAGAGCCATCTTCTCACGCAAGGTGCGCTTGCGGAAGTTGTCGAACTCCGCCTGCAAACGGATATAGCGGTCTTTCCAATCTATCTCCTCCGCCTTCGGAGCCTCCTCCTCGGTCTGCTCCTCGGTTTGCTTCTCGGCTTGCTCCTCTGCCACAGTGTCAGTTTCGTCTATCGTCTCCTCTGCCATATTGGCACAAGGCTCACCCTCGCAGTTAGGATAACCCTCGCCCTGCGCAAAGCCCTCTTTCTCCTCAACAACCTGATTTTCTGCTGTTTTCTTTGTCATATCTCTTAATTTTATCGTTTTCTGTAATTATGGTAGCACAAAAGATGTACCGTTCCGTCTCAAATAACGAGAGTTAGAAGAGGTTGTCGTACATCGATTGACTCTTGTCGTACTTCAAGTCGGCAAGTGACGAAGCCTTAACTCCAATATTGAAGCTCCAACTGCGGTGCGTTCCGAATGGAATCCAAATGAACGACATCTGCCAACAGTGCAGGTCGCGTGTTATGGATATAGAAGTGGTCGTCAATTTCCTATTCTGTATATCGAAACCTGTCGTAAACGAGATACCTGTCTTTGGCGTCAGATTGACACTACCGTTGAAACCAATTGTCTGCGACACATTCTTCTTGTAGCCCGTAGTGCCATTGTTTACATAGGATATGCCGTAGCTGATAACATAGTTAAAACCAACATTCCAAGGTATCGAGAAGTCGTAATATGAGCTTGCCATATAGTGCCTACGCAGGGTAGGGTCCATCAATCCATACGGGTCGGAGAATGGGTTGAAGTACTCAGGAGGTATGGTATTGATATCGTTCACCGCAGGGGTAGATTTATCTTGTCGCGACTTGAATGTATAACCAAAACTCCATCCCGTATTTGTGACACGACCGAGCAGACCTCGCTTAATCATCAACTTATTTATGCGCATGCCTTGTGGTGTAACCTCGTATGGGTCGAGCGTTACTGTAAGGTTGATACCGAAGTTACCATATATGGTGGTACGGAACGATATAGGCAGATTTGATAATCCGAGTGAGTCGGCGAGGAAGTTGTACGAGCCACTAATACGCAACTCGTCGATAAGTTTAATCTTCTTCACGCCCGAAGTGTCGCGCTTCGACAACACCTTCATTTCGAGCGATTGCGAGAGCGAGAAGTTTAGGTTTGCCTGCTGACCTGAGCCCGGCACGCCATACGGCTGATTGGAGTATGGTGAGTATACCTTGTAGTTACCGAGTGAGTCGGTCTGTACGGTCTTGTAGTAACCATATTTCTGCTTACTGAAATCGGGCGCATACGAGAAACCTACTTGTGGGGTGATGGTGTGACGCACAGCCTGCACCTTCGCCGTCTTGCGCTTCATCTGCCACATACCATAGATTGTGGTATTCGCCGAGATGGAGGCGTTGTAGTTGTATATACGATAGAAACCATACTCAGGGTCGAGCGTCTCGACCTGATTGGTCTCTGGGTTCCACTGCTGATTTTGGCGCGAGAAGTACCAACGCTCCGAGTAGTTGAACGATGGCGAGATGTTGATATACTTGAATAGGTTTATCGATGTAGAGATAGGCAGAGTATGCTCCACGCCGTTACGCATATTCTTCAATGTCTGCATCGTGAAGAGGTCCTTCTCGGCCGATGTTACCGAGTTGGTAAGTTTTGCCGAATAGGTAAAGCCAATCTTCTCGTACCAACGCTGCTTGCCCATTGCATCTTTGCGTTTGAATGGATAGACACGCGCCACATTGAAGACGATATTTGGCAGCGTTATAGCCAGTTGTCGCGTCTGCGAGTTCTGCGATACGGAGAGGTTCATAGAGAGCGAGAATGGCGTACCTGCCCAGCTCTTCGAGTAGGATATCGTAGAGTTGGTCTGCGTAGCAAGGATGTCGTTCAGCGTCGTTGCCGAGTACTTTGAATAGCCACTCGACGAGAGGTTTACCGATGCCGAGAATGTCGAGCCGGGGTTTGCCTTTGGGTCTTGCGAGTGGGTCCAAGTGAAGCGGAAGTTGTTCTGCTTGATATAGTCGGGCTCGCCCTTATCTCCCGTCTTGATGGAGGAGAAGTCGAAATTGACATTTCCACGATACTTATATCGCTTGGTGTAGCGCGAAGAGGCATTCACCTCCCACGAGCCGAGCGTATAGATACCTCCCGTTATGGCGAGGTCAATGTGCTTGCTCAATATGAAGTAGTAGCCCAAACCTCGTATAAAGAAGCCTCGCGAGGCATCCTCACCGTAGGATGGCATCAACAATCCCGACTTAGGGCCGAGGTTGATAGGGAAGAATCCCTCAGGAATACAAGCAAAATAGATAGGCACATCCTCCAAAACGAGGTAGGCAGGACCCGTAATAATCTTCTTACCGGGGATAACCTTCGCCTTGGTCATTGCAAGGTAGAAGTGCGGATGGTCTGTGTGGTCGCAAGTGGTATACTTACCTTGACGAATGTTGATTGAGTTGTCGGGCATCTTCTTAATCTGTCCACCGACCAACCAGCCGTCGCCCTCCTTTGTTGCAACACCCTGAATAAACGCCTTTTTCGAGCCGAAGTTGTAGGTGATGGTATCCATCGTGTACGACGAGCCTCCCTCGGTAAATACAGGGTGCGTGTTTTTAGGCTGGCCATTTACCGAATCGGCCTTTCCGAAGGCATAAATCTCCTTGGTCGCCATATCAATCTGCATATAGTCGGCCGTCAAGCCCATATTGTCATACTTTACATCGCCTTGATTGTAGATGTAGACACGCTTGTTGCGAACATCATAGAATAGGGAGTCGCTATTCTTACCGGAAATTATCTGCTCGATAGGCGAGCCTCCCTTTTTCCGAGCTGTTGTATCGCGCTTCGACAAAGGCTTCACCGCTAACGAGTCATTGAGGGTAAGGCTATCGGGCTTGGCGAGTGTATCTCGCTGCTGTGGAGTTATAACAGTATCGCCGAGCCTGCGCGCACGACGAGCACGGCGCAGAGGCTGACGCACCTCGCGCTTTGTGGTGTCTCTCATCGCCACAGATGCGACAGGCGCAAGCGAGTCGCCCTTGCGCACCTGCTCCAACGGCTGCGCCGAGAGTGGGCGCGGCATAGCAGAGCCAAGCACAACATGAGCTATCGCCAAGGCGACAACCATCAAAACGAGATATTTTACCTTCAAATGTTTCAAAAATTCCAAAATTTTTCGTACCTTTGCCGACGAGTCGGCAAAAACGCCTAAAACAACCCTTTGTACGCTTTTGTGCGTGCGGGTACGCGTTTTTTTCGGCGCGTAAAGATAGTGAAAAAAGTATATATATCAAACTTTATGGCCAACTTTCGACCACTGCATACACTTTTTATGGTGCTTACGACCGTGTTTGCACTATTACTCCCTAACAACGGTTTTGGTGCAGAAAATGTTGCGCAAGGTGTAAAAGTTATTGTCATTGATGCAGGACACGGAGGGGTGCGCTTCCCCGGTGCTAAGTATGGCAACATTGCCGAAAAGGATATAAACCTCAAAGTTGCACTTAAACTCGGTGCGCTAATCGAGAAGCGAATGCCCGAAATAAAGGTGGTCTATACTCGCACTTCGGATATAATGTTTTCGAGTGTTCTTTCGGAGGATTTGCAGGCTCGCGCCGATATAGCCCACAAACACAATGGCGACCTCTTTATCTCGATACACGCCAATGCTCATCGCAACAGCGAGGTGCGCGGTGTCGAAACCTTAATTATGGGAGAGAGCTCGATGGAGCAGCGCGCAAATCAAAATTCGCTCTACCTCAACAACAAAGAGGAGCTGCTCGATATGTCCGACCAGAAGACCGCAGCGATAGTCCGCGCCTACATCCAAAATCTGCAATTTACATACGGCGAGTATAGCGAGATGATGGCGCGCCTTATTCAGGAGGAGTATGTCAAACTCGGCTACAACAACCGAGGTGTGCGCAAGCAACCTTTGAAGGTGCTGTATGCTACCGATATGCCGAGCGTACTGACCGAGATAGGCTTTATGTCCAACCCTGCGGAGTTGAAGTATATCACCTCGGAAAAGGGACAGAAGGATATTACAGAGGCTATATTTCGTGCCGTAAAGCAGTATGTAGAGAATGTGCGTCGCTCACTTCTCTTGGATGGCACAACAACTACAACCCCAACTACGACGGCTACAACTACAACCTCCACTGCTACGCCAAGTCAAAATCCGCAAGAGAGCGAGCAGTCTAAGGCAAAGGTTCAACCTATGGTTAAGCGTTATACCATACAACTTATGGCGAGCGTAAAGAGGATTTCGACCAGCCATCCCGAATTGAAGAGTTATCGCGGCAAGGCGTGGATATTGGAGGGTGCAGGCGCGTTGAAATATAAGTATTGTTATGGCGACTTTGCCGACAAGGCGATAGCGCAGGAGCATATAAAAGAGGTGCGCAAAGAGTTTCCGCAGGCGTTTATTGCCACCTTCGAAAGAGAAGAAAATTAAACTGAATAAAAAATAATCGAAAGATGAAAAAAGAGGTAAAGATTGGAATTTATGCAGTTGTGATACTGCTATCGGCTTGGGCAGGTATACGCTTTTTGAGTGGATTGGATGTATTTGGGCGTACACGCAACTATACGGCTCACTACGAGCAGGTTAATGGTTTGCAGGATGCAGCAGCCGTAGTTATCAACGGAGTGAAAGTTGGTCAGGTAACGGGCGTAAAGTTGAACAAGGAGCAAGGGGGGGGTGTGGATGTAAATCTCTCGGTAAGTAAGGATTACGATATCCCGACCGACTCGAAGGCTTTGATGTTTAGCGCAGGTTTGATGGGTGGTAAATCCATCGAGATTAAGTTTGGCGAGGCTACCGACTATCTCAAAAATGGTGACTCTATTCAGACAGGTGTAACGCTTGATATGTTTGACACCTTGGCAAATGAGTTGGGCGATATTAAAGTTCGTGTAGCGGCTCTGCTCGACAACCTCAACCAGACCGTTTCGGGCGTGGATAGTCTTATTGACAACAACTCGAAAAATCTCACAAAGACCATTGCAAGTCTTAACGCAGTTATGGCTGACTTGAAGAGGTCGAACATCATCGGCAATATCGATGGTTTCTGCGCTACACTCAACCAGAATGGTGCGAAGTTGGATAGCATAATCACCGACATCAACTCGGTAACTCACGCCTTGAACGAGCAGCAGAGTGGCGCGAAGTTGGCGCAGGCTATTGCAGAGGTTAATACCTTGTTGGCGAAGATTAATAGCGGCAACGGCTCTATCGGCAACCTCGTATCTGACGAGAAGTTGTACAAGGAGTTGGCGCAGGCATCGCAGAACTTGTCGGTATTATTGGCTGACTTGAAGGAGAATCCGAAGCGTTACATCAATGTAACGGTATTTGGTAAGAAGACCTACGAGGAGAAGCAGGCAGACAAGGCTGCAAAGGCTGCCGACAAAGCAAAAAAGAAGGCAAAGAAGTAGAGATTAGAAAGAATATTAAATAATTCTTAATTCTCAATTTTTAATTTTTAATTCGTGAAGACGGTAATTTACCCCCATAACTTCGAGGCGAAGATTGGTTTTACGACCATTCGGGAGCAGGTTGTTGCATTGTGCACTATGCAGCACGCTCGCAATTTGCTCGCCGAGGAGGAGTTTACCGCTGTTCATAAGGAGATTGAACGCCGACACGCCCTCGCGGAGGAGATGCGACAGATACTCCTCTCCGAGCGAGAGGCTCCGACTGACGAATTTTACGACATCGCCGAGATTGTCGAGAAGGCAAAGGTCGAGGGCACATTCTTGGAGGTTGCAGAGGTTGTGCAGTTGGGTAAGGCGTTGATTTCGGCTGGTGACTTTGTGCAGTTTCTACACAAGAGCAACACCGAGCAATACCCCACTCTTACTGCACTTGCAAAACCTGTCAAGGCGTTGTGGAATATCGTTGCGGATATTCGCCGCATTATTGACGACAAGGGGGTTGTTCGTGATGGTGCATCGGAGGAGTTGCGCCAAATCAGGGCACAGATACGCCGCCACGAGGGGCAGGTATCGAAGCGACTGCAAGCGATTTTGCAGTCGGCAAAGTCGAGTGGTATAGTCGAGAGCGATGCTTCGATTTCGATTCGCGAAGGTCGAGCCGTAATCCCCGTTACGGCATCGAACAAGCGCAAGCTAAACGGCTTTATCCACGATGAGTCGGCTACGGGCAAGACCTTCTATGTCGAGCCTGCCGAGGTTGTGGAGTTGAACAATATGCTGCGCGAATTGGAGTACGAGGAGCGCAGGGAGATTGTACGCATATTGACCGCCTTTACAGATGTGGTACGCGCCGACATTAAAGATGTAGAGCGCACCGAGGAGTTTATGGCGGTGGTCGATGCAGTACGCGCCAAGGCTCGTTGGGCAATAGAGAATGGCGCAGGGCGACCAATTATGTCGGAGGATAGCCGACTTGTGCTACATACGGCAAAGCATCCTCTCTTGTCGCAGTCGCTCAAACGCCAAAAGCGCGTTATCATACCGCTTGATGCCGAGTTGGACAGTGCAAAGCGCATACTTGTTATTTCGGGACCAAATGCTGGCGGAAAGTCGGTCTGCCTCAAAACAATAGGTCTGTTGCAGTATATGTTCCAATGCGGCTATCCGATTACCGCATCGGAGGCGAGTGAACTGCCCATATTCAATAAGATATATATAAATATCGGAGATGAACAATCCATCGACAACGACCTCTCGACCTACTCATCGCACCTCTTGAATATGAAGGCGATGGTGGCAGGGGCCGATGCAAAGACGATGGTTTTGATTGACGAGTTCGGCTCGGGAACAGAGCCTGTGATTGGCGCAGCCATAGCCGAGGCGATACTCGAAAAGTTGGTAGCGAGTGGCTGCTATGGTGTTATCACCACCCACTACTCCAACATAAAATACTACGCCTCAAATCACGAAGGCGTAACGAATGGAGCGATGATGTTCGATGTGCAGAATATTCGCCCGCTGTTCCGCTTGGAGTGTGGCAAGCCGGGTAGTTCGTTTGCCATTGAGATTGCACGAAAGATTGGTCTTTCCGAGGATATTATCGCCTCGGCAAAGGAGAAGGCGGGCTCGGAGCATATAGACCTCGAAAAGCAGTTGCGAGAGGTTGCGCGTGACAAGCACTATTGGGCGCAGAAGCGTGAGCGCATACGCCAAACCGACCGCAAGGTCGAGGAGATGGAGCAGGTGCTGAGCGAGAAACTATCGAATATTCGCGAGGAGCGCAACCGCATTATCCACGAGGCGAAGGCACAAGCCAAGGAGTTGGTTGCCGAGGCTAATCGCCAAATCGAGAACACAATCAAAGGTATCCGCGAGGCGCAAGCCGAGAAGGAGCAGACCAAATGGCTACGCCGCGAGTTCGAGGAGTTCCGCGAGGAGATTGAGGCGGATAACTCCGAGGCAAATGAGCGTATAGAGCGTGAAATGGAGCGACTTCGCCGCCGTCAGCAGAGGCGCGAGGAGCGCAAAAATAACCCTGCCGAGCCTAAACAAGAGGTTGCACAACCTACAAAAAAGGCTCTGCCATTGGAGGTTGGAGCAAAGGTGCGCCTTATGGGGCAGAATGGCGTGGGTGTCATCAAGGAGATACGAGGGCGAAAGGCGCAAGTGGCATTCGGAGCAATTTTGACAACTGTCGAAACGGCTCGTTTGGAGGTTATCTCCTCGGCAGAGTATAAGCGAGCAACACGCCCTGAAACACCACGCACAGTTATATCGGCAGATATTTCGCAACGCCGTCTCAACTTCACCTCCTCGATAGATATTCGCGGTGAGCGTGTAATGGAGGCGTTGGAGAGGGTGCAGACCTTGGTTGATGACGCACTTATGGTGGGCGTTAGCAGTGTGACCATTCTGCACGGCAAGGGTACGGGAGCGCTGAAAGAGGAGGTGCGTCGTTATCTTCGCTCGTTACCACAGGTGGCGAGTGCCGTAGATGACCACCCCGACAGAGGTGGCTCAGGCATAACAATAGTAACATTCAAGGAGTAGAGAATGAGATACCTCCTTTCAGATATTGCGCGTATAGTTGGAGGTCGCCATATAGGGTGCGACTTGGAGGTGGCAACAGTAGCTACCGACAGCCGTTCCTATGCCCTGACGCACGACACCCTTTTTGTGGCGATGCAGGGGGTAAATCACGATGCACACGACCATATCGCGGAGGTTGCAGAGCGCGGCGTTAAATCCTATATGGTGGAGCGCGAAATCGACCTTGCAGAGGGGTGTGGTGCGGTTGTGGTCGAAAATTCGTTGGTGGCATTGCAGGCTCTGGCCGCACACCATCGCAACCAATTCAAAGGTACTTTGGTAGGTATTACGGGCTCAAACGGCAAGACCACCGTTAAGGAGTGGATTGCGCAGTGCGCACCGCACGATGCAAAGATTTTCCGTTCGCCACGCAGCTACAACTCGCAGTTGGGCGTAGCGTTGTCGCTCCTGATGTTGGACAACTCGTACGATGTGGCGATTATCGAGGCGGGAATATCGCAAAAGGGAGAGATGGAGCGACTCTACAAGATGGCTCAACCCGATATGGTGATTTTTACCTCGATAGGCGATGCCCACGAGCAGGGTTTCTCATCGTTGGAGGAGAAAATTGACGAGAAAATTCTCTTGGCGCAGACCGCAGCCGATATAATTTACCACTCGGCATACGCTCCGTTGGCGGAGGTTGTCGAGAAGCGATTTGACAATCGCAACCTTGTCGATGCCGCCACCACGGTACAAGTGCCACCGATGACCGACAAGGCTTCTCAGCGTAACGCCGAGATTGTCGCAGCATTCTTTGCCGAGATGGGCTACGAGATGCCCGACTTCACGCAGTTGCAACCCGTAGCAATGCGCTTGGAGGTTAAGCAGGGTATCGACAACTCGATTATTATTGACGATTCGTACAGTGCCGACCTCAATTCGCTATCTATTGCGCTCGACCATCTTCGTTCGGTAGCAGGTGGGCGCAAAACAGTGCTTATCTTGTCGGACATCTTGCAAAGTGGCGATGAAAACATCTATGCAAAAGTTTTGCATATGGTGCGTGAAGCTGGTGTAGATACCTTTGTAGGCATTGGCGAGGGGTTGATGAAGGCGCGTAGCGAGTTTGGCGAGAAGGCTCTTTTCTTTGCCACTACCGAAGAGCTTTTATCAAATATCTCCAAGTTGGATATCGCCAACTGTGCCGTATTGATAAAGGGTAATCGTGCCAGCCGCTTGGAGCGCATTTCGCACCGCTTGGAACAGCATAGCCACACCACCGTTTTGGAGGTTAATTTGCAGGCTATGGCTCGCAATATCAACTATTTCCGTTCGCAAATAGGTACATCGACACGCCTTGTGGCTATGGTTAAGGCTTCGAGCTACGGAGCAGGCGAAACAGAGGTTGCGCAGATGTTGCAAAAGCAGGGCGTGGCATATCTTGCGGTGGCATTTGCCGATGAGGGTGTGGCGTTGCGAGAGGGTGGTGTTACGATGCCTATCGTGGTGCTGAATGCCGATGATGCAAGTTTCGACACGATGATTGCCCACTCGTTGGAGCCTGAAATATACTCGTTCCGTTCGCTCTCTTCGTTTGTACAGGCGGTGGAGCGTGCCGGCGAGATAAACTATCCGATACACCTGAAAATTGATAGCGGCATGCACCGCCTCGGCTTTATGAACAAAGATGTTCAGGGGCTATGCAAAACTCTTGCACAGGTCGCTAAGAGTGTGCGTGTAGCATCGATTTTCACCCATCTTTGCGTGGCAGACGACACCGCACAAGACAACTTCTCGAAGGAGCAAATTGCGGAGTTCGACAATATCAGCTCCGCCATTATGGAGTCGTTGCCGTACCGCCCACTGCGCCATGCAGCGGCATCGGAGGCGATGTTGCGATTTGAGGAGGCTCGTTTCGATATGTGCCGACTCGGAATTGGTCTTTACGGTTTTTCGACAACCGCAGGCGAGGCGTTGGAGCCCGTTTCGACTCTCCGCACTCGCATAGTGCAGATTCGCACCCTCCACAAGGGCGATACCGTAGGCTACGGTCGCAACGGCAAAATCGAAAAGGAGAGCCGTATTGCTACAATCCCCGTAGGCTATGCCGATGGCTTGAACCGCCACCTCGGCAATGGTGCTTGGGAGATGATTGTAGCGGGTAAGAGAGCTAAAACAGTTGGTAATATCTGTATGGATAGTTGTATGATAGATATTACCGACATCGAAGGTGTCGAGGAGGGCGATATTGTCGATATTTTCTCTGCCGAGAAGGGCAACACCGCAGCCGATATGGCGGCTGTGCTTGGCACAATACCTTATGAGGTCCTTACCTCGGTGGCAAAACGAGTAAAGCGAATATACATAAATGAGTAAAGGCACACTATATTTAATACCTTGTCCCATTTCGGAGGATACATTGCCCTACGATGTAACCCCCGAAGGAAATCGTAATGTTATAACCTCGCTCGACTACTTTATAGTGGAAAATCTCCGTTCGGCACGCCGCTTCTTGTCGAAGGCGGGGCTGTCGGGTAAGATTGACGAGTTGGAGTTTGACGAGTTGAGCGAACACACCACCTCGCCACGCGATGTGGAGCGTATGGTCGCAAAAATCAAGACAGGTCGCTCGGCAGGCGTAATCTCCGAAGCGGGCGTTCCCGCCGTTGCAGACCCCGGACAACTCGTTGTCGAGGCGTGTCACCGCGCAGGTATCCGCGTAGTGCCGTTGGTTGGTCCTTCTTCGATTATTATGGCAGTGATGGCATCGGGATTGAGTGGTCAATCCTTCGCCTTCAACGGCTATCTGCCCGTAAAGGAGCCTGAGCGCACTCGCGCAATTAAGCGTTTGGAGAGCCGAGCCGTTGCCGAGCATCAATCGCAACTCTTTATCGAAGCACCATACCGCAACACCAAGTTGGCAGAGCAGATTGTCGCCTCGTGCGGAGCAAACACTCGTCTTTGTATCGCTTGCGATATAACTTCGCGCGAAGAGTATATCCGCACCGCCACCATTGCCGAGTGGCGAAAAATGGGAGTGCCCGACATCAATAAACGCCCCACTATATTTATAATAGGGTAGTAAAGTGTACTTTTTTTGAAAGAAAATTGCGCCAAATGGTACATTATGCAGATTTTTTACTATATTTGCATTACCAAAGATTGAGAAATATATGTTGAACCACTCTTCGAACTACTTTTTTTACTTTTACTTCTTTTCGTGCGAATAGAAGCGGTAGTCGATGTATATGTGTGAGACATAGTGATTTAAGCCGCTTCTACAAAAAGAAGCGGTTTTTTATTGATTATGGAGAATTAACTTTTTAAATGTTTTGCTATCTATAACAATAGATAGAAGTTGTAGACTATGAAGAGAGTAGCTATTCAAGGATACCGAGGTAGTTTTCACCATATTGTAGCCGAAGCTATCGAGGGTGGTGAGGTCGAAATTCTCGCCTGCGACACCTTCCGAGAGGTTGCACAAGCCGTCGAGCAACGCAGAGTAGATTACGGCATTATGGCTATCGAAAATTCGATTGCAGGTTCGATACTGCCAAATTATAATATATTGCAAAATTGTAATGTCCATATCACAGGCGAGGCCTATCTGCGTATTCGCCAGAATTTGATGGTTAATCGCGGAGTGCGATTAGAGGATATTCGCGAGGTGGAGTCGCATCAGATGGCTCTCTTGCAATGCACTGACTATCTCGATAAATACCACTGGCAGCTTATTGAGAGTGCCGATACAGCTCTCAGCGCAGAGCAGCTACAAGCGAGTGGCTCACGCACAAAGGCTGTGATAGCAAGTTCGTTGGCCGCCGAACTCTTCGACCTCGACATTATTGCACCTGACATCCATACCACGCGCGACAACTACACACGCTTCCTACGGCTCGACTACTGTGAACGCGCAAATTCGGAGCCTACACCTTGTGAGGGTAGTGGCAAAGCCTCTCTCTACTTCAAAATCAACAACACCTCAGGCTCGCTATACGAGACGCTCGGTTGCTTCGAGGGGCTCAATCTCAATATGACAAAGTTGCAGTCTTATCCTATACCTACCGAGCCGTGGCACTATCTGTTCCATACCGATATGGAGTTCGAGGAGGGCAAAAACTTCTCGCAAGCAATAGAGCGACTGCGTATGCGCGATGTTGAGGTGCATATATACGGTATATACCAGAAAGGAGAAGATTTATGAAAACAGCATACGACTTCGAATTGGCGACTCGATTAGGTTCGGTCAGCGAATACTACTTCTCGCGTAAGCTGCGCGAGATAGAGGAGATGCGCCGCGCAGGGGCAGATATACTCTCGCTCGGTGTCGGCTCGCCCGACCTGCCACCGCACCCTTCGGTGACGGAGCGACTCGCCTCGGAGGCTGCCAAGCCCTCAACCCACGGCTACCAATCGTATCGCGGTGCGGCGGAGCTGCGCGGCGCACTCTCCGCATGGTATAAAACGCGCTTTGGCGTGGAGCTCTGCCCCGAAAGCGAGATATTACCACTTATAGGCTCGAAGGAGGGCGTTATGCATACGGTAATGACCTACATCTCGAAGGGCGATAGGGTTTTGGTGCCAAATCCCGGCTATCCTACCTACGCCTCGGCGGTGCGACTTGCCGAAGGCGCAGTTGTAGAGTATGCGCTAAGAGAGGAGAATAACTATATGCCCGACCTCGAAAAATTACCGACCGAGGGGGTGAAGATGATGATAGTGAACTACCCACATATGCCTACGGGCGCGGTGGCATCGAAGGAGGATTTGCAGAAGATTGTAGATTGGTGTCGCAAATACAACATCTTGCTTGTGAATGATAATCCATACTGTTTCCTGCGCAACGATACCCCTATTTCGCTCCTGTCGGTCGATGGCGCGAAAGATGTTGCAATCGAGCTAAACTCATTGAGCAAAAGTCACAATATGGCGGGTTGGCGCGTAGGTATGATTGGCGGTGCGAAGGAGCGAATTGATGAAATTCTGCGTTTCAAGAGCAATATGGATTCGGGGATGTTTCTGCCATTGCAGCTTGCTGCCGCTACGGCTCTCGGCTTGGGCGACGAGTGGTACGAGGCGCAGAATAGAGTATATCGCTCACGCGAGAAATTGGGGTTGGAGATAATGAGAGCTCTCGGTGTGGAGTGTCGCCCAAATCAGGCGGGACTATTCCTGTGGGGTAGAGTGCCTGAGGGGGAAAATTGCTACGACTTCTGCGACCGCCTACTCTACGAGAAACATATATTCCTGACACCCGGCGGTGTCTTTGGAGATGAGGGTATGCAATATGTTCGCATAAGCCTTTGTGCCTCGGAAGAGATGTTGCAAAGAGTACTTTGCAGGATTCAAAATGCAGAGTTCAAAACGCAAAATTAAGGATTATGAGAATTTGTATCATAGGTTTGGGTTTGATAGGTGGCTCGTTTGCCCTTGCACTGCGCAAGCACATGCTCGCGGAGCGCATCTTTGGCGTTGATGCTTCGCCTCGCAATGCCGCAAAGGCGTTGGAGTTGGGATTGGTCGATGAGGTTGTAGAGTTCGACAAGGCGACAGAGGTTGCCGATATTATAGCCCTTGCAACGCCCGTAGATGTAATTCCGCAGTTGGCGATAAAGTTGCTCAATCGCGTGAACGACAGTCAGATAGTTGTGGATATGGGCTCGACAAAGGAGGAGCTATGCGAGATTATCAGCCAACATCCGCGACGCAATCGCTTTGTTGCAGCACATCCGATGTGGGGTACCGAGCATAGTGGTCCCGAAGCGGCTGTCGAAGGGGCATTCGTGGGATGCAACACTGTGCTCTGCGAGGAGGATAAATCCGATAGTTCAGCCGTTGTTACTATCGAGAGTATATTCACCACAATAGGTATGAAGATTATGCGTATGTCGCCTGCACAGCACGACACGCACGCTGCCTATGTGAGTCATATTTCGCACATTACATCCTTTATCCTTGCCACTACGGTACTCGAAAAGGAGCGCGAGAGCGATACCATTCTCAACCTTGCAGGTGGAGGTTTCGAGAGCACGGTGCGTCTTGCAAAGTCCTCGCCCGATATGTGGATACCGATATTGATGCAAAATAAGTATAATGTACTCGATGTTTTGCGCGAGTATATCCACCAGCTCGAAATATTCCGCAAGGCTCTCGAAAAGGATAATCGCGAAGAGATACGAGCGACCATCGAGCGCGCAAACACAATTCGTAAAATTTTGGACAATAAACAATAAACAGATACTACTATGAAAGAGAAACGACCTTTGATTATATCGGGACCTTGCAGTGCCGAGAGTGAGGAGCAGGTGCTTGCAACGGCACAAGCCTTAGCTGCGACAGGTAAGATTGATATCTTCCGTGCAGGTGTATGGAAACCGCGCACCAAGCCGGGAACATTCGAGGGTGCGGGCGTAGAGGCCCTGCCTTGGCTTGTAAAGGCGAGAGAGGTTACAGGTCTCCCTATGACTACCGAGGTGGCAAATGCCAAACATGTGGAGAGCGCGTTGGAGTACGATATTGATGTATTGTGGATTGGAGCGCGCACCGCTGCAAACCCATTCTCGATGCAGGAGGTTGCCGAGGCTCTGCGCGGAACAGAGAAGATGGTCTATGTGAAAAATCCAGTAAATAGTGATGTCGATTTGTGGTGTGGTGCTGTGGAGCGCCTTGCCGCTTGTGGCATTAAAAACCTTGGACTTATACATCGTGGTTTTTCTGGTTTTGGTGCAGGACCACTGCGCAATGCTCCGATGTGGCACCTCGCCTTCGAAATGCGCCGTCGTATGCCAGAGTTGCCGATGATTTGTGACCCTTCGCATATCTGCGGTTGCCGCGATTACATTGCCGAAGTTTCGCAGCAAGCTGCCGATTTGAACTATGATGGTCTGATGATTGAGAGCCATATCAACCCTGCCGAGGCGTGGAGCGATGCTAAGCAGCAACTTACGCCTGAGGCAGTTGCTACAATGCTCGATAGTATAAAGTGGCGCGCAGGAGAGTCTAATTCGGAGTCGTACAAAATCGCGCTTATGGGGCTGCGCGAGCAGATAGATAGCCTCGACCGAGAGATTTTGCAGCTCCTCTCCGAGCGTATGAATGTGGCAGAGAAGATTGGTCGCATCAAACGCGAGAATGATGTGCGCATCTTGCAGGCTGTGCGTTGGGAGGATATTGTGGAGCGAGCATTGGCGCGTAGTAAGTCACTCGGTCTAAGCGAATACTTCTTGCGAACTGTGCTCGACGCTATACACATCGAGAGTATCGACCGACAGAATAGAGTTATGAACGAGTAGTTTGCGAAGTGCTTGAAAACAAGCGTAGAACTGACGAAAATTATAGCGATATGATGAGCCTGCCTAACAAACGAAAAGTTAGGCGGGCTCATTGTAGAATAGAGAGATGGTTGCATAGAAAAACCATACAACCATCCGATTATTACAAATATTATATATTAGTGAGTAAAGACCTTGCCGTACTGCTTCTCCTTCTTCTCGTAGGCGAGGCGTGAGGTGGTCGGGTACTTCAACTTGTCAAACTCCTCGACAGCATTGCGAATATCGGTTAGGAGCATATCCGCCATATCGCGTGTAAGTCCTTGGCGCACAACTACGCGCATAACAACCAAATCCTCGATATCCTTCGGCATAGTGTAAGCCGGTACCATCCAGCCACTCTGCTGCAATACCGCCTGCAAGTCGTAGAGAGTCCACTTTGCGGTCTTGTCATACTCAGGGTTCATATACCATATAAACAGCGGATTATCAAGAGTCTTGGCATAGTTCGTAAAACACTTCATCTTGCCAATCTGCTCGTGGCAGTAGCAGGCGATATCCATCGACTCCTGCTGAATACGCTTGTAACCCTCAAATCCGTAGCGGATAAAGTTGTAGTACTGACCGAGGATTTGTGCCGCAGGGCGAGAGAAATTCAAACCTACCTGCGTAATGTTTGCACCCAAGTAATTGACGCTGAACGACATCTCCTCAGGCAAGCACTTCTTGTCGCGCCAAACAACCCAGCCCAAACCCGGATATACCAGACCGTACTTGTGTCCTGAGGTCGAAATCGAATATACCCACTTCAAACGGAAATCCCACTTGAAGTCGGGCTTCAAAAATGGCAGAATAAAGCCACCCGAAGCGGCATCGACATGGATAGCCACCTCATAACCCGTCTTTTTATTAAAGGTATCGAGCTCCTTATCGAGTGCCTCGATATCATCGTTCAAGCCTGTCCAAGTAACGCCCGCAATCGGCACTACGCAGATGGTATTTTCGTCGCACATCGCCACCGCCTTTTTCGGGTCGAGCGATGGGCATTTGAGCGACAACGGCACCTCGCGCATCTCTACGCCCCAGAGTTGTGCAAACTTCTCCCACACAACCTGATAGGCGGAGCTCAACACGATATTCGGCTTCTCGCACGACTTGCCCTCCTTCTTGCGGCGCGCCTTCCAGCGCAAGAGTGCTGCCACACCTCCGAGCATACACGCCTCCGACGAGCCGATGCCGAGCGCACCTGCCTTCCACTCCGCCTTTTCGGGTGTGTGCCAAAGGTTGGCGATAATGTTGATGCAGCGACCGCACATAACAGCTACGCGCGGATACTCCGTTTCGTCGATGTAGTTGATATTTACCGCCTCGTTCATCAACTTTGTGGCGTAGTCGTCCATATAGGTTGTGACAAAGGTGGCGAGGTTTAGACGCGGTTGCGTCTGTGGATAGGTCTCATCCTTCACCATCTTGTAGGCGACCTCAGGAGAGGTCGAACACTGAGGGATAAACTCGGTTGGCGCCGCAGTAAGACGGCCATCGGTTGTGGTTGCGCAACTCGTAGTTGCGCAGTTCTCTTTCGTTGATGTTTTCATAATAATACATTTAAGGTTCAAATAATATCACCCGAAAACATCCATAAACCATACCACAAGAGCCTCCCCAACCATTAAAGTCGGGAAGGCTCTTACTCTCTATTAAAGAGAAATCTTAGTGGCAGCAGTGGTCGCCGTGGCACTCGTGCTCGCCATTGCATTCGTGCTCACCATTGCACTCGTGTCCCTCGCCACAGCCCTCGCAGTGGTCGTGGTCGCAACCGCACGAGCATCCACCCTTTGGAGCGAGGTCCTCAGGAGTAACATCGCGCACCTCAACAACCTCAACATCGAAGTTCAAGGTCTTGCCTGCCATTGGATGGTTGAAGTCCATCATTACACTCTCCTCCTTAACCTCTTTGATGATGCCATTCATACGGTGTCCCTCAGCATCGCTCATAGGTACTACATTACCTGCAAAGAGCATCTCCTCGACAACCTTGCCGTCAATCATAAAGATTGTCTTTGGCAACTCTACGATAGCCTCAGCGATAATCTCGCCATAACCATCCTTTGGCTCTAAGGTGAACGAAACCTTGTCGCCCGGCTCCTTGCCTATGAGTGCGCCCTCAAACTTAGGGAGCAACATACCCGCGCCGCAAACAAATTCGAGAGGTTGTCCCTCAGGATTCTTGTCTGCCACCTGACCATCAACGGTGAGTGTGTAGTTCACCGCAACAAATTTTGTGTTTTCTACCTTCATAATTTACTATAATTTAAGTTGTTATTGTTCATTAATCTCTATCTCTTGTCGCTACGCTTCATTAAGTTTATCTATAATTTAAGCTGTTGCTACATTTTACCCGACAAAGATAGTGAAATTTTACGAATATCAACTAATTTAACTTTTAACTCTACACTTTTAACTCTCCGTGCGCGCCAAAAAAGCCAACGGCTTTTTCAAATTGACAATTGACGAATTGACAATTGACAATTAAAGGAATTTTTAATTCTTAATTCTCAATTTTTAATTTTTAATTCTTTTTGGGGCCAAGAGGCCCCAAAAAAAAGGAGCTCGCGCATCACTACGCAAGCCCCTCCCAACATAAACCAATGAAAAGATTTTACCAATCTGTTTCGTCTTTCTCGGCTGGAAGTCCCGGCAACTCGTAACCGCCATTACCTCCACTTACCTGATAGCCGCGCTCGGTTGCTACCTCATACGCCATAACCTCAGGCGCGGTATAAAATATCTTCTTCATAATTCTTAATTTTTAATTCTCAATTCTCAATTCTCAATTCTTAATTTCCATAGTTGCCCCAAACGACATCCTCTTTGCTTGGCAAGTAGGTAAAGCCCTTGAAGGATGTTAGGCCAGTGCGCTTACCAAGTACATAGTCGAAGTAGTTATTCTCGGTAATCTCTTCCCAAATAGGCTCGATTTTGCCATCTACAACTGTTGCAGTCGTTGCAATACGACCTCCAATAAAGTTATCAGAAGTGTTGCTGTTGTTAATCGAGGCGCTACGACCTGTGAACATACCTAAATCGGTGTATGGGGTAATTGTGTAGTCATCTCCATTTTGGGCAACATAGTATGCATATATATCGCAGCAAGCTTGTACATTCTTGAAAGCAACATTGCCAAATCCTCCGGTTACACCTGCAACTCTGATGACCTTAGTAGCATTAAATTCGCCGAGAGCATAGATATCGCCAGTGGTAACAAACGATGTCAAGTATACCATTCCAGCCGTAGTCCAACCAATTAATCCTCCTACATAGAGGTCGCCGGCTGCCTTACCCTCATATCTAACATCCCCCTTATTTGCAATTTGGCCTATTCTTACATTTTCACCATCAGCTTCTCCATAGTTTATCGATGTACCAGTATGATATCCAAAAACTCCTGCAATACATGTTACACTCGTAAAATCAGAGTTTTTGTTGGCTGTTACTTTACCATTGTTAATGATTCTGCCACTGTTGAATAGCTCTACTTTTGTTTTTACGCAATATCCTGCGATACCTGCAATATAGCTCTCGCCTCCACACTTTGCGCCAACAGTTACCTCCGCATTATTAGCAATCGTTTTATTGTAGATACGCAAAAAGTTGCTTTCGCTACTATTTGAAGTATATCCTACAATACCTCCACAAATAAGGCTACTTGTTGCCTCTCCATTTGCTGTTATCTTCGCCTCCTCGCTAACAACTACATCATCGTAGCAGTTCATAGCTGAGAAGTCATCCTGTACACCTACTATACCTCCGATGCGAGCTCTGTTTGTTGTTCCCTCGAAAGTTATTGCGCCCTTGTTGGTGACTGTTGTGTTGTAGGTGATATGAACACGATTTTTAGCGTAGCCAACTATTCCTCCTATTCTCACTGCATTTGAGCAATTACCTTTAACTGTGATGATACCACTATTAACGACACTATTGGTAAATGAGATTTTTTTAGGATTACTAACAATACCTATTGAGATACCCATAATGCCTGCAATATTAAGATTGCGGTATGAAGAATTCGCTGTTGTTGTTAAGTCTCCGCTATTGCTGCAATTGTCGAATGTTACAACCGCCAAAAGGCCTTCGTAGTAGCCCACAATACCTGCAAGACTTGGCTCTGCATACCCACTATTGTCGTTGAAGGTTATATCTCCGCTGTTTGTACAGTTGGTAAATTGGGTGAACAACCCATTTGCAGTATCGGTATATCCCACAATACCACCAGTAGGTACGAGCATATTTTTAGTTGTCGATACTTGATTAATAGTTATTGTTGCACTGTTTGCACAGTTCTCGAAATGTACTCCCGACGCAACGCCCACAAACGCTCCGATAGCAGCATCAGTGGCTACATTTTCATTCTCAGGGGTAGCATCGGTCTTGATAACAATCGAACCACTCACCGAGCAGTGCTCAACCTTAGGTTCGTTTGTTGTTGCAATAATCTGACGAGCAAAAGCACCAAAGTTAGGAGTTAGAGTCTCTACCGCAATAGCATCGATGTGTACGCCCTTGAACGAAGCAGCAGTGACATTGAACAATGGAGCATACAAGCCCTTGATAGCGTAGCCGTTACCGTTGAAGCTACCAGTGTAATTAGGTGCATTGATTGGCTCCCAAGTAGGCAACTGTGGGTCATTAATATTAGGCACTTCAATATCATTTACCAAAACAGCATTACGAGCATTGCCACCCTCAACAGCCAGCTTGTACTCATACAAATCGCTATAATCAGCAATCATAAAGGCTTCTGTCTCTGCGGTTGGAGCAAGTACTAAGTTATTTGTAAGTTCACGAACTGTACCTGCATTAAGCGGCTTGGAGCTATTGGTTGTAACGGTCTTATACATTACACCATCTGCGCTCTCCACAGTTACATACAACTCGCCATATACGCCAGCAGGAACGGTAACATGAATATAGGCAGGATTCTCGCTTGTCGCTGTACCTACTGGCACAGGAATACCTGCGTCGCTTGCAGCCTTGTAGGTAATAACCTCAGAGGTGGCATCTTTTACAGGGGTGAACTTGCCCTCTGCATCAACATTGAACGCACCTGCGATAGGCTTGCGGTCTACGGTCGAGATACGCACCTCCTTGATAAATGCAGGGGTTGTTGTTTCGCTAACAAGACCAATCTTCAAGACACCGGTCAAGTGTTTGAGAGTGACATTGCTAAGGTCGGTTGCGTAGCCATACATTACAGCTGCACCATTGCCGAAAGTGGTGTTGCTTGTGTGTGTCTGTTCAGCCGCAAATACAACCTGATTGTTGGTCGAAGTTGCAGGGTAAGCCACGAAGTAGCTCGTAGGGTTTTCGCCAAAGCCGTTTTTGAAGGTAAAGGTCGCGGTTGTTGCGCCAGCCTCATTTTCTGTAAGAGCGTTTGACACCGAGCCATTTACCGAAATAGCATCGTTCTCTGCCCAAGTGAGTGGATAGACTCCGTCAGCCTTTTCGCCGAGCTGAGTACGCGTGTCATCGAGCGACAAAGTGAGAGTTGTTTGACCTCCGTTGAGATTTACTCCAAGGTCATCAGTTGCATCTGTGGTACAAGCTGTTACGCCTGCAACCGCTGCAACCGCCATGAAAAGTTTAAAAATTCGTTTCATTGTTGTTTTGGTTTTGATTTTAGGTTTTAAGTTATTTTGAAAAAAAGTTTTGTTGTTTTTTGTTTTGCGGACTCCTACCCTTGTCACGGCGCAACTATTATGGCGGCGCAGTCTGCGACTGCTTTATGGCGACGGGCTTTAAGCCCTTAATGGCGGCGCTCACCTCGTTCGCTTTATGGGGAGCGCGAGAAAGTAATTAAAAATTAAAAATTAAGAATTAAAAATTAAAAATTCCTTTAATTGTCACCGCTGCGATTAAGCCGAGAGCAGAGGGCGCTTGCACACTATGCCGAGGCGGAGCAGTGAAGACCGAAGGTCAATTATCAATTGTCAATTGTCAATTTGAAAACTCCTCACTACTCTCTACTCACTACTCACTAAATAAAAATTTATGTAAACGGCTTTAAGAACTTGGTAGTCAGTGAATTAAAACCCCAAAATCCCCCCCCCCGAATTTTTCGGGGGAGGGATTTTGCCTCCGTTCTTGGCTATTCTATTACAAAGGTACTAAAAAAATGTAAAAAGCAACAATTTTTAATAAATTTTAACAATTTTTCTTGATTTTGCATTTGGTCGTTGAATCTACCTCGTTGTATTTTACATTTTACATTTTGTATTTTGAAATCTTTGTTATATCTTTGCACTCCGTATCGCGTGTGTACGCACACCGTATACGCATATAATTCACTAATTATTAACTTTTTAACGAGCGATTGTATCGCAAATTTTATTGTATGGAGAATACAAATGTTGCAGTCGAGAATTTTGATTGGGCTGCGTTTGAGAATGAGTCAGGTCTTTACAATCAGACCAAAGAGGAGATTGAGAAGGCGTATAGCGACTCTATGTCTAACATCGCGGTAGGTGAGACCGTTGAGGGTACAGTTACCGAGATTAACAAGCGTGAGGTAATCGTAAATATCGGCTACAAGAGCGAGGGTGTTATCCCTGCAGCGGAGTTCCGTTATGATGCAGACCTTAAAGTTGGCGACAAGGTTGAGGTCTATGTTGAGTCGGTAGAGGATAAGGGAGGTCAGCTCCTTCTCTCGCACAAGAAGGCTCGTCAGCTCAAATCGTGGGATCGTGTTAACGAGGCGATGGAGAAAGACGAGATTATCAAGGGCTATGTTAAGTGCCGCACTAAGGGCGGTATGATTGTCGATGTATTCGGCATCGAGGCATTCTTGCCAGGCTCGCAGATTGATGTTAAGCCAATCCGCGACTACGATGTATATGTCGATAAGACCATGGAGTTCAAGGTTGTTAAGATTAATCAGGAGTACCGCAATGTTGTCGTTTCGCACAAGGCTCTTATCGAGGCTGAGTTGGAGGCACAGAAGCAGGTTATTATGTCGAAGTTGGAGAAGGGCCAGATTTTGGAGGGTGTTGTTAAGAACATCACTTCGTATGGCGTATTCATCGACCTCGGTGGCGTTGATGGTCTTATCCACATCACAGACCTCTCGTGGGGCCGCGTAAGCCATCCAGAGGAGGTTGTTGCTCTCGACCAGAAGTTGCAGGTTGTTATCATCGACTTCGACGAGACCAAGAAGCGTATCGCTCTCGGTTTGAAGCAGCTCTCTGCTCACCCTTGGGAGGCTCTCGATGCTAACTTGAATGTTGGCGACACCGTTAAGGGTAAGGTAGTTGTTATGGCTGACTATGGTGCATTCGTTGAGATTGCTCCTGGTGTTGAGGGTCTTATCCATGTTTCGGAGATGTCGTGGAGCCAGCACTTGCGTTCGGCTCAGGACTTTATGAAGGTTGGTGACGAGGTTGAGGCTGTTGTATTGACTCTCGACCGCGAGGAGCGCAAGATGTCGCTCGGTATCAAGCAGCTCACCGCTGACCCATGGGAGAATATCGAGGCTAAGTACCCAGTTGGTACAAAGTGCACTGCAAAGGTTCGCAACTTCACTAACTTCGGTGTATTCGTTGAGATTGAGGAGGGTATCGATGGTTTGATTCACATCTCTGACCTCTCGTGGACTAAGAAGGTTAAGCACCCAGGCGAGTTTACTCAGGTAGGTGCTGACATCGAGGTAGTAGTTCTCGAAATCGACAAGGAGAACCGTCGTTTGAGCCTTGGTCACAAGCAGTTGGAGGAGAATCCTTGGAACGAGTTCGAGCAGCAGTACACTGTTGATTCAGTTCACACAGGTACCGTTGTAGAGCTTACCGAGAAGGGTGCTATCGTATCGCTCGGCGAGAATATCGAGGGCTTCGCACCAGCTCGTCAGTTGGTTAAGGAGGATGGCTCGACAATCAAGAAGGGCGAGACCGCAGAGTTCAAGGTTATCGAGTTCTCGAAGGCTACTAAGCGCGTAACATTGTCGCACACTCGTATCTTCGAGGAGGCAAAGCGCGAGGCCGCAGCAGCTGAGAAGGCTGAGCGTAAGGCAGCAGCCGAGGCTACAAAGTCTTCTGTAAAGAAGATTCAGCAGTCGGTTGAGAAGACCACTTTGGGTGACATCGCTGGTCTTGCAGAGTTGAAGGCTCAGATGGAGAAGAAATAGTCTGCATTGTTCTAATTAGAACTTCCACAAAGAGGTGGTTGTCCAACAAGTTTGTTGAGCAACCACCTTTAATTTTTTTCAAAAAAATAGTTATTTCTACAAAATTTTCACTATATTTGTATTCAGTTAGAAAGCGTAGGTTTAAAAATGCCCGTCCCGATTTTTTTCGGGGGGGGGTATTTTCGGCTTTAAAGCGCTGGGTTGCAACGAATTACAAGAGTTAACGGATATTTTTTTAATATACACATTATTATAACATACACTTTTATTATTTACTTATTTTAAATTTTCACACACTATGAAAAAGCTATTTTTGTCGCTTGCTGCAATCGTGGGATTGTTTGCAGTGTCGTGTACAACCGATGCAACATCGGATGTGCAAGTAGTAGGTGAGGAGGGTGTTGTAAACTTCACACTCCAAGCACCGACATTGGGTTCGCGTGCTATCAATGATGGTAAGAAGGCTACTGAGCTGACTTATGCTGTCTATGATGCAGCGTGGACACTCCTCAAAAAGGAGACCGTTTCATTCGAGAACGGCTCGCTTGTTAAGGAGCTTTCGCTTCGTCTTGTGAAGAACAAGACCTATAACTTCGTATTCTGGGCTCAGGCTCCGGGTAAAGGTTACTACACCGCTAACCTTGGCAATCTTGGTGATGCAACAGTAACACCTACTGTAACAGTTAATTATGCTGCTACCGATGAGGCAAACGACGACACTCGCGATGCTTTCTTCGGCAAGAAGTTGGCTCTCACAGTTAATGGCACTGTAAACGAGACCGTATATTTGAAGCGCCCATTTGCGCAGATTAACTTTGGTACAGCAGACACAGCAGATGCAAAGGCTGTAGGCCTCGATATTCGTGCTACTGGCGTAACCACCAAGTTCACTGCTCAGGCATACACAACCCTCAACTTGGCTAATGGCACAGTTGATGGTTTGACAACTGTAACATACGCAGCAGCAGCTCTTCCATCGGAGGAGACCACCTTCACAACAAAGGAGGGCGACACCTACGATTGGTTGGCAATGAACTATCTTTTGTGGCCAGACCCAGAGGTAGAGACCAAGGAGATGTCGCTTGCAACATGTACAATGACAATCTCGGCACCAGGTCAGACCGATATCGTTGTAGAGGTACCACAAGCACCTGCACGCCGTAACTGGCGTACAAACCTTGTTGGTAACCTCTTGACCGAGCAGGGCAATATCAAGGTTGAGATTCTCCCTACACCAGAGGGTGAGTACAATCCTAACGATGTTTTTGCAAACCAAATTGCAAAGGGTGGTCTTATCTCTTTGAATGGTAATATCGTACTTAATAGCAATCCTGCTGGTTTTACTATCGACAAGGATACCGAGATTAATCTCAATGGCTTTACTATTACTCTTCCTGATGTAGCAGAAAGCGACCGTGCAAAGCTCTTTACTGTAACAGGTGATGCTAACCTCACATTAACAAATGGTTCAATAGAGGTAGAGAGTACAAATCATATGACTAATGGAACTGGTACATCTACTGGCGGTTCGAGTGTCGTATATTCTGAATCGACTGGTAAAGTTGTACTTGACAATCTCAATATCGTAGGTAGCCAGCGTGGTGGCCACAGAGTTGCTGATATTTATGCAGGTGAAATAGAGGTCAATAATTGTAATATCAGTGTAAACTATGGTGCAGGTGTCGTTGTCGGCTCTAATACTAAGGGTGTTATAAATGATTGTGATATAACTGTAATTGGAATGTATAGTGCACCTTACAACTCGGTATGTTTTGGCGTCTGGGGTGGCGGTGAGCTTACTGTAAATGGAGGTAACTATAAGATGATTAACAACAATACATACAGCACTGGTGATACTCACGGTGGCTGGTTGGGTATTGTTATGAGTTCGGGTGGTACTCTTATTCTCAATGACGGAAACTTCGAGAATGTTCCTGCCGCAGGCTTTAACCCACAGTATGAGCGTGCAATTATCGAAGCAGAAAACAATGCACCTGCTATCTCGAAGGTTGTGTTTGCTGGTGGTAACTACAAACCACAGGAAGATACAATTTATGCTGGCTACGGAAATCAATATTATCCAACTTGGGTAAATACAGATAAACTTGCTGATACTGATGGAGATGGTTGGTATACTATTGAGGATAACAAGGGTTATGTTGTTGATGGTGGCAACTACCTCGTTTCGACAGGTGCAGGTCTTGCTACTGCTGTTGTTGATGCACCAGCAACTGCTAATATCTCATTGACTACTGATGTCGATTTGACAGGTGTTGAGTACGCTCCAAGAGCATTCTCTAACCTTGTTTTTGATGGTAATGGATATACAATTTCAGGTATAGAGGTTGTTGGAGAGAGTGGAAAGAGTGCGCTTTTTGCTGATACTGACAACTTCGATATCAAGAATGTGACTATTTCGAATTCAACCTTCGTTGCTACTAATGCAACCGATAAGTCAGAGAGCGCAGCAGGAGCACTCATCGGCTTTATGGAGACTCACTCCAACACTACTCGCAAGTTAAGCAACTGTCATGTTGTTAATTGTACAATTGGTTCGGGTAAGTATGTTGGAGGTCTTGTTGGCTACAAAGATGGCAATTATCCGCTTGAGATTGAGAACTGTTCTGTGAAGAATTCTACCATTGTAAGCAACTTCTTCGATGATAATATCTATAAGGGGCATTGTGGAGGCTTGGTAGGTTACTTCAGCGGTACAGGCAACTCGATTACTAACTGCGTTGTTGAGGGTAATATTTTTGAGGCTCTCGGTAATCGTTGTGGTTTGTTTATCGGCTCTGCACAGGCGGATTATCCTGTTTCGGGTAGCGTTTCGAATAACACTGGCCTTACTAAACTCTGTGGAGAGATTAATAATATTGTCGATTGGAGTAATGTATTGGTAGAGTATAAGGCTGCATCGTTGGCAGAGGTAGCGACTATCGTTGCTAATGCTCCTGCAAAAGAGTTTGTAAATATTGTTCTTCCGGCTGGTACTTATGAGGGTACATTGTCGGTGCCAAGTAACAAGTATGTGAGCTTGTCTTCGACCGAGGGTGCTGTGATTAATGGTTTGATTTATGGTTTCTCATATTCAAGAATTGCACTCAAAGGTTTGACACTGGAAAATCCTAATAAGCGTGGTACAGGTGTAACAGATAGAGACCAGACCAATGCGTGTGTTGGTGCTTATTGTGCAGATTATACTATCGAGGATTGCGTGTTTGAGTTGGCAAACACAGCGTATGGTATCTATATTGGTGCTGCATGGATTGGCGATACTGACGGTTATAGCTTGCGAGTTAAGGATTGTACATTTAATTGTGGAGGAAATCGTCCAATTTGGTGTCGTTCGAACTGCTTGATTGATAATTGTACTTTCAATGACCAGTATCGTTACTCTGTACAAATTCGCTTCAACCCACAAGATGCATTTGAGAAAGTTACCTTTACAAATAATAAGATTGTAAATCCTTGTGTAACATCGGGTAAGGGCTTTGCAGCAGGTATTACTGTTAAAACTTCTGACGAGGTTAAGGATGTAGTATTCGATATTGCAGGCAATACAATGCAGTCGGAGTTGTTCGCAGAGTTGCTTCATGTTTACGATAATACAAATGTCGCAAACTTGCACCTCGATACTTGTACTATTCCAGATGGCGTGACTTTTGTTCCTGAGCCATAGTAATAGGTTTGAATTTATACACTGCGCTTCTCGAAACTGAGGGGCGCAGTTTTTTTAGTTAAAAGAGTAGAGTTAAAGGTTAAAGCTTTGTGGCGAAAATAATTCTCAATTCTCAATTCTCAATTCTCAATTAAAACGATAGTTTTTTGTATCTTTGTCCCGTACAAAGAGTTGAGATATGCAAACAAACGATATTATCGTAGCACCGGCAACGGCGATGGGCGGTGCTATCGCTGTGATTAGGGTGAGTGGCAAAGGCTCGGTGGATATGGTGGACCGTATTTTCCTCGGTAGGCAACCCCTTACCGAGGCGAAATCACACACCATACACTACGGCGAGATTCGAGATTATGAGCGCGTCATAGATGACGTTGTGGTGGCGGTGTTCCGTGCGCCACACTCCTATACGGGCGAGGAGTCGGTCGAAATTTCGATTCACGGCTCACGCTACATTGCGAGCGAAGTTATCCGCCTATTGTGCGAGGAGGGTGCGCGTATGGCCGAAGCGGGCGAGTTCTCGCAGCGAGCGTTGTTGGCGGGGCGTATCGACCTCTCGCAGGCGGAGGCAGTGGCAGATTTGATTGCGGCGGAGACACGTGCCGAACACGCTATCGCATCGACACAGATGCGTGGCGGCTACTCGAGGATGCTTGATGAGTTGCGCAATGAACTTCTCGATATATGCTCGTTGGTGGAACTCGAACTCGACTTCTCGGAGGAGGATGTGGAGTTTGCCGACCGCACCCAACTCGAAAATATGTTGGACGAGGTGGAGGCTGTTGTGTGGCGACTTATGCAGTCGTTCCGTATGGGAAATGCCATTCGCGAAGGTGTGAGAGTGGCTATTGTTGGTAGACCGAATGTGGGCAAGAGTACGCTGCTGAACGCCCTTTTGCAGGACAATAGGGCTATGGTGTCGGATATTCCGGGTACCACACGCGATACGGTTGAGGAGAACATTGTGATAGACGATATTCGCTTCCGTTTTATAGATACGGCGGGATTGCGTGAGACGGATGATAGACTCGAAAAGATGGGTATCGAACGCACCGAGATGGCTATTAAGGAGGCGGATATTATAATATATGTAACGGACCCTTCGCAGAAGAACCTCGAATTGCCGCAGGTGGACGAGCGACAGAAATTGCTCGTTGTGGTGAATAAGATGGATACGACGGATGAATGTAATATCGAGGGGGCAATATATGTTTCGGCTCGCTACGACGAGGGAACGGACAAGTTGCGCGATGAGTTGAGTGAGTTGGTCAATCTTGATAGCGTATATCAGGGCGAGGTTGTTGTGTCGAATATGCGCCACGCTTATGCGTTGAACGATGCTCATATGCATCTCAATCGTGCCAAGGTGGCAATTAAGGAGCGACTCTCGGCAGAACTTCTGGCGGAGCATTTGCGAGGCGCAATCAACGCCCTCGGCGAAATCACCGGCCGCATAACCTCCGACGACATCTTATCCAACGTCTTCAGCCGCTTTTGCATCGGCAAGTAAATTTGCATACCAATGATAAAATGATTTATCATCGTTTATCGCAAAGCGCTCATTTTGAGCGCTTTTTTTGTTCTTGGTGACAAAACCATTTATTACTGTTTATCATCAT
>SUZP01000001.1 GCA_015059865.1 Rikenellaceae bacterium | reverse complement strand
GTAGATAATAGGTTTGCGAAGTTAGACACGATTTAGACAAAAAATCGAAACCTATCCCAAACCATATGTGAAAAATCCACCTTCTATGCCACTCAACGCGGGTATATGCCACGCCCTGAGGGGGTACGAAAAAGGAAGATCGAAAGGTCTTCCTTTTTTCGTACCCGTGTGTTACCTATCCCCCAAACCCCCTTTGACCTTTGGTCTTCCTCCTTCGCACCTCGGCAAAGTGTGCAAGCACCCTCTGCCCTCGGTTTGGCGTCGGTTCTGTAAAGGGGGCTTTATTTGTCGGTTATGGTACCCTTTCAACCCTCGGGGAGCGAGAACTCTGGATGCGCCTCCCTTTCAGGGAGGTTGGGAGGGTGTAAACAAACGAGCACACGACTGCGTATCTGCAAGTAGCGCAGTCGAGCCCCTGAGGGGGGGGTACAGAAAGGGAAAGATGAAAGTCTTTCCCTTTTTTGCTCACTGTACAATTCTAGTGGGCTACAAAAAAAAGTCCAATGGATTCAGTCCATTGGATTTTTTGTTTTTATATGCTTATAGGGCGAAAAGCCCGACTGCGCCTCCTTGCTCCGCAGCGTCGATTGTATCTTTCCTGATTGTGAGCAGATTCAAAAGGGCTCTTGTTATACAGCCTCCTACAAGAAGGGTGTGCCTAACAATTTTTTTAGACACACCCTCATTTGTTATCACTTCTTTGTTAGGTTTGTTAAAGCACCAAGCGCGCTCATCAGGTTGCTCGACTCGTAAGGGAGATATACAACCTTTGAGTCTTGTCCCGATGCGACCTCTTTCAAGGTATCGATATAGCGATTTACCAACATATAGGTTGCCGGGTCGGTCTTGGTCGAAGCGATAGCCTCTGCCACCTTGCGGATAGCCTCAGCCTCGGCTGTCGCCTGCAAGATGCGAGCATCGGCATCACCCTGAGCCTTCAAAATCTGTGTCTGACGCTCCGCCTCAGCCTGATTGATTTGCGACTCCTTCTCTCCCTCGGACTGCAAAATCATCGCCTCCTTCTGACCGCGAGCCTCCAACACCTTGGCACGGCGCTCACGCTCTGCCTGCATCTGCTGCTCCATCGAACGGCGTACCGACTCAGGAGGTGTAATATCTTGCAACTCAACACGATTGACCTTTACACCCCACTTGTTTGTAGCATCGTCGAGCACGGCGCGCAACTTAGAGTTAATGGTGTCGCGCGAGGTGAGAGTTTCGTCGAGCTCCAACTCGCCAATAACATTTCGGAGTGTTGTCTGCGTAAGTTTCTCAATCGCATTAGGCAGGTTGTCAATCTCGTATACCGCCTTTACCGGCTCCACAATCTGGAAATAGAGCAGGGCATTAATGGTTGTCGTTACATTATCCTTTGTGATAACGCTCTGCTTCGGGAAGTCGTAGACCTGCTCGCGAAGGTCAATCTTGTCCGATAGTTTTGTGACGACAATAGTGCCGTCTAATCCACTGCGCTCGTAGCGCGAGTAGACAGGTCGTGCGCGGTCGATAATCGGAAGGATAAAGTTAATTCCCGACTGTAAGGTGCGGTGATACTTTCCAAGTCGCTCCACAACGCGAGTTTCGGACTGCTGCACAATGGTAAAACCTACCAATACATAGAGTACCGCAATAAGTGCGATAATTCCAAAAATTACTAATGCTCCCATAGCTATTTCCTAAATTAAAAATTAAAAATTTAGAAT
This sequence comes from Rikenellaceae bacterium, assembly GCA_015059865.1. Lineage (GTDB taxonomy): Bacteria > Bacteroidota > Bacteroidia > Bacteroidales > Rikenellaceae > Alistipes. Next base: position 96,749 of record SUZP01000001.1, on the reverse strand, counting down.
TAAAAATTGAGTTTTTTACAATTTCTTTACGGTTAAAATTACGCTGTTTATGGCGGTTATCTCCACCGCTTCGCCCACTTCGATAGGTGCTGTGTCGGTCGATACTGCCTTCCAATCATCGCCGTCAATCTTCACTCTGCCAGCGTGCAGTTCTCCCTCTATACGCTCCGTAACAATGGCTCGACGGCCAACCAAGGCATCGGCATTTGTCTTGACCTCCTGCCCCTTCTTGTAGAAGAATTTATATACCAATGGTCGCACCGTAGCAAATGCCAAAGCCGTACCAACCGCAAATGCGAGCAGCTGCCATTTCAGCTCCCAATCTAATGCCGAAGCTGCTGCTCCAAACATACAGCCAAACGAGATGCACATCACTGCAAAACCGCTTGTAAACATCTCTACAATCACAAATACGAGGGCTATAATCACCCAATAGTGCCAAACTTCCATAAAAAATTATTCTAATTTGTAAATTATTCCACCAACCTTCGGACTCCAAACTCCTCACATAGGTTTACTATGCTGCGGGTTTGTTGCCTTGCTTGGCGTAAAATTTCCTAAATTACCTCTAATTTTTTTGTTTTTCAGAGGCCTAATTTGTAAATTATTCCACCAACCTTCTGACTTCAAACTCCTCACATAGGTTTATTATGCTGCGGGTTTGTCGCCTTGCTTGGTGTAAAATTTCCTAAATTACCTCTAATTTTTTGTTTTTCAGAGGTCTAATTTGTAAATTATTCCACCAATCTTCGGACTCCAAACTCCTCACATAGACTGCTCTATACGGTTGCAAAGCTATCTCTACTTTTTTGACTTCTTAGCCTTCTTTGCGCCCTTGTTCAATGTAAGCCACGACTGTATAGGGTAGTGGTCGCTCGGATTTTTAATCTCGTAATCCTTGCCCTTAACCTCCTTTGGTGCAGCGGTATCCATATCCTGCTCCTCGCCATCTACCTTGCGGAAGTAGCGATAGGTCAATACTCCATAACGGCTGACATCGATATTGTTCGTCACAAAGATATGGTCGATGCGTTGTGTGGTGTAACGATTAGGGTTAAAGCCGTTGAATGTTCCCGTAGGTGCAAAACGATACTTTGCGGCCTCGTAGGTATCTTTCAAAATGCCACTCTCGGCAAATATGCTGTAAGCCTCGCTATTTTGTGTCACATTGAAGTCGCCTACAACGATAGCATTTTCGCCCTTGCAATTCCTCTTAATCCAATCAACTACCAACTTCGAGCCCTCCATTTGAGCCTCCTTTCCTTTGTGGTCGAGGTGGATGCAGAGGAAGTAGAAACGCATCTTGTCGCTCTTGCGCTGGAAATATCCCCACGAGCAGATGCGGCGGCAGACGCCATCCCAGCCACGCGACACCTCGTCGGGAGTCTCCGAGAGCCAAAATGTTCCGCCATTGAGCATCTTGAACTTATCCTTGCGATAGAATACAGGGCAAAACTCTCCTCTCGACTTACCGTCATCACGACCTACGCCAATATACTCGTAGTCGGGCAACATCGCCAACATATTGTTTAGCTGAGGTTTGCGAGCCTCTTGTACGCCAAAGACATCGAAGGCTTCGAGGTTTATCAAGTCGCAAACATACTGCTTGCGCTCGTTCCAGCCGTTGTGTTTTTTATAATCCTTCTTGGAGTTGAGGCGAATATTAAACGAAGCAACATTCAACTCCTCTGCCGATGCGGCAAAGGTAAATAGGGCCATCAAGGCACAAAGAAAAAACCTTTTCATAATTTTGCTATTTTTAAATAAATATTAGTCTCTATATCTAACTGTGGCACACTCTCGAAGAGTCCAAATACGGCCGAGCCTGAACCCGACATCGAGGCATACACTGCACCCGCTTCGAGCATCTTTTGTTTCAACTCCGCAATAATCGGATGGGCTTCAAAAATATGGGGCTCAAAGTCGTTCTTTACAACCCCTTGCCACTCGTCAATTGCCCGTTTCAACGCCTCCGCCAATCGCACCTGCGGTACGGCAGGCCTTACCCCGGCATACGCCTCCTTGGTTGATACTCCCTCTTCGGGCTTTGCGATGGCGATATAGTACCCCTGCAATGGCAAATTGATGGGCTCCATCTTCTCGCCACGCCCCGTGCACAACTGCGGTGTGTTGCGTACAAAAAAGGCGGTGTCGCTACCTATCATTGCAGCCACTTCTATCAACTGCTCCTCACTCAAACCGAGTTCGAAAAGCTCATTCAGCGCTAAGATTATAGCCGTAGCATCGCTCGACCCTCCACCCAAGCCTGCGCCAAAAGGCACTTGTTTGTCGAGCTTGATGCGCACCTCGCCAACGCCATAGAGTCGTTGCATCAGTCGTAGGGCCTTCATACATAGGTTATCCTCTGCGTTGCAATCGACCACCAAACCACTCTGTTCGAAGGTTGTCTCTTCTGCGCGCTCCACTTCGACCGTGTCGTACAATTCGCGTACGGGCAACATTACCGTTTCGAGCTCGTGAAAGCCATCTTCGCGGCGACGGAGAATATCGAGTCCGAGATTTATTTTGCAGTTGGCGTGTAAAATCATACTACAAATATACGAATATTTTGTGATAAAATATTCCCTTTTTTCAAAAAAATGCACTACCTTCGCAACTATGGAGCAAAAGTTACTCGATCTACTCAAAAAGTATTGGCACTACGACTCGTTTCGACCGATGCAACGCGAGGCGATAGAGTCGGTGCTGTCGGGGCGTGATACGCTTGTGCTGATGCCTACGGGTGGTGGAAAGTCGGTTATATACCAGCTTCCGACGCTCGCAAGCGATGGCTTGTGTATTGTGGTAACGCCTCTTATTGCTCTAATGAAGGACCAAGTGGATAGACTGCGCCGTATGGGCATATCTGCCGTGGCTGTACATTCGGGATTGACAAGCCGACAGATAGATATCGCTCTCGACAACTGCGTCTATGGCGATGTTAAATTTCTATATGTAGCACCCGAACGACTATCGAGCGAGATGTTTCGCCTGCGCGTAGATAGAATGAATGTATCGCTCTTGGCGGTGGATGAGGCGCACTGTATCTCGCAGTGGGGCTACGATTTTAGGCCTGCATATCTCAAAATCAAGGAGTTGCGCAGAGTGTTGCCCGATACGCCTGTCTTGGCTCTTACTGCCTCGGCGACACCGCGCGTAGCGAAAGATATTATGGAGCAGCTCGACTTTGCCGAGCCTAATATCTTGCAATCCTCGTTCCTGCGCCCCAACCTTTCGTATAGCGTGCGCCAAACCGACGACAAGGAGTCGCAGTTGATGCGTATAATAAATAATGTACCCGGATGTGGTATTGTCTATGTGCGTATGCGCAAGAGTGCCGAGCAGGTTGCGAACTACCTCGTTGAGCAGGGGGAGTCTGCCTCCTTTTATCACGGAGGACTGCCGAATACCGAGCGTGCCACACGACAGGATGAGTGGGTGAGTGGCAAAACCCGTATTATGGTTGCGACCAACGCCTTTGGTATGGGCATAGATAAGCGCGATGTGCGTTTTGTTATCCACTACACAATGAGCGACTCGCTCGAATCCTACTATCAGGAGGCTGGCCGCGCAGGGCGCGATGGCGAGCGTAGCTATGCCGTAATCTTGATGTCGTCAGATGATAATAGGCGCATCCTCGATATCTTCGAGAAGGAGTTTCCGCCGATACCGCTTATCCAATCCGTATATCACGAACTATGCTCCTATCTCGGCGTGGCAATTGGTGATGGCAAGGAGGCTTCGTTTGTCTTCAATATATACGACTTCTGCCGCCATATAAAGCAACCGACAGTTGTTGTTTACAACATTATTAAGTTGTTGCAACTAAATGGTTATATGACACTTGTGGAGGATTGCGAACACCCTGCGCGACTGATGTTTATGGTTACGCGCGACGAACTCTATCAGGTGCCTTTGCAGGGCGAGAAGGAGGAGAATATACTGCGTACAATATTGCGCCTTTATACGGGTGTTTTCAGCGAGTTCCGCCCAATTGACGAGATGGAGATTGCCACAGTGTCGAAATATTCGCACACCGAGGTACACGAATTTTTGAAGCGACTGTGGCGTGCCAATGTTATTCGCTATATCCCGACAAACCACGACCCACTGATATTTCTTGACGAGGAGCGACTGCCTGCTCGCGATATCTATATAGCGCCCGAAACCTATTCGCGCCGCAAGGAGTTGATGAAGGAGCGATTTAATCATCTGCTCCACTACGCCAACGATAGCGAGGAGTGTCGCAGCCGTATTATCGAACAATATTTCTGCGATGCGATGTCCGAGCCGTGTGGCATCTGCGACAACTGCCTTGCCCGTAGGCGCAAGGCTAAGAGCGTGCAGACCATAGATTTCGAGACGCAAATTCTCGCGCTGCTTGCGGCCGAGCCGATGACGATAAAGGAGGTTGTGGCCAAGATAAAGGGCAGCGAGCAGAGTGTGTTGGATGCTCTGCGCCGACTTGTCGAGCAGGGCGCAATCAAGACCGATGGCGCAAAGATAATAAAAAGCCAATAGCTAACGGCTAAAAGCCCTCAAATCCAACCCTTAATTCTCAATTCTTAATTTTTAATTTGAAAAGTCCCCAACTTTTCACTATCTTTGCCTATACAATCAACTCGTTTAATCTAAAACTTATATTATTGTGAGGCGAATTGTACTATTGTTGGCCTGCTTGTTTGCGGTGGCTTGCCATAAATATGAAGACGAAGATGTTATAAAAGGGGTTGGCGTCATCTATTATACCTCATCTGATGGTGAGGTAATAGATCTTCATTCTACGAACGATTTTGAGGTGAATGTGGTCTCTAATATCTATGAAAATGACATAGGTGTGATCACTTTTGATGCTCCACTTCTTTCGATTGGAGCGCACGCGTTTGAGGGGTGCGATAGATTGGTGAGTGTGACCATACCGGATCGTGTCAGAGCAATTCGAATGAGTGCATTCGAGGGGTGTAGCAACTTGGAAAGTCTGACGATACCCGGTAGCGTTACATCGATTGGAGAACGCGCATTTAAGGATTGCGCCGGTTTGATAACCTTGACAATACCCGATAATGTTAAGACGATTGGAAGAGAGGCTTTTAGCAATTGTCGCAATGTGACAAGTGTAACCATAAGTAATAGTGTCGAGAGTATTGCGGCTCGCTTATTTGAAAATTGCAGCAGTTTAGAGAGTGTGATAATTCCGGATAAAGTTCAGAATATAGGAGATAGAGCATTTGCAAATTGTACCGCTTTAGCAGATGTAACAATAGGTGAAATTGTGTGGTCGATTGATGATTACGCGTTTGCGAATTGCGTTAGTTTGTCACATATAACTATTCCGGATAGGGTCGCTTGGATTAGGTATGCGGCATTCATAGATTGCTATAATTTGGAGAGTATAGAAATGGGCGGTGGTATTACTGCAATCTATGGCTATGCGTTCTATGGATGTCGTAAATTAAAGAATATAGAGCTGGGAGATAGAGTTGAACTAATTGATACTTATTCATTCTATGGATGTAGTGAATTGACGAGTGTGGTAACGGGTAATAGTCTAACTTCTATTGGCCATAATGCATTTTATGAGTGTGGTAAATTAAAGAGTGTAGTAATGGGTGATGGCGTTACTACGATTGGCAGTGGCGCATTTTGTAGGTGCTCTAATTTGGAAAATATAACTATTGGTGATAAAGTTACTTCGATTGGAGATAATGCATTCAATAGTTGCTCCTCGCTGACAAGTGTTACAATCGGCAATAGCGTTACCAAGATTGGAAGTTATGCATTCTATAATTGCACCTCGCTAACAAGTGTATATTGCAAGCGCAAGACCCCACCGGTGGGCGGAGCTGGTATGTTTACAAACAACGCTTCGGAACGACGAATTTATGTGCCAAGAGCCTCGGTGGATGACTATAAGTCGGCGGAGTTTTGGAAGGATTATTCTTCGTATATTGAAGGTTCCGACTTTTAGAAATTGAGAGTGGAGAGCTTCTTCACACACACACTCTCTCTCTCTTTGCTGACAAGTTTATAGCTGCGAACAACCTCTATTCACCCCCCCCCTTGCCCTCATGGGTATCGAAAACGATACCCGAATGATAGCGTGGTATTTAATGGTATGTGCACTCTTTTGGAGTGCTGAATGGCCTAAAATAATAGTGTCAGCTTGTTATTTAATGCTATTCATTGCCATTCGGCGACCATAGGGAGCGATTGTCATTCAATGCCATCTAAAAAAGTTTTTAGTTTTCCGTTTTTTTCACTATTTTTGCACGATTGTATCTATGATACAACTTTTGCAATGAAAATGAGAGAGGAAAATATAGATATTAAGACCACAATCGAGGAGTCGGACTACAAGTACGGCTTCACCTCCGATATCGAGACCGAGTTTATTCCGAAAGGTCTGAACGAGGAGGTTATACGCCTTATTTCGGCAAAGAAGGAGGAGCCTGAGTGGATGCTCGAACTCCGCTTGAAGGCCTATCGCCATTGGCTCACGATGAAGCACCCGACATGGGGGCATCTCGATATTCCGGAGATAGATTTCAACGACATTATCTACTTCGCTGCACCTAAAAAGAAGAAGCAACTCGCTTCGATGGACGAGGTAGACCCCGAACTCAAAGCTACATTCGACAAGCTCGGTATTCCACTCGATGAGCAGAAGGTCTTGGCGGGTGTGGCTGTCGATGCGGTATTCGACTCGGTGTCGGTAAAGACCACCTTCCAAGAGGCGTTGGCGGAGAAGGGTATTATCTTCTGCCCAATCTCGGAGGCGATACGCGAGTACCCAGAGTTGGTGCGCAAGTATCTCGGCTCGGTAGTGCCGTATGCCGACAACTTCTACGCAGCACTGAATACGGCGGTCTTTTCTGACGGCTCATTCTGCTATATCCCGAAGGGGGTGCGTTGCCCGGTGGAGCTCTCCACCTACTTCCGCATCAATGCGCAGGGTACAGGTCAGTTCGAGCGTACGCTGATTGTGGCTGACGAGGGGGCGTATGTAAGTTACTTGGAGGGCTGTACTGCTCCGCAGCGTGACGAAAACCAACTGCACGCCGCAGTGGTCGAGATTGTTGTAGAGAGAGATGCCGAGGTTAAGTACTCGACAGTGCAGAATTGGTACCCGGGCGACAAGGAGGGTAAGGGCGGTATCTACAACTTCGTAACCAAGCGAGGTCTTTGCAAGGAGAATGCCCACCTCTTCTGGACTCAGGTAGAAACAGGCTCGGCGATAACTTGGAAATATCCGAGCTGTGTGCTTATGGGCGACAACTCGGTAGGCGAGTTCTACTCGGTGGCAATGACCAACAACTTCCAGCAGGCAGATACGGGAACAAAGATGATACACATTGGTCGCAATACTCGCAGCCGTATTGTGTCGAAGGGTATCTCGGCAGGGCAGTCGCAAAATGCCTATCGTGGCTTGGTTAAGGTTATGCCGAAGGCGGATAATGCCCGCAACTACTCGCAGTGCGACTCGTTGCTTATTGGCGACAAGTGTGGAGCGCATACCTTCCCTACGGTCGATTGTCGCAACTCGTCGGCTCAACTCGAACACGAGGCTACAACCTCGAAAATCTCGGAGGAGCAGTTGTTCTATTGCAACCAACGAGGTCTTTCGACCGAGGATGCAGTGGGCTTGATTGTTGGAGGATATGCCCGTGAGGTGTTGGCGAAGTTGCCGATGGAGTTTGCGGTGGAGGCCCAAAAACTGTTATCCATCAGCCTTGAAGGCAGCGTAGGCTAAACGCCAAATCCAAATTAAAAATTAAGAATTAAAAATTAAGAATTAAAAATTAAGAATTACTTTCAGCGCACCCCTAATAACCCTTAATAACCTCTAACAACCCCTAAAAAAGTTGCGCCGTGATAAGGGTAGGAGTTCGCGAAGCAAAAAAAAGAAAATATGCTTAAAATTAAGAATTTGCACGCATCGGTCGATGGCAAGGAGATTCTTCGAGGTATAGACTTCGAGGTTAAGGCGGGCGAGGTGCACGCCATAATGGGACCTAACGGCTCGGGAAAGAGTACCCTTGCATCGGTGATTGCCGGTAGCGATAAGTTTACGGTTGAGGCTGACGAGTTGTCGTTTGAGGGCGAGGACTTGCGCGATATGTCCATTGAGGAGAGAGCAAGAAAGGGCTTGTTCCTCGGTTTTCAATATCCGGTGGAGATTCCGGGTGTTACGATGGCAAACTTTATGAAGATTGCCGTAAATGAGCAGCGCAAGTCGCGTGGCGAGGAGCCACTCACCGCAGCCGAATTTTTGAAGATGATGCGCGAGAAGGCGAAGGTTGTGGAGCTCGATGCCAAGATGACCTCGCGTGCCGTAAATGTTGGTTTTTCGGGTGGCGAGAAGAAGAAAAACGAGATTTTTCAGATGGCGATGCTCGACCCGAAGTTGGCTATCCTTGACGAGACCGATTCGGGATTGGATATTGACGCCTTGCGAATTGTCGCTACGGGAGTTACGAAGTTGCACACACCTGAGAACGCTACGGTGGTGATTACCCACTACCAGCGTTTGTTGGATTATATCGTGCCTGACTTTGTGCATGTGTTGTACAAGGGCAAGATTATCTATTCGGGCGACAAGTCGTTAGCGTTGAAGCTCGAAAAAGAGGGCTACGATTGGTTGATTAACGACTATAAGGAGTAGGCAATGGCTGTTCGAGAGTTAATAGCAGAGGGGGTGTTGCGCGAGATGAAGGTTGGGCGCATTGACGACAAGTGCGACTTGTCGCTACCTCTCGTTGTCGTAAATCCGCGCAAGGGCGAAATTGAGGTTGCAACCTCGCAGAGGGTGTCGCTCGTGGTGTGGCACGATGATGCGAAGGAGTGCGCTTTGACTCTGTGCCTTGCTCCGCACGCGCAGGTGTCGCTTACGGAGGTCTATGCTTCGGAGAAGTATGTGTCGCTCACGATAGAGCAGGGCGAGGCGAGCGAGTGCAATGTTACGACTGTGATGTTGCGAGGAGCGCACGCTGCCTACGAAACTTTGCTCAACGCTCCGCATTCATCGTTTGTGATGAATACGGCGGTGGTGGCAGGGGGCTTTGACCACGCAGTGTTGTCGCTCGTTACACGCCACAATGTTGCAGATTGCAAGAGCGACTCGACCATTAAGAGCGTAGCTTCGGGCAGAGCCGTTGCAGAGTTTAAGGGTTTGGTCTATGTGGCGCAAGATGCACAGCGCACCGATGCCAAGCAGTTGAATAGAAATATCGAACTCGGTGCAGGTCGCGTAGTGTCCGAGCCGCAGTTGGAGATTTACGCCGACGATGTGAAGTGTTCGCACGGCTCGACCGTAGGACAACTTGACGAGCAGGCGATATACTATATGCGTCAGCGCGGTATCTCTGAGGAGAGTGCCGAAAGGCTGATGTTGGAGGGTTTTGTGGGCGATGTTGTGGCAAAGTGCGATGTTGAGGCTCTGCGCAACCACCTAACCGAAGAGCTTTCAAAAAGATTAAACGGATAATTCGGAAATGTTTGATGTAGAGGAAATACGCAAGGAGTTCCCGATATTGGAGCGCGAGGTCTATGGCAAGAGGCTGGTATACCTCGATAGCGGAGCTACGGCACAGAAGCCGCGTTGTGTGGTGGAGAAGATGTCGGAGCTACTCCTGCACGACAACGCCAATATCCATCGTGGCGTGCATCTCTTGTCGGAGGAGATGACCGCACGATACGAGGAGGCAAGAGAGGTGGTGCGCCAGTTTATCGGTGCGGAGTGCCGCGAGGAGGTGGTATTTACTTCGGGTGCTACGATGTCGCTGAACTTGGTGGCTGCGAGCTGGTGCGAGCGCAACTTGCACGAGGGCGACAATATCGTTGTCAGCCATATCGAACACCACTCGAATATCGTGCCTTGGCAGTTGGCTACGGAGCGTAAGGGGGCAGAGCTGCGAGTAGTTCCGGTTGATGATAGTGGCGCATTGGAACTCGATGCACTCGATACCCTTATTGACGAGCGCACAAAGGTTGTTGCGGTTACGCAGGCATCGAATACGCTCGGTACTTGCCCCGACCTCGCAACAATTATCGCAAAGGCGCACTCGGTGGGTGCTGTCGTTGTGGTTGATGGCTGTCAGGGCGTTGTTCATGGTGGGGTAGATGTAAAGGCTCTCGATTGCGACTTCTACGCATTTTCCGGACACAAACTATATGGTCCTACGGGCATAGGTGTATTATACGGCAAGCGCGAACTGCTCGACAAGATGCCGCCATATATGGGCGGTGGCGATATGGTCGATAAGGTAACCTTTGCAAAGACTACATACGCGCCTCTGCCACTCAAATTCGAGGCGGGAACATCTAATTATATCGCTGCTGTGGGATTGGCGGAGGCGATAAAGTTTTTGCAGTCGCTCAATGCTGAGGAGGTTGCGAAGCACGAGAGAGCGATGCTCAACTACGCCACTGAACAGTTGTTGCAGATTGAGGGATTGCGCATATATGGCACTACGGAGGGCAAGGCTCCGATTATTTCATTTAATGTTGAGGGTTGCGACCACTACGATATAGGAATGATTCTCGACAAGATGGGTGTGGCGGTGCGTACGGGACACCACTGCGCCGAGCCTGTTATGGCTCGCTACGGTACAAACGGCGTTGTTCGTGCCTCGATTGCACTCTACACAAACAAAGAAGATATTGACGCACTCGTAAAAGCAGTTAAAAGAGCCGTTTCGATGCTGAAATAAGAGAAATAATTTTGCATTTTGCATTTTGCATTTTGAATTATGTTTATAGTACTTGAAGGACTTGACGGCGCAGGAAAATCTACCCAAATCAAAAAATTGCGCGAGATGTTTGCCGAGCGAGGTGTGGCGAGTGAGTATGTTCACTTTCCGCGTTTCGATGCACCGATATATGGCGACTTGATTGCTCGCTTTCTGCGTGGCGAACTCGGCTCGGTGGAGCAGGTAGACCCCTATATTGTAGCGTTGCTATACGCGGGCGACCGTGCCGATATGGCACCGCAAATCCGCAAATGGCAGCAGGAGGGCAAGGTCGTGATTGTCGATAGATATGTCTATTCGAATATTGGCTACCAATGTGCCAAAATTGCCGACAAGGAGGCGCGCCTTAAACTCAACGATTGGATTCTCAACCTCGAATACGAGGTCAATAAGATACCTCGCCCCGATGTCTCGTTGTTCCTCGATGTGCCGTTTGCCTTTACCGAGAAGCGCCTGACTGAGCAGCGCGAGGGTGACGATAGAAGCTATCTGAATGGTGCAGCGGATATTCACGAGCAGTCGCTCTCGTTGCAGCAGCGTGTGCGCGAGGTCTATATCGAGTCTGCCGAGCGCGATAGCGAACTTGTGGTGGTCGATTGCAGTAATGCGGAGGGTGCAATGGCATCGCCCGAAGAGATTTTTACCCGCATAGAGGCGAAGATAACCCCACTCTTAAATAGATAGAGATGTCCCAACAACTGAGAAATAGACGCTGGTTTCGCTACCTCTCGCACGCCTGCCGAATAATCTTTGCCTTCACCTTTATAGTGTCGGGATTTTTCAAGGCGATAGACCCATGGGGAACGATTTTGAGTGTCAATAACTACCTCGCAGCCTATAATATTTCGGCCCCGGAGTGGTTGGTTGTACTCTTCTCGATATGGCTCTGCGGTGCCGAGTTGATGATGGGATGTATGCTCACCTTCAAAGTGCGCATACGCTTGGTGTCGATTTTCTCGGTATTGTCAATGACATTCTTTACCATCCTAACATTTTTGAGTGCTACGATAATTCCTGTCGAGGATTGCGGCTGCTTTGGCGAGTTGGTAAAACTTACTCCTTGGCAAACATTCGCAAAAAATGCTGTGCTACTACCTATGGCACTCTGTTTTTGGTATCGCTATCGCCCCGACCGAATTTTCGCATTCTCGAAGTTGGAGTTCTTCTTGATGTGCTTCTTCTTCGCTTTTGCTATGAGTGTCGGCACATACAGCTACTTCCACCTCCCTCCAATCGATATGCTTCCGTATAAGGTTGGCACAAATATCGCCGAGGAGATGGATAAGGCGCGCGCCAAGCAGACCTCCGAAGAGGTGGTGCTCGTCTATCGCAATCGTCGCACAGGCCGATTGCGCGAGTTCTCGCTCGAAGACAAGGCGTGGCACAATGAGAAGCGTTGGGAGTGGGTTGAAACGCGCGTAGATAGCGACAAAAATGGCGTGGAGCCTATGATTTTAGAGTTTTATATTAGCAATAACGAGGGCGATAAAACGGCTGAATTGCTCGCTACGCAGGGCAAACTATATATGCTCTGTATGACCGATAAGGAGGGCGCGAACGATAAGGTGAAGGCTCGATTTGCTGCCGTTGAACACTACGCTGAGCAGAGTGGCGGTAGAGTGGTGTATCTTACACCCGAACACCTCTCGGCAGATTCCCCTGCAAATTGTTATAATATCGACGCCAAGACTTTGAAGACTATCCTACGCGCCAACTATGGCTTGGTGGTGCTCGACAACGGAGTGATTAGCGAGAAGTATAACTACCGCGATATACTTTATTAGACGAGAGAATTCTAATTAGTGAGTAGTGAGTAGATAGTAGTGAGTAGTTTTCAAATTGACAATTGATAATTGACAATGGACAATTAAAGGAATTTTTAATTTTTAATTACTTCCCGCGCCTCCTTAAATTCCTTATACTCCTTAATAAACTCGCGCCTCGACTCGCTTCGGAGTTCCCACAATCAAAATAACTTTCAACTCTTAACTAAAATAGTGCAGGTGTGCAATCTCTAAAAATTGCACACCTACTATCTATGATGGAGTTTATCTCTATTCATTGTTCGTGTTAAACCACTTCATCAACCCTGCAATGAGGATGGTTACGGCGGCAAGTGCCAAACATCCTACCATCAACCATACGCCCATACCATTCATAAACATAATAGGCGTGAGGGTGATTAGCAAGATTTCGAGTGGTGCAATAGGAAGATATGCCAATGCGTAGTCATCCATAGCTTTGCTCTCCAACTTAGGGTCTACGATGCGCAACAATGCTATACCCATAGCCATTGTGCCTGTCCACCATCCCCAAGCGAAGATTGTGCGCTCAAACCAGTAGGTCTTGGATAGCTTGCGGCCGAAGTAGAAGGTTATAGCGAAGATGATTACTGATCCAATGCCAATCAAGACGATAAGCGGAATGGCATACTTGACGATTACGCTTATCTTGATAGATGCAACACCAAATGCCACCAAGAGGTCGGTGCTCATACTGCCAATGCGCTGTGTGGTCTTAGGGCAGATATACTTCGAGACATTGGTCTTGTCGAATATCTTTTTCAAGATAAGGCCAAATACAAAGGCGCAACTAAACACCGGCAACTCCAACTTAGGGTATATGCTCTTGACGCCAATGCTACACAAATAGCCCAAGAGAGCAGCTACACAAACCAATGCCAAGTGGAAAGTCAGCGAGTCGATAGATATCGACGATGTGGTTTCGTTGCCGATAGAGCTGCGCTTCTCCTCAGGAAGCAGGCCACTGCGCAACTCGTTGGGTAGCTCCTTGAAGTCGGAGATAAAAGCGGTATGCTTCTTGCGAGTAGCCCATTTGATAAAGATAAGGCCAATGCAGATTGCCCATATAATGCCGATTGTGGCGGTCATCATACCTAAGCTGCGAGCCTCCTCCCAGCCTAAGCCATCGAATGCAGCGCCAATGGCAGCGGCCGTTCCGTGTCCGCCATAAAATCCCGTAGGCAGCATAATGCCGAAGGCATCGTTGAGTTCAGGCCAAATAGCTTTGAGGACAAATAGGCCGAACAAACCAATAATGCCCCATTGCAGCAACATTCCCAACTGCGCGTAAGCCCACATAGGGCCTGTGGTGCGAACAACCTCCTTCATCGAGGCGTTCGAGGTGGAAGATAGTGGCAATGCGGCAAATACCAATGCAATCAAGATTGCGGAGTATGTTCCGAGTTCGCCAGAGAATGGCAACCATCCCAAGCCATTAGGACCAAGGGTTAAGCCCAAAATACCAGCAATAAGGCTTGGCGGAATAAATAATTTCTGAATTAATTTGATTTTTGCTCGCAAAATTTGGCCGAAGAGTAGTAGCACGGACATTAAGCCCAAGTCTACAAAGAAGGCCCAAGGGGTGAAAGTCTCAAAAAGTGTCATAAAAGGTTGTAGTGTTTTTTGGTTTTCTAAAAAATATTTCTGCAAGATATTAAAAATTTCTCGTAAAACAAGAATTTTTTTTGATAATTTTTTTATATCCGCAAAAAAAGCGTATCCAACAAACTCTGTGGATACGCTATATTGTTCTTTAATAGAAAATCGCTACTATCGCATAAGCAACGATGAGTCGCCATACGACAAAAACCGAAAATCGTGCGAGAGGGCGTAGTCGTAAATCTTGTGCCAATCTTCGCCCACATAGGCCGATACGAGCAGCAGCAAGGTCGATTTCGGTTGGTGGAAGTTGGTTACGATATTGCGCACGATGCGGTAGTTGTAACCAAGTGGGGTAATCATTATCTCGGTTGCGGCACGCAGACGCTCCAAACCATTTTGCTCCATATATAATATAAGTATATCGAGGACCTTCTCGCCAGTGAAGTCGGCAGGGATATCGTACAACTCCCACTGTCCCACCGTTGCGCAGTCGTAAGCCTTACCACCCTTGATGCGCCATGCCAAAGCCGTCAGCGACTCCAAAGTGCGCACCGAGGTTGTGCCTACGGCGACAATTTTGCCATAGTTCGCACGCAGTTTTCGCAGTGTTGCAAGGGTGATATCGAAATGCTCGGTGTGCATTGCGTGTTTGGTGGCATCTTCATCTTTAACCGGCAAGAATGTTCCTGCGCCCACATGGAGCGTAACCTCGGCAAAGTCAAAACCCTTCGCCTTCATTCGCTCGATAAGTGGCTCGGTGAAGTGCAAACCTGCCGTTGGTGCTGCCACAGAGCCTTCAAAACGGGAATAGACCGTCTGGTAGCGAGTATTGTCAATCTCCTCGCTCTCGCGATTGAGATACGGCGGAATAGGAATACGACCGAGATACTCCAACAACTCGCCAAAGGTCATCGGAGCCGCCCACTCGAAGCGCACAATATGCTCGCGCGTGCCACGCTCGGCGATATATGCCTGCAAGGTGTAGTTTGCGCCCTCATACTCGAAAGGTATCTCGACAGCTCCCTCCTTCCACTTTTTGAGGTTACCCACAATGCACGACCACTCGCACTCGCCCTTTACCGCAAAGGCATGTTCGTAGTCGGCAGGGGCGTGAGGCTCCAAGCAGAAGACCTCAACCCTTGCTCCCGAAGGTTTGTGCATAACGAGTCGCGCTCGCACCACCTTTGTATTGTTGAATACGAGCAGAGAGCCTTCGGGTAACTCCTCGCCAATATCGGAGAAGTGTCGCTCCGCAATCTCGCCACCACGATAGACAAGCAACTTCGACGAATCACGCTCCGCAAGCGGAAACTTCGCAATTCGCTCGTCAGGTAACGGATAGTCGTAGTCGTTGATGTTGATATAACGATTCATTTTTTTTGCAATTAGCCATTGGCAATTAGCCATTAGCTTATTTTTATAAAATTGGGCTGTCGCTTGACAGCCCAAAAACCTTATTTACCATAAAAAGTGCTTTTGAGGTGGATTTCTCTGATTAGAAACCCTTACCGATAGCGAGGAAGTCCTCAGCCTTCAAAGCTGCACCACCGATAAGACCACCATCTACATCAGCCTTTGCAAATATCTCGGCAGCGTTAGATGGCTTGCACGAACCACCGTAGAGAATTGGGCACTCCTCGGCAGCAGCACCGAACTTCGAGCGCAACACCTCACGGATATATGCGTGAATCTCCTGTGCCTGCTCTGCGGTAGCGGTCTTGCCTGTACCGATAGCCCAAACAGGCTCGTATGCGATAACGAGGTTAGCGAACTGCTCCTCGGTGAGGTTGAATACTACCTCCTCAATCTGTGCCTTGCAAACTGCGAAGTGGTTACCTGCCTCGCGCTCCTCCAAGTTCTCGCCTACGCAGTAGATTGGAGTCAAGCCGTTAGCATAAGCCTGAGCCATCTTCTTGTTCAAACTCTCCGAAGTCTCGCCATAGTACTGACGACGCTCCGAGTGGCCGAGAATAACATACTTGCAACCGAGAGCTGCAATCATCTGTGCTGCAACCTCGCCGGTGTAGGCACCCTTAGCCTCGGTAGCGCAATCCTGCGCACCAACAGCGATATCCGAGCCCTTAACAGCCTCAACAACCTGCGAAAGGTGGGTGAATGGAGGGCAAACGATAAAGTTTACGCACTCGCAAACCTCCGAGCGACCTGCAACTACACTCTTTGCCAACTCAACACCCTCTGCTGGCAAAGTATTCATCTTCCAGTTACCAGCAACAATCTTCTTTCTTGCCATAGTTTTCAAATATATAATTTAAGTTTAATAATATTATTCCAATTTCTCAACTTGTAAATAGCCCTTACAAGTTCTACTCCTTTTGAGCCTCAATCCACGCCTTGATACCTGCGGTTGCCAAGCCCAACTTATTCTTCTTGTTGAAGCCGCAGAGGTCGTTAAAGAGTTTCATACCGCCACTCTTTGCAGTGTTGGCAAAGGCTTCGAGGGTGATGTAGCCCATCTTCTGAATAGCCTCAACCCACTCGGCAGGAACACCCGCCTCGGTATATACCTCCTCGCCATCGGCAACAACCTTCTTCTCAGGGCGCATTGTAGGGAAGAACAATACATCCTGAATCGAAGTCTGACCTGTCATAAACATTGTCAAGCGGTCGATACCCATACCCATACCCGAGCAGTTCGGCATACCGTACTCCAACGCACGCACAAAGTCCATATCGATAAACATCGCCTCGTCATCGCCACGCTCCGACAATCGCATCTGCTCTTGGAAACGCTCCAGCTGGTCGATTGGGTCGTTCAACTCCGAGTAGGCGTTACACAACTCCTTGCCCGCTACGAACAACTCGAAACGCTCGGTCAAATCTTGGTTGTCACGGTGACGCTTGCAGAGTGGCGACATCTCGATAGGGTAGTCGCAGATAAATGTTGGCTGCACCAAATCCTCCTCACAGTACTGTCCGAAGATGGCATCAATCAACTTACCCTTACCCATCGTGTCGTCAATCTCGACATTCAAACGCTTGCAAGCCTCGCGCAACTCAGCCTCACTCTGACCTGTGATGTCGTAGCCGGTCTTCTCGCGGATAGCATCGGTCATAGTCAAACGGCGGAACGGAGCCTTGAACGAAATCTGCTTGCCATCAATCTCCACCTCGGTAGTGCCATTAACAGCCAAAGCGATACGCTCCAACATATTCTCGGTGAACTCCATCATCCAGCGGTAGTCCTTGTAGGCGATATAAATCTCCATACAAGTAAACTCAGGATTGTGAGTGCGGTCCATACCCTCGTTACGGAAATTCTTGCCGAACTCATATACGCCATCAAAGCCGCCTACGATAAGGCGCTTCAAGTACAACTCGGTAGCTATTCGCATATAGAAGTCGATATCGAGAGCGTTGTGGTGGGTGATGAATGGGCGAGCCGAAGCACCTCCCGGAATTGGCTGCAAGATTGGAGTCTCGACCTCCAAGCAACCGTGCTCGTTGAAGTACTCGCGCATGGTAGCGATAATCTTTGCACGCTTTGCAAAGACCTCGCGCACCTTCGGATTAACCACCAAATCGACATAACGCTGACGATAGCGTACCTCAGGGTCTGTCAAAGCATCGAACTGCTGACCGTCTTTCTCCTTCACGATTGGGAGTGGGCGGATAGACTTCGACAAGACGGTGAACTTGCGGCAGTGTACCGACAACTCGCCTGTGTTGGTGCGGAAAGCAAAACCCTCAATACCCACAAAGTCGCCAATATCGAGCAACTTCTTAAACACAGTATTGTAGAGTGTGGGGTCCCCCTCTGGGCAGACATCGTCACGGCGGATATATACCTGAATACGACCTGTGTGGTCCTGCAACTCGAAGAACGAAGCACTACCCATAATACGACGGCTCATAATACGACCGGCGATGGTTACAGCCTCGAACTTTGCAGGCTCGGCATCGAACTCTGCTGCTATCTGCGCTGCGGTAGCCGACACATCAAACTTCTCTGCCGGATAGGGGTTGATACCGAGGTCGCGCAACGCTTGGAGCGACTGGCGGCGCAACTGTTCTTGTTCACTCAAATGTTCCATAAATGCTATATCGTTTATTTAAATTTTTAAATCTTTTTAATAATTCGCGTGCAAAGATACACTATTTTATCAACTTTTCCACTACTCTGTCAAACTTTTTCCATAGGAAAAATATAGACAAACCGCACGCACTACCTACAATTGAACCGAGTAGAATATCCATAGGGAAGTGGCAAGCGAGATAGATGCGCGAGTAGCATATCAAGATAACTGCCACAGAAATAACCCAATTATACCACTTTTTACGAATTGTGAGAGCTGAAAACCACGCCAACGACACAACGGTTGCAGCGTGTGCCGACACAGTGCCATAGGCTCCGTGCTTGTACGATGGAACATGTGCCAAGTCGCGCACAGCCGAGTCGAACATAGGGCGATGACGCACGGGGAACGACTCCCACAAGTGTTTCAGAGGGCCCGAATGTTTGAAGATGCCGCAGATGATATCCGACAAACCAATCGCCAACACCAAGCAAACAGCAAAGGCGAGGGCTCTCTGCCAACCGAGCTTATACCATACAAAGCCGAGTATAAAGAGGTAGAGTGGTATCCACATCAGCGTTCCCGATATGGTCTCCATTATAAAATCCATCGCTTTTCCTCCATCGAAGTTGAGGAACAAAAATAGGTCGTGGTCGAAAGTGTAGTTCATAATTCAAAATGCAAAATTCAAAATGCAGAATGCAAAATTTAAAATTATTTTTAGTTATCTCTCACCAAAAAATAGTCAATGATTGAGGAAATTTTGTGCGTTGCAAGGCGATGAAAGCGGAGCATAGTAGACCTATGTGAGCATTTCAGCGTCTGCAGCAAGGTGCAAAATTTCCCAATCAGAACGATTTTTTACAGTTCGCCGCCCATCAGACGAGCAATAGTCTTCGGAATCTCGGTCTGGTCGTAGCAAGCAGCGAACTTGCTCTCACCAAAGCCCTTGGCGTAGAGTGGAGTGTATAGTCCAGTGTGCTGGAAGCTGGCCCAATCAATAAGGGCATACTTGTAGAGTATACTCATCGCATCTATTGCAATAATTTCGTTCTTTGTATACAACCCTTCGAGCTGCTTGCCGTGCTTCATAAATATATCGTTGAAGTCGTTGAGCAACAACTGCTCATCCTCCTTGCTGACAGGAATATTGCTCCATAAACCAACTCTTTCGGATAACATCTGCTTATAATCTGCCCAGTTGCGATAGCCTTTTGCTCGCATATCGCGTAGAACATTAGATAGCATAGCTACCGATAGATTCTGTACTGTTAGGGCATTCATACGAACGGTGTATTGGTTGTGGCCGATGCTCAGACCTCCCGTGTCGTGGTCGGATGTTACTACGATAAGAGTTTCGTCGGGGTGTTGCTCAGCAAAGCCGAGAGCCAACTCTATCGACTCGGCAAATTCGTTTATCTCTGTGAACACTGTAACCGCATCTTTGTTGTGTGCTGCATAGTCGATTTTTCCACCCTCAACCATCAAGAAAAAGCCGTTGTCGCTATTGCTTGTGAGGTACTCTATCGCTGCACGAGTGAAGGCTGTCAGCGTGTGCTGCTCGTCGCCCTTGCGGTCTATGACATTGGGCACATGCTTATTCTCCTTGTCGTTGGCAATAAGTGCTACGCGCTTATCTCTGGTCGTTGCAGCTCTCGTAATATCGGTTGTGATTTCGATGCCTGCATTGCGGATGCGCTCGACGAGCTCTACGGTAGTTATAGGCGCATACTGCTTTCGGAGCGTACGACTCATCTTGTCCATAACGGTTGCACCTGCGATGAAATCCACCTCGCTGGCGATGTAGTCGTCTATAAGTTGCGAGAATGCGAAGCGGTCAGTTGTATGCCCGTAGAAACTGCTTGGAGTGGCGTGGTTGATACCGACATTGGTTACCAATCCCACCTTGTAGCCGCCCTCTGTGGCGACATCGATGATTGAGCGCAGGGCATTGCCATCCTTGTCTACGCCTATATAGTCGTTATTAGTTTTATGTCCTGTGGCGAGTGCTGTGCCAGCCGCTGCCGAGTCGGTAACGAGGTTCGATGCAGAATAGTTTGTTACGAATGTTCGTGTCGGAAATTGCGAGAAATTCAGACGCTCGATTTTGTCTGTGCCACTCTTCGCTGCGTTGTAAAATTCGGTGCCGAGCACTTGGGCAACACTCATACCATCGCCAATAAAGTAGAATACATACTTAGGCTTCTTGGGCGATGAAGGAATTACATCGGTAATACGCAATATGCTAAAACATAACGATATAACCGCAATGGCAAGACCGATAATTAATTTTGTTTGTTTCTTCATATTATCTTTTAGTTTTTTTGTTTTTTTTGTTTTGCGAACTCCTACCCTTATCACGGCGCAGTTTAACTGGGGTTTACTGGGGACACACCTTCGGTGTTTTACTGGGGGTGGGCGTTCCGCCCTTACTGGGGGCGCTCACTCTGTTCGCTTACTGGGGAGCGCGAGAAAGTAATTAAAAATTAAGAATTAAAAATTCTTTTAATTGTCACCGCTGCGATTGAGCCGAGAGCAGAGGCTGCTTGCAGACTTTGCCGAGGCGGAGCAGTGAAGACCGAAGGTCAATTGTCAATTGTCAATTTGAAAACTCCTCACTACTCTCTAATTTTAGTCTCTTCTTCTGCCGTTGATAAGAGCCACATAGTAGAGTATCGATGCGATAGCCGACAGTGCTGCTACGAGGTAGGTGCGAGCCGCCCAGCGAAGCGAAATCTTCGCGCCATCCAACTCCTCGCCAACGAGGATGCGGCTCTGCTCCAACCACTCCAACGCTCTGTCCGAGGCGTTGTACTCTACGGGCAAAGTGATAATCGAGAAGAGTGCTGATATGCACATCAGTCCCACTCCTATCCAGCACATCATCTGGCTGCCCGACGAGGCGGTCATGATAAGTCCGATAATGATTAACCAAGTTGCCGCTTGCGACGAGAAGTTTACAAGTGGCACAAGTGCCGAGCGCATACGCAATGGAGCATAGCCCTGCGCGTGCTGTACGGCGTGTCCGCACTCGTGGCAGGCGATAGCAGCAGCGGTGATGGAACGCCCATAGTAGACCTCGTCAGAGAGGTTTACGGTCATTGTTGCAGGGTTAAAGTGGTCGGTGAGGTAGCCGCCCGTATGGGTTACGGTAACGCCCTGTACGCCATTTTCGCGTAACATTCTCTCGGCAATCTCAGCTCCCGTCATTCCGCCCGGCAATGGCTCTTGCGAATACTTAGAGACTACCGAACGCAGGCGCATCTGCACTATAAATCCAACAATGCCGACAATGATAATCATCATAAATGCCTCACTTGTTGTGAGGTTGGTGAGAAAATGGCTCTCGCCTTCGTATGAAACTTGCAATAGATTTAGAAACATCTTGTGTACGATTTTTGTTAAATAATTACTAATAATCGCTAATAATACGCACAAAAATAGAAAAAATTGTTAATTTTGCCAAAAATGAGAGATTTCGATTATGGAAGAGGAGAAATTCACAACCGAGGATAGCCGATTTATGCAGATGGCTATCGACCTCTCAATTGAGAATGTAGCCAATGGCGGAGGTCCTTTCGGGGCTGTTATTGTTCGCGATGGCGAGGTTGTCGCTACGGGAACAAACCGCGTAACAGCAAATAATGACCCAACTGCGCACGCCGAGGTGAGTGCTATTCGCGCAGCGTGTGCCAAGGTGGGCAACTTCAAGTTGGAGGGTTGCACCTGCTACACCTCGTGTGAGCCGTGTCCGATGTGCCTCAGCGCTCTCTATTGGGCAGGGGTGTCGCGCATTGTCTATGGCAATACGAAAGATGATGCCAAGGCGATAGATTTCGACGACTCATTTATCTACGACGAGATTGCGAAGCCGTATGCCCAGCGAGCAATTCCGTGCCAAAACTTTATGCGCAAGGAGGCCCTTGCAGGCTTCCGCGCTTGGACCGAAAAAGAGGACAGGATTGAGTATTGATACTCAATAATTGAGAATTGAGAATTAAAAATTAAAAATTAAAAATTAAAAATTCCTTTAATTGTCACCGCTGCGATTGAGCCGAGAGCAGAGGCTGCTTGCAGACTTTGCCGAGGCGGAGCAGTGAAGACCGAAGGTCAATTCGTCAATTATCAATTGTCAATTCGTCAATTGTCAATTAAAATGAAGAGCCTTATCCGACATATTGCATTGCGTGGTACATCGTCAAAGAGTGTGATGGTGCGTATCGCTACGGCTGCCGTGGCGGTGAGTATTGCCGTGGCGATTATCACGCTGTCGGTGATATTTGGCTTCAAGGAGCAGATTACAACGCTTGTGTCGGGTACGATTGCGGATATGACAATATCCAATCCCTATGGCGAGCGACAACCTGAACAATATCCCATCAGTGATAACGAACAGCTACGCAACATACTCAACACTACGAGCAATATTGCCCATACAGAGCGTTATGCCCTGCGTAGTTGCGTGGCGCGTGGCGAGGAGGGGGCAATAGGTGTTGCGCTGAAAGGTGTTGGTGCGGATGCCGATTTATCGCTCTTTGCCGAGCGATTAGTAGAGGGAACAATGCCGAGAATGGAGGAGGCGCGCCGCAAGGAGGTGCTGCTGTCGCAGAGCGTGGCGCAGAAGATTGGTGCGGAGTGTAATGGCCGCATCGAGTTGTTGCTCTTGGAGGGTGACACGCCTCGTCGCGAGGTGTTCAAGGTGTGCGGAATATACCGTTCGGCCTTGGGCGAGACGGGTGCAGAGTTAGCTCTGACCGACATACGCAATGTGCAGAAGCTAAATGGCTGGGAGCCTTCTCAGATTTCGGGCTACGCCTGTCGTCTGCACGATGGTGAAACGGCAGCGCAGAGTGCCGATATTGTAAACTTGCGCCTAATGCGCGAGTATGAGGGCGAGGAGAGCTTGGTGGCAATCAGTTCGCGCGAGCGTCACGCAGTCATCTTTGGCTGGCTCGAAACACACGATGTGAATGCGGTTGTGATATTGACCATAATGTTGATTGTTGCGATATTTAATATGGTTACAGCGCTGCTAATCCTTGTTTTGGAGCGTACGCGAATGGTGGGAACGCTCAAATCGTTGGGTATGCAGAATGGCGCGATACGCCGCGTATTCACCTATCGCGCAGCGCAGATTATCGCCGTGGGTATCGTTGTCGGCAATCTGTTGGCGTTGGCTCTGTTGTTAGCGCAGAAGTATCTCCACCTCATAAAATTGGATGAAGCAGGCTATTTTCTTGCCGAGGTGCCTGTGTCGCTTGGTGCAGGGTGGATTGCAGTTGTGGATATACTCTTTGCTGCGATAATAGTTGCAGTTACACACCTCGCTACCTCGATTGTTAGTCGTATAGAGGTTGCCGAGGCGATAAAATACAATTGACAATTGATAATTGACGAATTGACAATTGACGAATTGACAATTAAAGGTAATTTTACAGATAATGAATAAAGAGAGTAAAGGCGAAATGGTGCGAGGAATGTTTAACGATATCGCACCGACATACGACCGATTAAACCATATACTATCATTCGATATAGATAAGCTGTGGCGCAAGCGCGTAGTGCGCATCGTACGCAAACTCGGCGCCAAATATATTATGGATATGGCGACAGGTACGGGCGATTTGGCTATCGCCTTGGCGCGAAATATCGAGGGCTCAACAATCTACGGAGCCGACTTTTCGAGCGAGATGTTGGCTGTGGCGAAGCAGAAAATTGAGGCTCTTGGACTCTCGGAGCGCATCTCTTTGACGGAGTGCAATGCCGAGAGTATTCCACTTGCAGACGAGGCGGTGGATGCCGCTACGGTAGCCTTCGGAGTGCGAAACTTCGAGCATCAGAAGGAGGCCTTGACCGAGATGAAACGCACAATTCGCAAGGGTGGCCACCTTGTGGTGTTGGAGTTTTCAAATCCGCGTTTTGCCTTGGTGCGTTGGTGCTACCGCATATACTCGCACTACATCCTTCCGACCATAGGGCGCCTTGTGTCGAAACACGCTACGGCATACACCTATCTGCCCGACTCGATTGATAAGTTTGCCTCGCCTGAGGAGTTTACAACACTCTTGAAGGAGGTGGGCTTCGATAGTGTGGAGCGTAGGTCGCAGTCGATGGGTATTGCACATATATATATCGCACGCAAAGCATAGATGAAGATGAAAAGATTTATAAAAAACACCCTTATTGCACTTGTTGCCGTTGTTGTGGCGGTAGGCTTTACGGGGTGCTCCAAGCAGGGACAACCGCGCCAGCGCAGGCAGAAATTTCAGGTAGTCTCGCTCGATAAGGTGTCGGGCTCGATGGGCGAGCAGTGGCGCGTAACACTCACTGTCGCCAATAATACCGCATCGAATATGCGCATTACCGCAGCTTCGGCCTTTGTGCGCCATAATGGCCGTAAGATTGGTCGGTTGGTGCTCGATGGCGAGGTTGTGCTACCACGCCGTCGTTGTTCGCAGGTGGAGGTGCCGTTGCGCCTTACACTCTCCAATCCTATTGGAGCACTTGCGCTTATGAATAGACTACGCAAGGGCGATTTTTCGGGCGTTACGGTGGATTACAGCGTTAGTGTGGCGGCCCTTATGTCGCACCGCATCTTCGAGCAGGAGGGCGTAGCTCTCGACCAGCTCGCTCGACAATTTAATTTAGGACTCAAAAAATAACCCGATATGAAGTATCTTTTCACTATTATCGCATCACTCTTTGTTTTGACCACTTCGGCGCAGGATATTGTACAGCAAGAGGTTGCACCCCGCAAAAATATCAAGGAGCGTCTTGCTGCGCCTGCCGAGCGCGACTCGCTGACTATGGTCTACGAAACCGTGCGCATTACGGAGCAGGGTGATGCTGCAAATATTGTGAATAACAATTTGCAGGCGAATGTGAAGGCTGTAAGCGGTTATCGCATTGTGATTTTTATGAGCAATACGCAGACGGCGCGTCGTGATGCAGTGATGGCGCAGGAGAACTTTGCGGCCATTTTTCCACAGGAACACTCCTATTTGACCTACGAAAATCCCTACTTCAAGGTGGCGGTAGGCAACTGCACTTCGCACGAGGAGGCGATGATTTTGCTCGGTCGCCTGCGCGGAACTTTCCCGAAGGCGTTTATTATGCGTGAGAATATAGAGATGACAGAGTTTACTCGATAGATATATTCATAAAACCTTTAAATATTAGATTTGATATGAAGAAATTATTTTTATTCGGAATGGTGGCATTGTTTATGGCTTGTGATGGAACAAACAAAAATCTCTTTCCAGTAGATAAAGCAGAGTTGCAGAGCATCTATGAGGAGGTGTCGGAGGGCTATGTTGGCCTTCGTGAACAGGTGGTGCGTCAGCCACAAGGCTGTTTGAAGTACCCTTATCTTATTCCGGCAGGATTTTATCAGAACTTGTGGGATTGGGATGCCTTCTTTATGGCTAACCACTTCATCTCGCGTGGCGAGCCGCAGTATATGCGCGACTGGGTGAAGCTCTATGCCGACTTGGCCGACGAGACGGGCTATATTTCGGGTAGCTTGACTCCTGAGGGTGCGCGCCCAATGTATAGCAAGTACGCCCCAATGAAACCTCTCTTGGCGCAGGGTGCATACCACTACTCGGTGGCAGCCAACGATTTTAGCTGGATAGCTCCTCACTACGAGGATATCAAGCGCGTGGTGAACTATCAGCGTACGAAGCGCTATGACGAGAAGTATGGCCTCTACTTCTGGGAGATTGCGATGTTCAGCGGTGCGGATAATAACCCTGCACTCAACTATTGGGATGGAGACTCTCGCTCCTACCTCTCGACCGATATCTCGGCGTTTATGTATGGCGAGATGTTGTCGTTGGCGGTAATTGCTCGCGAGTTGGGACACAAGGCAGAGTCGGAGCAGTTTGCAGCCGAGGCAAAGGCTATCAAGGAGAACCTCAATAAATATTGCTGGAACGAGAAGGATGAGTGCTACTACAATGTAGACCGCGAGACGGGTGACCACTATCCTCGCGTGAGCTACAACTCGTTTGTGCCTTTGATGTATAAGATGGCCCCTACGAAGGAGGCAGGTCGTGCTCTGTTGCAGCGTTATATGCTATCGCCTGACGCTATGCGTTCGGAGTATGGCTTCCGCAGCTTGTCGAAGGCAGACCCTGAGTACAACAACAAAAATATCATCAAGCCATTCTCGAATTGGCAAGGCCCAATCTGGTGTATTACAAACTATATCTACTCGATTGCGTTGAAGCACTACGGCTTCGAGCAGGAGATTGCTTGGATGGCGACAGCTGTGGGCAAGCTTATCGTTAAGGACTTGCGCGAGTTTGGAACAATGCACGAGACATACCACGCCGAGACAGGCGAGCCGTTGGCTCCATCGTCGTTCAAGTACAAGACTGCCGATGGCCGTATTCAGGGCTTTGTGAGCTGGAATTTGTGTATGCAGAATGTGATGGAGGGTGCATTGCAGGATAAGTGGATGTTGCTCGAAATCGAGGGTATGTAGGCTCAATTTGAGAAAAATCGCGTTATATATTCGACTTTTTGAGATAAATATTTGCTTTTTAAAAATAGAGTACTTACATTTGTGGTGAGCAAAACATTTGTTTAACCATTAAAAAAGAATTAAGGTTATGAAAAAGATTATGACTTTGGCGGTTATCGCCCTCGCATCGGTTGCTATGGTATCATGTAGTGGTCAGAACCAGAAGAAGGCTGACGCTTGCTGCGGAGAGTGCTGCAAGGATAAGGCTAAGACTGAGTGCTGCAAGCCAGCTGAGACTCCTGCTCCAGCTGCTGAGGCTGCACCTGCTGCTGAGACTCCAGCTGCTGAGGCTGCACCTGCAAAATAGTTGCATCATAGCTGAGAAAGTAGAAGAGATTTACCCTTTGCGGCAAATCTCTTCTATCTTTTATAAATAGGTATAAAATAACCTATCGTCAAGTGCGCTTTGTGATATGCTGAAAAATTAGTTTTTTCATAAAACTTTTAACTTCAAACTTTGCACTTTTAACTTTTTGTTGTACCTTTGCGGTCGCAAATGTGGAGGGATTTGGACTGATTGCAACCACAATAAAAAATTGCTAAACCGGCAACTCTTTTTTTTGAGGCACTTCTGCTCAACAAATCCCAACATTGTTAAATTGACAATTGACAATTGATAATTGACAATTAAAAGTAAAACGATAGATCGTTTTGATGTTTTGCTTTTCTCTCGTCTCTCGTCTTTCGTCTCTCGTCTAATTTTTAACTTTGAAATTTTAACTTTTAACTTTTAACTAAAATAAGATATGGGATTTTTGTTCACATCAGAGTCGGTTTCGGAGGGACACCCTGACAAGGTTTCCGACCAGATTTCAGATGCTATTCTCGACGAGTTTTTGCGCCGCGATGCCGAGGCGAAGGTGGCGTGCGAGACTCTTTGCACCACAGGCTTGGTGGTGGTTTCGGGCGAGGTGTGCTCGGATGCTTATGTTGATATTCAGGCTACGGCACGCCGCGTGATTGATCGTATAGGCTACAACCGTAGTGAGTTGCAGTTCGATGCGCAGTCGTGCGGTATCCTCTCGGCTATTCACGAGCAGTCGTCAGATATTAATCAGGGCGTAGTGCGAGCTACCGAGGAGGAGCAAGGCGCTGGCGACCAAGGTATAATGTTTGGTTATGCTGTGAACGAGTCGCGCGAGTTGATGCCTGCAACCCTGATTCTCTCGCATGTTATCTTGAAGGAGTTGGCTGTTATTCGTCGCGAGGGCGAGGTTATGACCTATCTGCGACCAGATGCCAAGAGTCAGGTGACAATCGAGTATGACGACAACCGCAAGGCGCAGCGTGTGCATACTATCGTCGTCTCGACGCAGCACGATGAGGAGGTCGATGTAGCACAAATTAAGGAGGATGTTCGCACAATCCTTATTCCGCGTGTGAAGGCTCGCTTGGAGCGTGCAAATGATGAACTCGCAAACCTTATTGGCGAGGATTATATCCTCCATGTAAACCCTACGGGTAAGTTCGTTATTGGTGGTCCTCACGGAGATACAGGCTTGACAGGTCGCAAGATTATCGTCGATACATACGGTGGTCGTGGTGCGCACGGAGGAGGTGCTTTTTCGGGTAAGGACTCTTCGAAGGTAGACCGTTCGGCGGCATACGCAGCACGCCATATCGCAAAGAATATGGTCGCAGCAGGCGTGGCAGACGAGGTGCTCGTGCAGCTTAGCTATGCTATCGGTATAGCTCAACCTTTGTCGGTTTATGTTGATACATACGGCACAAACAAACTCTCGATTAGCGAGGGCGAGATTGCTGAGCGTATTGGCAAACTGTTTGACCTACGCCCACACGCTATCGTCAAGCGTTTTGGTTTGAAAAATCCAATCTTCGAGGCTACGGCATCGTACGGACACTTCGGCAATCGCCCATACACCAAGAGCGTTAAGTTTGTAGAGAATGGCGTTGAGGTAGAGCGTGAAGTGGAGTTTTTCGGCTGGGAGCGTTTAGATGCAGTAGAGATTATAAAGAGCGAATTCGGTTTGTAGAGAATCCGATTTTAGAGAAAAAATGTTTAGAAAGCGAGAAGTATTGACCTGCTTCTCGCTTTCTGTTTGAAATATCTTCTGTGATGTTGTAAAATGTTTAAAAGATAATAGCGAAAATAGTTGTAAGTCAGGGAATTTTTACTATCTTTGCGGTGAATTTTGTGCGAATGTGTAAAAATAGATACAAAAACTATAAGTAATATACAATAATCAATCTAATAGGTACTATGGAGAATAAGCTAAAAGAATTGACCGACCGCCTCTATGGTGAGGGTTTGGAGAAGGGCCGCTTGGAGGCTGACCGTTTGGTTGCTGAGGCTAAGGAGAAGGCTGCTGCAATTTTGGCAGAGGCCAATGCTGAGGCTGAGCAGATTGTGAAGAAGGCTGAGGCCAAGGCGGCTGATACCGAGAAGAACTCGATGACCGAGATTCAGTTGGCAGGTCGTCAGGCTGTTGCTAAGATTAAGAACGAGTTGGCTGGTGTAATCATCGCTAAGTCTTCGAGCGAGGCTGTAAAGGCTGCTACTGTGGATGCAGAGTTTGTAAAGAAGATGCTCTTGGAGGTTGCTAAGAATTGGAGTGGTAATGCCGAGCAGGTGTCGCTCAAAGCGTTGCTCCCTGCGGCTCTCGAAGCAGAGTTTTCGAAGGTGTTCGAGGCTTCGGCTAAGGAGTTGCTTGCAGCTGGTGTTGAGGTAGGCTACTCGAAGGATGTGAAGAGTGGCTTCAAGGTAGGCGCAAAGGATGGCGGCTACTATATTTCGTTCACCGACGAGTCGTTCGAGGCGTTGCTCGATGAGTATTTGCGCGAGAAGGTTTCACAATTACTCTTTGCTTAACGCTATGTTTTCATCTTCCTATTACGCATTAGTAGCGGGCTTCCGTGAGTACGCGCTCGGCGCCGAGACCAAAGGTTTCGATATCGAGGCGATATTGGCGGAGGTTTTCGAGGTGCTTTCATCGTCAGACAGGAAGACGGTGGAGTTGCTCTATGCCTACTACGACTGCGAAAACCTTATTAGTCGCTACAATGGCTCTACAACATACAACGCACTCGGTCGTCTGTCGAGCGAGGAGGTTGAGCAGGAGTTGCAGACTCCATCGCGCTTGATTGAGCCTCTTGCAAAGGTGCTTCGCCTTTACGCTTCGCCTGAGAGCGAGGAGGCTGAGGGCGTTGATTTGACACAGCCATTTGGCAAGGCGTTGATGACGGCATACTACAAGGTGTGTGCTGCGTCGAAGTCGCGACTTTTGCGCGAGTGGTCGAATTTCGACCGTATGGTGCGCAATATCGTGGCCGCTACATTGGCTCGTCAGCAGGGTGTAGCTGTTGATACGGTTGTCGTAGGTGAGGATACTATCACAAAGTCGTTGTCGCGCAGCTCGGCTGCCGACTTCGGTCTGCGTACGGAGGTGCCATTTGTGGAGCAGTTGGTGGCTACGGTTGCCGATGAACACAATATGGTGGAGAAGGAGCGAAAAATCGACAATATCCGTTGGGCGGAGTTGTCGGAGCTTTCGACCTTTGACTATTTCGATGTGAACGCCGTTATCGCATATTTGATAAAGGCGAATATGGTGGCTCGTTGGGCTCAGCTCGATGCTAAGGTTGGTCGCGAGATGTTCGACCGCCTTGTGTCGGAACTCAACGGTAAAGATTTAGTAAATAAATTATAACGATAGATAATGAAAACAACTGGTAAAGTAAATGGTATCATCTCGAACATCGTTATCGTGAAGGCTGACGGTGCAGTTGGTCAGAACGAGATTTGCTATGTTTATGCAGGTGAGACCAAGATGATGGCGGAGGTCATCAAGGTTATAGGCGATGACGCCTATGTGCAGGTTTTCGATAGCACCCGTGGTTTGAAAATCGGCGATAAAGTGGAGTTTGAGGGACATATGCTCGAAGCAACTTTGGCTCCGGGTATGCTCTCGCGTAACTACGATGGTTTGCAGAACGACCTCGAAAAGATGGATGGTCTGTTCATCTCGCGTGGTTCGATTACCGAGCCTGTGGACTTCGAGGCGAAGTGGGAGTTCAAGCCGTTGGCTAAGGCTGGCGACAAGGTGTCGGCAGGTGCTTGGCTCGGCGAGGTGAAGGAGCAGTGGGTAGCTCACAAGATTATGGTGCCATTCATTATGACTGGCAACTACACCGTAAAGAGCGTTGTCGAGGCTGGTGAGTACAAAGTAACAGATACTATCGCTGTCGTTGCAGATGTTGATGGCAACGAGTACAATATCACAATGGTACAGAAGTGGCCGGTTAAGCAGGCTATCCGTTGCTACACCGAGAAGCCACGCCCTTCGCGCGTTATGGAGACAGGTGTTCGCGCAATCGATACATTCAACCCACTCGCTGAGGGTGGTACAGGCTTTATCCCTGGTCCATTCGGTGCTGGTAAGACCGTGTTGCAGCACGCTATCTCGAAGCAGGCTGAGGCTGATATCATCATCATCGTTGCTTGCGGTGAGCGTGCAAACGAGGTTGTGGAGATTTTCAAGGAGTTCCCTGAGTTGGTAGACCCACACACAGGCCACAAACTGATGGAGCGTACCATCATCATCTGTAACACCTCGAATATGCCGGTTGCTGCGCGTGAGGCATCGGTTTATACGGGTATGACTATCGGAGAGTACTATCGTTCGATGGGCTTGAAAGTGCTCGTAATGGCCGACTCTACTTCGCGTTGGGCTCAGGCGTTGCGTGAGATGTCGAACCGTTTGGAGGAGCTTCCTGGTCAGGATGCCTTCCCTATGGACCTCTCGGCTATCATTTCGAGCTTCTATGCTCGCGCAGGTTTGGTTAAGTTGAACAATGGCGAGACTGGTTCGGTAACATTCCTCGGTACTGTATCCCCTGCGGGAGGTAACTTGAAGGAGCCTGTAACCGAGTCTACAAAGAAGGCTGCACGATGCTTCTACGCTTTGTCGCAGGGCCGTGCCGACTCGAAGCGTTACCCTGCAATCGACCCACTCGACTCCTACTCGAAGTATTTGGAGTATCCTGAGGTTGAGGCTTACCTCGGCGAGAAGATTGAGAAGGATTGGGTACAGCTTGTATATCGTGGCAAGACACTCGTTCAGCGCGGTAAGGAGGCTAACGACCAGATTAACATCCTCGGTGACGATGGTGTACCTGTTGAGTACCACGAGCGTTTCTGGAAGTCGGAGCTTATCGACTTCGTTATCTTGCAGCAGGACGCATTCGATGATATCGATGCAAACTGCCCAATGGAGCGTCAGCAGATGATGTACAAGAAGGTGCTCTCGATTTGCGAACACGACTTCGACTTTGCTGACTTTGAGGAGTGCTCGAAGTTCTTCAAGGGCTTGATTAACCTCTTCCGTCAGATGAACTATTCGGAGTGGAAGAGCGAGAAGTTCTACGACTACGACAAACAGATTGATGCTTACATCGCTAACCACTAAACCAAAGGAGAAAAGTTATGACACGAGCATTTCAGAAAATATATACAAAGATTGATAATATCACCAAAGCTACCGTAACGCTCCGTGCTACGGGCGTAGGTAATGACGAGTTGGCTACCGTAGGTGGTCGCCTCGCACAGGTGGTAAAGATTATGGGTGACAGCGTTACCTTGCAGGTGTTTGCAGGAACAGAGGGCTTGGCTACCGACTCGGAGGTAATCTTTCAGGGTGAGCCACCAAAGTTGCGCGTTTCGGACAACTTGGCAGGTCACTTCTTCAACGCATACGGCGAGCCACTCGAAGGTGGTGAGGTTGTAGATGGTGAGGCACGCGAGATTGGCGGTCCTACCGTAAACCCATTCCGTCGTTTGCAGCCATCGGAGCTTATCGCTACCGGTATCGCAGGTATCGACTTGAACAACACTATCGTAACAGGTCAGAAGATTCCATTCTTCGCAGACCCTGACCAGCCTTACAACGCCGTAATGGCAAATGTGGCACTCCGTGCAAAGGCTGACAAGATTATCCTCGGAGGTATGGGTCTTACGAATGACGACTTCCTCTACTTCAAGCAGGTGTTCGAGAATGCAGGCGCATTGGACCGTATCGTATCGTTCGTAAATACAACCGAGAATCCTCCTGTGGAGCGACTCCTCGTACCGGATATGGCTTTGACCGCAGCGGAGTACTTTGCAGTGGATAAGGGCGAGAAGGTGTTGGTACTCTTGACCGATATGACCTTGTATGCCGATGCTTTGGCTATTGTATCGAACCGTATGGACCAGATTCCATCGAAGGACTCTATGCCGGGCTCGCTCTACTCGGACTTGGCGAAGATTTACGAGAAGGCGGTGCAGTTGCCTAATGGCGGTTCGATTACCATTATTGCCGTTACCACTCTGTCGGGTGGCGATATTACCCACGCTATTCCGGATAATACGGGTTACATCACCGAGGGACAGTTGTTCCTCCGTAACGACTCCGATACAGGTAAGGTTATTATCGACCCATTCCGTTCGTTGTCGCGTTTGAAGCAGCTCGTTATCGGTAAGAAGACTCGCGAGGACCACCCACAGGTGATGAATGCCTGCGTGCGTCTGTATGCCGATGCTGCGAATGCAAAGACCAAGTTGGAGAACGGTTTCGACTTGTCGGAGTACGACGAGCGTGCTTTGAAGTTTGCGAAGGACTACTCGGAGAAGTTGTTGGCTATCGATGTAAATATCGATATTACCGAGATGCTTGACACTGCGTGGTCGTTGTTTGCAAAGTACTTCTCGAAGGAGGAGGTTGCAATCAAGGCAGAACTTATCGAGAAATATTGGAAAGCATAATTAAGCGATGGCAATCAAATTTCAATATAACAAGACTTCGCTCGGCGAGCTCGGCAAACAGCTGAAAATGCGCCAGAAGGCACTCCCTACCATCAAGAGTAAGGAGTCGGCCTTGCGCTCCGAGGTTAAGCGAGCGAAGGACTCCGCAACAGACTACCGCGAGCGTTTGGATGCGCTCATAGCCGAGTACGACTATATGGTGGCTCTGTGGGGAGAGTTTGATTGTACCCTTGTTCGCGTTGCAGATGTCGATTTAACAACACAGAAGATTGCAGGAGTTCGTATCCCCGTACTTCGCGATGTGAAGTTCGAGAGCAAGCCATTCGACCTATTCTCCTCGCCAGCGTGGTACACCGAGGGTGTGGAGTTTTTGAAGAGGGTTGCGACCTTGGGCATAGAGTTCGAGGTATACAACCGCAGAATGGTGTTGTTGGACTATGCGCGCCGTAAAACTACTCAGAAAGTAAACCTCTACGAAAAGGTGCAGATACCTGGGTATGAGGATGCTATACGAAAGATTAAGCGATTTATGGAGGATGAAGAGAACCTCTCTAAGTCGGCACAGAAAATCGTCAAGACTCGCCAGCAGGCAGCCGCAAAGGAGGGCGGAGAGAGATGATTGTAAAGATGATGAAATACAATATCGTACTCTTCTCGGCGGAGCGCGAGCGCTTTATCGAGCGTCTGCGTGAGCTGGGTATGGTCGATATCACCACCTCAGGTTGGGAGCCAACCGAGGCGGATAGAGCCCTTGTATCGGCTATCGATGAGCGCACTAAGGCACTCGCTTCGCTCGAACAATTTGCGAATAGCGAGGCATATGTTGCTGGTGGCGCAAAGGTCGAGAAGGGTAATGTCTTCGAGGCTTATCAGGAGGCACAGGCCGTTATCGCAAACGCGAAGGCGGATAATGTTCGCTTGCAGAAGTTGCTCGACGAGTGGATTGCTTGGGGTGACTTCGACTGCTCGGTGCTCGCTAAGTTGGCCGAGAGTGGAGTGGTGTTGCGCTACTTCACGGCTCAACGCTCGACATTCGAGAAGAGCAGTGCAGCGTGGGGTGCAGAGATGAATATCGCCGTCATAGGCGAGGATGCTGCAACGGTGCGCTTTGTCGTTATCGGCAACGGCTCCGAGGATATCGCCATCGATGCACAGGAGCAGAAGGCTCCTACGATGAGCAACGCTGAGATAAAGGCTCAAATCGAGCAGAACGAGGCTGCGATAAAGGCTCAAAACGCAATCCTTAGCGCAGTGGCTAATGCTCGCGTCGAGATTGAGGCTGAGCTTGTGGCATTGAAGTACAAGATGCAGGATGTCCGCATCGAGGCTACGGCAGATAAGGCGGCCGATGGCTTGCTACTCGTTATGGAGGGCTGGGCTGAGAAGGCTACCTCGGAGAAGGTGGATGCTGCGCTTGACAGCTGTCCGGATGTAGTATACATCAAGGAGGAACCATCTCCTGAGGATGATACGCCGGTTAAGTTGAAGAATAACCGCTTTGCGCGTCTGTTCGAGATGATTGGAGGCTTGTACGCATTGCCAAAGTATGGAACTCTGGATATGACTCCATTCTTTGCGCCATTCTATATGCTCTTCTTCGCTATATGTTTGAACGATGCAGGCTATGGAGCAATAATCTTTGCGCTCGGCTTAGTGCTGGCGTTGAAGGCTCCGAAGATGCGTCAGGCTGCATATCTCACAATGGTTTGCGGTGGTGCGACAACTCTCTTTGGCTTGTATACGGGCTCGCTCTTCGGAATGAGTATCCCTGCATTGATGGGATATCCGAATATGGCTGATTGTCCTATTCCGTTCCTCGACTTCCAAGGTAAATTCTTCGCTTGGTCGTTGGCTCTCGGAGTGTTCCAGATTTTGGTGGGTATGTTGCTCAACATTGTATTCAAGGCCTATACATTCGGTATAACATCAACCTTTGCTACATTGGGTTGGTTTATCATACTCTTGTCGGGTTGTCTTGCAGGTGGATTGCAGCTGCTTGACCCAAGCTGGGTAATACCGGGCTTTACAACTTCGGACATAGCATTCTATGTTGCTATGGGTATAGGAGCGCTGTTTATGCTTATCTTGAACGATGTTAAGCGTAACCCAATTCTCAATTTCGCTTCGGGATTGTGGGATACCTATAATAATGTAACGGGCTTGTTGAGTGATGTGCTCTCGTATATCCGACTCTTTGCTATCGGTTTGTCGGGAGGTGTGTTGGCGCAAGTCTTCAATTCGTTGGCATTGGGACTCACAGGCCTCGACGGAGGTATTGAGCAGTTTGGTGTAGGTACTATATTCCAGATTTTGGGTGCTACTGCGATTTTGCTCGTTGGACACGGCATCAACCTCTTTATGTCTTCGATTTCGTCATTCGTACACCCTATGCGTTTGACCTTTGTGGAGTTCTACAAGAATGCCGGTTTCGAGATGACAACACGCTCTTTCAATCCTCTTAAAAAAGAGATTTAACAAATAAATATTTCAATAAAATTTTTTAACAAACTAATTAAAACACTTTAAAATTATGACTTCAGCTTTGATTTTGGCCTACCTCGGTGTAGTATTGATGGTAGGTGTTGCAGGTATCGCTTCGGCAGTAGGTACAGCTATTTGCGGTCAGACCGCAGTAGGCGCAATGAAAAAGAATGGTAGCGCATTCGGTAGCTACATGATTCTTTCGGCTCTCCCAGGTTCACAGGGTTTGTATGGCTTCGTATGTTTCTTTATGGTAC
The DNA here is from genome assembly GCA_015059865.1 of Rikenellaceae bacterium. Lineage (GTDB taxonomy): Bacteria > Bacteroidota > Bacteroidia > Bacteroidales > Rikenellaceae > Alistipes. The sequence goes on along the minus strand of SUZP01000001.1, from coordinate 60,538 downwards.
AGGGCCTTCTTACTGCAGATATCTCGATGTATCAGGCAGCAGCAGTATTTGGTGCTGGTCTTCTCGTAGGTATCGTAAACCTCTTTGCTGCAATCTTTCAGGCAAAGGTTTGTGCTAACGGTATCGCAGCTATTGGTAACGGTCACGATGTTATGGGTAAGACCCTTATCCTCGGTGCGTTCCCAGAGTTGTATGCTATCTTGACTGTTGCAGCGACATTCCTTATCTCGAATGCAGTAGCATAGTAAAATTGTTTTTAAGCAGCGATAGCTGCGTTAAACATCGGTAGCCGAGTTGCTCACATACGCCTAAGTATGCTGCGCACTCGGCTCCTTGTTTGCCTTGCTCTCATCTGCCTAAAAACAATTTTCTTGGGAACTCGCTTAGGCGGATTTCTTGTGCGCTTTGTATTTGCCTCCTTAAAATGCGTTTTTTGTCGAGCTTGGAAGTATGCTGCGCACTCGGCTCCTTGTTTGCCTTGCTCTCATCTGCCTAAAAACAATTTTCTTGGGAACTCGCTTCCTTATGGCAGAACTTAACTCTTGTTATACAACTTCCGACAAAAAGAGCCTGCCTAACTTTTTCACTTGTTAGGCAGGCCCTTTTCTGTGATATTTGATACTTACCAGTTCAAAATCTTGCGGAAATCGAACTCCTCAGGATTAGCGACATACTGCTTTGCAGCTGCGTAGTCCTCCTCGGTAACATAGTTCAAGATGTTGTTGATGACCTGCTGTACCTTGTCCGACTCGATATTTACGAGGCGTGGTGGAATCTTGCCGGTTGTAGGGTCCTGCAAATCCTTCAAGTAGAGTGGTGACACGAAGCCATCCTGCGAGATATAGACCATACAGCCGGTCTTACCCTCCGAGAAGAGCTTGTATACGCCCATACCCAACTCCGAGCAGTAAACCAAGTCGTATGCGATAGGGGTTTGACAACGCACCTCGTAGCCAATCTCCACTGGGCGCGACTTAACCTTCAAGTCCAACTCCTTGACCTTCTTCTCCAACATCTCGTTGAAGATATGTGCCTTCGACACCTTACCCAACTCAGGGTGTCCGTGGTCATCATACGAGAAGTGAACACCCGACTTTGCAATCTCCTCGTCAGAGAGCGAGTGGAATACACCCTCCGAAATCATTGCGGCGCCATACTCGATACCCATCAACTTGCGCTTGATGATTGCCGACACAACCAAGTTTACAATCTTCTCGACAGTAATCTCGGTCTTGTTGAACATCTCAGGAATAACAATCATAGGGTAGTGGCAAGCCGAGCCAATGCCGAATGCGAGGTGGCCTGCCGAACGGCCCATTGCCGCTACGACAAACCAGTTAGACGATGTACGAGCATCGTTGTATACGGCGCGACCGATAACGGTGCCGCCCTCCTTAGCCGACTGGTAGCCGAATGTTGGTGTGCCAGCAGGAAGTGGAAGGTCGTTGTCGATAGTCTTTGGAACATGGATATTTGCGATAGGGTACTGCTTAGCCTCCAAGAACTTAGCGATGCGGTTTGCTGTCGAAGCGGTATCATCACCACCTACGGTTACGAGCAACTTGATGTTATTCTCGGTGAAGAACGAGAGGTTGAAATTATTCTCGAAATCTGCATCAGTTGGCTTGAAACGGCTCATTGTAAGGTACGAGCCACCCTGATTGAAGATATAGTCAGCCTTGAAGAAGTCCAAGTCCTCGTGGCGAGGGTTTGGATTGAACAAACCCGAATATCCGTGGTGTAAACCGATAACGCGATAACCCTTTGCAAGGAAAGTCTTGGCAACGCTGCCTACAACGGTGTTCATACCCGGTGCAGGACCGCCACCTGTAAGAATTGCAATTGCTTCTTTCATAGTGTTTTATAGAATTTTAATTAGAAATAACCTAAAATTTCGCTCAAAGGTACAAAAAGAATTAAAGATTAGGAAATAGTTTTGTGGTTTTATTGAAAAAACGCTAAAAATAGACTCCTTTTTGTTTTGTAATATTCAATAAAATATGCGCGTCTCAACACACTTGGTCGGAACACGCATATTTTCGTAGTCTCGGAGATGATTACTTCTTCTCCTCGCTCTTCAATACCTTTACCTTGATGCTCTCGAAAGCCTTTGTGAGCGACTCTGTCGAGTTCTTCGCAGCATCGAACTTTACAGTTACGGTCTTGGTTGGTACATCTACCTGCACATCCTTGATACCCTTCTCGTAAGGGATGGTGTTCAATACCTTCTGTGCGCAGTGTGCGCAGTCGATGTCGGTGGTAAATACTACGGTCGAAATGACCTTCTCAGCCTTCTGCTTTGGGGCTGCTGTTGCTACACCTGCAACTACGGCAAGCGCAGCCAAAATCATCATAATCTTTTTCATAACTTGTAACTTTTAATTTTTAATTTTTAATTCTCAATTCTCAATTCTCAATTCTCAATTCTCAATTAGTATAGGTTAAACCTCACTCCGATATAGGCCTTTGCACCCATCAGTGGTCCCCAAATCAACGATGAGTTGAAGGCGGTTGAGTATGGTGCATCGCCCGAAATTATCGGGTTTTTCTGCTTGAAATTCAGTATATTCTCGCAACCAACATATATCTCCCACTTCTTGATACGGCGCGACACCTGCGCAAACAACATCGGATAGATTGGCGACAAGGTCGAGTCCTTTAAATCGCCTGTCTGCGTAGGTATGCGTGCAGGGCCATTCAACTGCGCCGTAAGGTCGAATGTCCACTTGCGCATATTGGTAGCGTACTGCAAGTTAATCAACGCCTTGTAACGGCTTACAAGTGGTCTTTCGACCATTTCAGGTGCGCCGTTGTTGTTGATTGTATAACGCGAGTCGGTATAGCGGAAGGTCGCAAAGATATCGAATCGCTTGATTGGTGTCCAAGTGATATCAATCTGTGCGGTGTGGGTACGCGACATACCATCGTTGTTGTAGATGTCGATAGTCCAAGGGTTGCCCTCTTGGTCTACCACCACCGTATTAAATATGCGCGTGTAGAAGTAATCTACGCTGATTGTCATATCATTAGGCGCGAATGTTGTGATGCTCTGCGAGAGCGAGCCACCAGCAGTCAGTGCGTGCTCCATACGGTCGAGGTTGGTGTCGATATTGATGGTACGACCTGTTGCCAAGATACCAATATTATCCGTTACGATATCGGTAGGGCGGTGTCCCAAACCTGCCGAGCCACGCAGTACGGTGGTTGGGGTGATGTTCCACTTGATATGCGCACGCGGTGTTACGAGGTGCTTCTTAAAGTAGAATGCGTAGTCGTAGCGAATACCTGCCACCACCGACAACTTATCTTTGAGGTTAAAGGTGTACTCGGTGTAGGCACCCACCTCGCTCTCGTTGCGGTGTGCAGGGAGGATGTTTTCGCCATTATAGGCTGCACGAGTCCAGTCGAAAAGTCCCTCATCTACCCAGCGTGACGATGCGCTGATACCGCTATTGAGCGATGAACGCGGTGTGAAGTAGTGGACATACATCGCATTCGCTGTGGTCATATGCTGACGACCACGATAGAGCTTGTCGGCTCCGAAGTAGCTATCCTCGTCGAAGAAGTCGTAATCGACCACTACGGCGATATTCGAGCGCAACTCCTCGTTGTTCTCCTTGTCGAACACCGCCTCGCCTACGGGCGTGCCGAGCTTGAAATATACATTCGCCTCTTGGTTTTTAACCTCCGAGCCGTAGATGTTCTTCTCGTGCCAATTCTCACGCCACGACTTGCCGTTATTGAAGTAGGAGTCCTTGTGCCACTTGGTATCGTAGTTCATCTGGCCGCCGATGCGATGGTCGTAGATGTACTTCGCGCCCCAACGCACCTGCATACCATTCTCCGCCTGATAGAGCCAACGATTGGCTATCGAGCCTGTGCGGGCGAGTGGAGTGTCGCGGTAGCCATCTTTGTTGCTGTCGTGGTTGATTGTGCCACTCGCTCCGTGTGCCAAGATAACGGTCGAAAGTCGCTTATCCTTCGTTACGGGGAGTGCAGTCGAGAGGTTAAATTCGGGTTTGAGGTGGCTGTCGAGGAAGAGGTTTAAGAAGAGACGCTCCTCGTCAGTCGGCTTGCGATGTTCGAGGTTTATCTGTCCCGTAATCGCCTCGTGTCCTGCCGTAACCGAGGCGATACCCTTCGATACCTGAATTGACGAGAGCCACATACCCGGTGTGTAGGACAAGCCGTAAGGAGCTGACAAACCACGCATTATGGTGCGGTTTTCATCGAGTATTTGCGTGTATGTTCCTGCCAAGCCGAGCATCTTGATTTGTCGTGCGCCCGAAATGGCATCGCTGAAACCTACCGTTACCGAAGCCGAATTCTCGAAACTCTCTGCCAAGTTGCAGCAAGCCATTTTGCACAACCCGGCAAACGAGATATTCTCGCTTTTGAGCAGTCCATCTTGGCGGATGTAGTTGCCGAGACCTCCCTCCACAACTACGGCATCCACCGCAACACCCTCTGTAAGCTTGAACTCCACCTCGCGCACCTTCGGCTCCACGCGCAGAGTGTCGTTGGTGTAGCCAAGGAACGAGGCTACGAGTCTGTTGTTCTCCTTCACGCGGTAGAGGGTGAACTTACCCTCCAAGTCGGTTGCTACACCTACCGAGGTGTCAGCCCAATAGACCGATGCTCCGGGGAGGGGTTTGCCCTGCGCATCGAGTACCTTACCTGTGATGTTCTGTGCCGATACGATAGTCGTACCGAACACTATACCTATAAGTAAAAATATGATTTTTTTCATTTTTCCGTTGTTGTTAGTATTACATAATTGATTTGTAGTCAAGCACTTGGCTCGACCTTTTAGCAATTATGCAACAACGGGAGGGGCGCGCATACCGCACCCTAAAAGGGTAGGCGATTGCGGTAGAGACTCACTTCGTTCGTAATAGTGAGTAGTGAGTAGTGAGTAGCGAGTAGTGAGGGGAGAGTAGTGAGGAGTTAAAAGATGTAAATCCACACTATTTATAACGGGTTTAATATCAATCTCTTGCTCCTTCGATGTGTCGTATAGAACGATGCGGTTTGAGTGGTCGTGATGACAGCCGTGAGGCGACTCGAAGTGCATCTTCTCGCAACCCTCGTGGTGGCAGTCGCAGTGCTGTCCGCAGCAATGGATATGCTCTGCGTGATTTGCGTAGCACGACAGCGAAATAACAGAGTTGCTGCATACCCACACAAGGTATACGGCTAACATCAGGGTTATTTTCGCTAATCGCCTCATAACAAATTAAGAATTAAAAATTAAAAATTAAAAATTTTGCATTTCTCTCGTCTCTCGTCTTTCGTCTCTCGTCTAAATAAGTCCGCACTCTTGCAACTTCTCCACCCAAGCCTTTGCATCACGCTCGGCTACTTCGGTGTCGATTTCGTAGGTGGCAACGAGGATATTCGCAATATCCGAAACCTCGAACTCCTTGCCCTGCAACTCGTTCCAAAGGAGCAACGACGAGTCGTTGAGTGAAATTATGCGAGTCATATCGCTACCTGCCTCACCCTGCATAATTACCACATTCTCGCCCGCCATAGAGCGCACTTTGTATTCTTCTCTAAATTTCATACTCTATCTAATTTGTCGCAAAGATACAAAAAAACTTTGTTTTTTGAGCTAAAAGTCGAAAATTAAAAGTTAAAAATTTAGAGTTTTTCACTTTAATTTGTATCTTTGCGCTCGGTAAATAAAAAAAGTTTAGCTCCTTGATGTTATGTTGAGCAGAAGAGTACTTAGAACAAAAGTAGTAAAAGCTGTCTATGCGCATATCCAGTGCGAGGGTTTGACACCCGTTGTAAGCGAGAAAAACCTCGTCACCTCGATTGACCGCGCCTACGACCTATATTTTCATTTGCTCGCACTCGTTCCTGAGATTGCCGAGTATGCGGCCGAGCGTATCCGTATTGGCGAGAATAAGAAGTTACCTACATACGATGACTTGCATCCAAATCGTAAGTTCGTGGAGAATAAGGTTATCCTCCGTCTTGCCGAGGATGAGGGCTTGCAGACGGAGTTGAAGGCACGAAAGTTGTCGTGGAAAGACCATCGCGACCTTATCGTAGCTCTCTACAATGCCCTAATCCGTCAGCCATTCTACCAAAAATATATGCTTTCGGAGGTGCGTTCATTCCGTGAAGATGCGCAACTTGTGTCGGATATATATATGACAATGCTCGAAGAGTTCGAGCCCCTCGAAACGGTGCTCGAAGAGCAGTCGGTGCTTTGGAATGATGACTTGGGCTTTCTCTTGACAATGGTGTCGCGTACAATATTGTCAATGAGCGAGAAGCGCGATACTATAAAGTTGATGCCACAGTTCAAGAGCGACGAGGACCTCGACTATGCAAAGTCGTTGTTGCGCTACGCTATTGCAGGCTACGACCGTATTTCGCTCCTACTCGACAACTCTATGCGTAATTGGGATATCGAGCGTGTGGCGTTGATGGATAAGATTATCCTCGTTACAGCTATTGCCGAGGCGGAGAACTTCCCGTCAATACCTGTACGAGTGACAATGAACGAGTATATCGACATTGCTAAATGTTACTCCACTGAGTCCAGTGGCAGCTTTATCAATGGCGTGCTTGACAGGATGATAAACCAACTTACCGAGGAGGGTAAGATTGTAAAGTCGGGCAAAGGGCTACTGTAAGAATTAAGAGTTAAAAATTACTCTTATTTGTCCGATATACTATTGGCGAAGAGCTTGAAACATACAAAATAATTAACTAACAGAAACACTTAACAAAACTATGATTACACTTTTGCAAGCTGCTACAACCGCAGCACCTCAGGCAGGTTACTCGAATTGGACATTCTGGGTGATGATTGCCGCAATGATTCTTATTATGTATTTCTTTATGTGGCGACCTGAGTCTAAGCGCCGCAAGGAGATGGAGAAGTTCCGCAGCGGACTTAAATCGGGCGATAAGGTTATCACCGCAGGTGGTATCTATGCCGTAGTAAAGAAGGTCGAGGAGACAACCCTCCTTATCGAGGTGGATAGCAATGTTACTCTTCGCATCGACAAAAATATGGTGGTTGCAGCTCCTGCTCCGGTAGAGAAAAAAGAGGAGAAGAAGTAAAAATCGTTCTGATTGGCTCTTTTTGCACGAGCGCGTCATCTCCGATTTTGAAGTTGGAGAGTTTTCGAAAAAATTGTAAAAAAATCGGGTATTTTTATATCCGATTTTTGCTTTTTAATGAAAAGTTATTATCTTTGTGAAGAATAAGGATTAATTAAACCTAAATTTAATATGAAAAGACTGATTCTTTCGTTTGTTGCTATCGCTATGGCGACATCGGTATTTGCCCAGAAGAAGGGTGAAGTAATGTCGTGGGAGGAGGCAACAGCCAAGGCTAATGCCGTATTGGCTACACTCTCGCTTGACGAGAAGATTGAGATGACTCACGGACACAACAAGTTCTTCCTTCCGGGTGCTCCAGCAAAGGGACTTCCTCATGTATATATGGTGGATGCTTCGGCTGGCGTGCGTATCAACTACGACCTTACAGACCGAAATGAGGTGCGTCATCCTTCGAAGACAACCCAATTTCCTGCAAATATTATGCTCGCTTCGACCTTCAACCCTGAGTTGGCAAAGTCGTATGGCGAGGCTGTGGGTTGGGAGACTCGTATGGCAGGTGCTGGTGTATTGCTCGGCCCCGGTATGAACATCTATCGCTCTTCGCAGTGCGGCCGTAACTTTGAATATCTCGGTGAAGACCCATATTTGGCGGCTCGTATGGTAGAGAATTATGTTGTTGGTATGCAGTCGACAGGTACGGTAGCGTGCTTGAAGCATTTCCTTTGCAATAACACTGAGCTATTGCGCAAACTCTCGAATTCGATTGTTGATGAGCGCGCCATTATGGAGATTTATACGCCTGCCTTCAAGGCTGGTATTGATGCTGGCGCAGGTGCTGTGATGACCTCCTACAACTTGTTGAATGGCGAGTGGTGCGGACAAAGCAAGTATGTTATTACCGACCTCCTTCGCGGCACACTCGGATTTAAAGGCTTGGTGATGACCGATTGGCGCTCAGTATTTGATTGGGAGAAGATTGTCCTTTCGGGACAGAATGTCGAGATGCCGGGATTGGCTAATGAGCCATATCATATCAATTCGGTACGCGAACTCTTGCAGAACGGCAAACTATCAGAAAAGAATATTGACGATATGATTCGCCCGATGATTGCTACCTGCATCCGTTTCGGCTTGTACGAGCGTTTCAAGAATGGTCAGCCTAACGAGGATGTTCTTGCTGCGAAGTTGCCTGAGCACGAGAAGTTGTCGTTGCAGACCGCTGCCGAGGGTACGGTATTGTTGAAGAATAACGGCATCCTTCCATTGAAGGAGGGACAAGAGGTGTTGCTCGTGGGTCGTTGGGCTAAGACAGCACCACAAGGAGGTGGCTCGTCGAAGGTTAAGGGCTTCAATCAAGTTACTTCTGAGCAGGCTCTTTTGAACTCGCTTCGTTCAAAGGTTACAGCTGTCGAGAATCCAAACTTTATTCAGTTGCAGAAGGCCGATATTGTAGTTGTTGCTACGGGAACTCGTGACAGCGAGAGCTATGAGCGCCCATTCTCAATGTCGGAGAAGGATGAGGCATTAGTGCGTATGGCTTGCGCTGCAAACAAGAATGTTATTGTCTTGGTGCTTTCGGGCTCTGGTATCGATATGAGCTACTGGAACGACAAGGTGTCGGCTATTATCTACGGCTGGTATCCCGGACAGAGTGGTATGCAGGCTATTGCTGACATTATGGTTGGAAAGATTAACCCTTCGGGCAAGTTGCCTATGACTATCGAAAAGTCGTTCAAGGATTCGCCCGCTTATGGAATGGTTCCACATAGTGTGAAAATTAGCCATACTCAGAAGAACATCAATGAGTTGTGGATTGCTCCTCGAATCTACGATGTAGAGTACAAGGAGTCTGTTTTGGTGGGCTATCGTTGGTACGAGTCGAAGGGTATCGAACCTCTCTATCCATTTGGATTTGGTCTTTCGTACACCACCTTCGAGTTGGATAAGGCGAAGGCTGCAAAGAACCTCACTATTGAGAAGCCGTTGAAGGTTACCGTTCGTGTTAAGAATACGGGTAGCCGTGCAGGCTATGAGGTTGTGCAACTCTATGTCTCTGAGAATAACCCAACCGTATTGCGCCCTAAGAAGGAGTTAAAGGCCTTCAAGAAGGTCTATGTTGAGGCAGGTAAGAGTGAGACCGTTACCTTCGAGTTGAACTATGCAGACTTGGCATTTTGGAGTGACAAGAGTCACAAGTGGGAGGTTAATAAGGGCGGTTATACCTTGCACATCGGAAACTCCTCTGCAAATATCACTTCTACACTTGCTGTTGAGGTGTTGTAACGGAGGTACAAGTAGATACAATAGAAATAGAATATGGAGAGCTGGGACTTTTCTCAACTCTCCACATTTTAACCCATAACGAATATGAAGAAAGTTATCTCTTTTTCGCTGATGCTGATGCTTGGACTGGTGTTGTCGCAGGTCTTACCTACACACTTGGGCGAGTCGTATGCAGAACTGAAACACCTTGTCGAGTTGATGCTCGGCATCTGCTTGGCGTTTATTATGATAAATGTCGGCCGCGAGTTCGAAATAGACAAGTCGAATGTAAAAATCTATGTCAAGGACTACCTCGTGGCAATGCTTGCGGCGGCCTTGCCTTGGATATTTATTGCTGTCTACTACATCTTCGCACTTATGCCTGTGGAGTGGTGGAGTTCGGGCGATGTGTGGAAGGAGACTCTCCTTCTGAGCCGTTTTGCAGCCCCTACATCGGCTGGTATCCTCTTTTCGATGTTGGCAGCGATGAACTTGCAGAAGAGTTGGATATATCAGAAGGCGCAGACCTTGGCAATCTTCGATGACCTCGACACCATAATTCTTATGGTGCCGTTGCAGGTTGCTATGATTGGCTCGATGAATTGGCAGATGGTGGCGATGCTGACCGTCATCTTCGGACTCTTCTTCGTGGGCTGGCGTTATATGTCGCGTTTTAAGATGCGCCAGACTTGGTATGCCATCTTCACCTACGCAGTGTTGGTCTATGGCTCGACGCTGCTGATATATACCGTAACCAACCACTTCTTTGGCGAGAAGGGTGCGATACATATCGAGGTGCTCTTGCCCGCATTTATCTTTGGTATGGTTATCAAAAATCGCCATGTCGGAGGTAAGCGCGAGGAGCGTATTGCTACAATTGTATCGCTTGTCTTTATGTTGCTTGTGGGTATGAGTATGCCGCTTATTGATATGAGTGGTGCAGTGCCTGAGGGCGACAACAACAGTATTATCGCCACTGTCCCTATGATGTCGGGTTGGGAAATAGCTCTGCATGTGTTGATGGTAACATTGCTATCAAACCTTGGCAAGCTGGCGCCAATGCTCTTCTATCGTGACCGTTCGCTCACCGAGCGTTTTGCTCTTTCGGTGGGAATGTTCACCCGTGGCGAGGTTGGTGCAGGTGTGATATTTATAGCCCTTGGCTACAATATCGGTGGTCCCGTGCTCCTTATATCGGTACTTGCGTTGGTGTTGAATTTGATATTGACTATGGGCTTTGTCTATGTAGTTAAGCGACTAGCCCTGAAAGCCGAGGCGCAGAATAGGTAGATAAGCTAAAAGCTGAAATGAAAAAAAATTGAGAGTTAGGCGTGAAGAGCAATCCTTCATTCTTAACTCTCAATTCTTAATTCTCAATTCTCAATTCTCAATTCTTAATTCTCAATTCTTAATTTTTAATTCTCTCTATGTCGTCTGCTTTTATGCCCGACACCGAGACTGCGAGAACTCCATCTATTGCCACCACAAAACGCTTTGAGCGTTTGCCTTCAACTTTTACGAGTCGCCCTTCGCGCCCTTTGAGTGAGCCACGACAGATGCGCACCCACTCGCCAACCTCGAACCGAGCCTCCTCGCCAGAGAGGAACTCCACATCTGTCTCCATATCGTTACATACGGCCATAAAATTCTCCATCTGCTCGGTGGGTACTTCGACAGGGATGTTGCGCCCCTCGGCAGGGCGTGTAATGTAGTGCAGGTAGGGGATTTTGCTCTTAGCCTCCTGTATGACCTCGCGCTCGCAAAGCACGAATATAAGGTCGCGTACTACGGGTATATAGTCGGTCTTGATGCGGTGGCCAACTTTGGTGGTGCGCTTGCGCATAGGGATAAAACTCTCGATTTTCTTTATTTCGAGAAGCCTCTGCGCCATCAAGTTACGACCGTATGTCGCGCGCATTGCAAACCAAATTGTATCACTCATAACCTCCTACTTAAACTCAATTATATCCTCCACGCCAAACTCCTTGTAGTGTGCAGCCAACTCGTCGTTGCGGTCGGAGAGAATGAGTAACTTGTCGCCCATCTGCAACGCAGCATTTCCCTTCGGTACGAAGTAGTCGCCATCGCGGCAGACCATCACTACCAGCGTGTTATCGGGTAGTGATACTTTGTTGAGGGTGTTACCCTCCGAGAGCATCTGCTCCGTTACGGCAATCTCGGTAAATGCCGAGCGCACCTTATCCTGCAAGGCGCTCTCGAACTTACTCTCCTTCTCGGCGTATGCCAAGCCGAGCAACTCGGCCATACTGCTTACAGTTGTTCCTTGTACTACGAGCGAGATGATAGTCATAATAAAGACTACATTGAAAATCAACTCGGCACCTTCGATTTTTGCCACCCACGGATAGGTCGCAAAGATAATAGGCACAGCTCCGCGCAGTCCCACCCACGAGATATACATACGCGCCCTCTTTGTTAGTCGGCGGAATGGTGCAAGGCATATAAGCGTTGCGATAGGTCGCGCCACAAACATCAGGAACAAACCTGCTGCAACACCCAAGATGATGGTGTGCCACTGCAACGCATTGTCGAGCGTTACGAGCAATCCAAGCATCAAGAACATAATGATTTGGAACAACCAAGTGATACCGTCGAAGAAGGTTGTTACGGTGCGTTTATTTACGAGTTTATTGTTGCCGACAATCAGACCTGCGATATAGACCGCCAAGTAGCCGTTACCCTTGATAAGCGAGGTGAACGAGAAGGTGAAGAAAACGCACGCCAACAGCAACACCGAGTAGAGCGAGGCGTTGTCGATATTGATTTTGTTGATAACCCACACCGAGATACGACCAAAGAGGTAGCCAATCATAGCACCTACGGCCATCTGTACTACGAACATAAGTGTTGCCCCTCCCAAGCCAATCTCCTCGTTGCCCTCACCTCCGAGCATCTTCACCAAGAGGATTACGAGGATATACGCCATAGGGTCGTTCGAGCCACTCTCCAACTCCAACAATGGTCGCAGATTTTCGCTCAAACCCTGTCGGCGAGTACGCAAAATGGAGAATACCGAAGCCGAGTCGGTTGAGGATATGGTCGATGCGAGCAGCAACGCCAATGGAAAAGATAGTTCAAAACCTATCACGGGGGCAATCAGATAGACGAAACCGCCGAGCAGTAGGGCAGTCATTAACACTCCTGCCGTAGCAAGGGTTACACCCTCGGCAAGTACAGGCTTAATCTCCGAGAATTTGGTATCCATACCACCCGAAAAGAGGATGATACAGAGCGAGACCATACCTATAAATTGTGTCAGTTCGGGTGAGTTGAACGATAGTATGTCGTAGCCGAAGAATAGACCTACTGCCAAGAAGAGCAGGAGTGCAGGTGCGTTAAAACGATACGCCACCTTACCCGCCATTACGGCAACAAACAGAAGTATTGCTCCAATTAGTAGGAAGTGTTCTGCATTTATCATTGTTTGAGTCGAATTTTAGTATAAGTGTAATTTATTGTTCATCAGCGATATGCCAATTCGTATTTTGCTGTGTCGGCGGTTGTAGTCGAGCATTGTTTCGCCATAGCCGTAGTTGTACTGCACAAATAGGCAGGGTAGCCAATCTCCGCGTTTTGCCATACGCCACGATGCCTCGACCTGTACATTGTACTTGGTAAATGTTACGGTAGGATTTACGAGTGCCGTAACTGCCACACGCTCGTTGCGAGTGTGGAATGTCGCCCACAGTTGCATTACACCACGATAGCGGAAGTAGTGGCGGATGGTTTCACGGTCGTAGTAGCCATACCACGCGCGACCTCCGAAGCGCCAATTGTCGAATGGCTCGTAGAGGCAGGCTACTGTGGCGTAGTTGAACGAGCGCGACTGTTCGCCATTCAATCCGTTTGATTCGTGTTCGAGACCGAAGAGCAGACGCAGGTCATCTCTTGTCTGCCACGCCACCCAAAATCCGGGGTTGTAGCTATTTTCGCGGAAGGGGCACGACTCCTGATAGATATCCCAAAGACTACGCTGCGTGTAGGTGGCAAAGAAATCGACTTTGCCCTTTATGCTCCACAGACGCATCGCTACACTCAGCTGGAACTTGATGTCGGAGGTGTATTGCGATACGGGTTTGTTGGTTGCAAAACCTGTAACCATATAGTTTTGCTTCCACATACCAATTACGGGATATTGGCTCTTTGGAGTTGAAGGTTGAGAGTTGAAAGTTGAGTGTTTTTTCTCTTTTTTGTTGAGCGATAACGAGTCGGTCTGCTTTGCCGATACCGCAAAACAAACAAAGATAGACAGTATTGTCAATATTATTCTCATCTCTCGTCTTTTTAGCTAAACTCCGACCGCTATTACGGCGCAACTATTTCTGGGGGCGTAGTCTTGCGACTGCTTTATGGGGGCGGGCATTCCGCCCTTTATGGGGGCGCTCCCGTTGGTCGCTTTATGGGGTGCGCTTTGGCTTTTTCTCTCGTCTTTCGTCTTTCGTCTCTCGTCTAAATGCTACTGCGGAATAAAGATATAGGTTATCGTTCCGTGTTGCTTGGCAGGGGCAGAGTTGTTGATGTCGAACTGCGAATTTAGAGCCGACTCTACGGCAGTCTGTCGCATACACGCATCACCTCCACTCTTCACCGTTGCCGAGACAACCTCTCCACGAGGGTTTACCACTATCGATACAATAACCTCGCCACCTCCCTCGCATCGATAGGCCGGTTTTACGAGGTGACGGCTATATCGTATGGGGTTGTTGAGCGAGAAACTCACTGTTACGCTGCCCGCCACCTTGACATCTTTGCGCTCCTTGTTGCTCTTGCCCTGCGAACGGTTTTCGCCTATGGCATTCGCCTCGCGCAGACCACGCTCGTATGCCTCGCGATTGGCCTTCATTTCGCGCTCGGTAGTCTCGGCAGAACTATTTAGTGCAGAGGCATTTGTCCCCTTGCTGTCCTCCAAGTTTTCGTTTAGTGCATTCTCATTTGACGAGGTGTTGCGAATGGCACTCCAATCGATATTTTGGTTGTTGCGTTTCACCTCTTCGAGCAGGCGGTCGCGCTCCTCTTCGAGCAACTCGACTGCCCCCAAATCGATATATATAGTCTCGTTGGCTTTGCGTGAGGATGTGCCTATTTTTGCCGAAACAAAGACTATTGCGAATACCAAGTAGACAATAACCGTAACACACAACCCGATGCGATTATCGTATATCCAACCCACGGGGTCTTTGCTACGATTATCGAATGGCAGTCGCAATCTCGGCTTGCGTGGCTGAGGCGTCTTATTTTGCGTATTGTCGCTCTTGTGTTCCATAGTAATCGTAAAATCGTATGCAAAAGTAATAAATTTCAAAAAAAATTCCTATCTTTGCTGAGATTATAGACTTACTTTGACGAAATTTAGAAGATTATGTCAGTAAAACAGAATACTCTTGGTGCTCCAATCACCTTTTCTGGTAAGGGACTCCATACGGGCAAACAGGTTACAATGACTGTTAGTCCTGCGCCAGAAAATCACGGAATAGTATTTCGTCGTATAGACCTTGAAGGCGCACCTTCGATACCGGCCTTGTGCGAGTATGTATGCGACACTTCGCGTGGTACGACCATTGGCGTAGGCGATGCGCGCGTTAGCACGATAGAACATGTTATGTCGGCACTTTGGACTCTCGGCGTAGATAACGCCTTGATTGATATCAATGCTCCCGAAACTCCAATTCTCGATGGCTCAGCAAAGGCTTATGCCGAGGAGATTTTGCGAGTGGGCGTGGTGGAGCAGTCGGCCGACCGCAAATACTATGAAGTTACCGAAAAACAGGTATATGCAATACCCGAAAAGGGTGTGATGTTGGCTATATATCCAAGCGAGGAGTTTTCGGCTTCGGTGCATATCGACTTCAACTCTAAGGTTATAGGCAATCAATATGCTACCTTCTCGCCAGAGGATAACTACGCCGAGAAGATTGCCCCAAATCGTACATTTGTCTTTTTGCACGAGATTGAGGCGTTAGCAAATGCGGGTTTGGTAAAGGGTGGCGATGTCGATAATGCCATTGTGATAGTCGAAAATCCCGTCACCGACGAGCAGTTGCAGCGACTTTCGACGCTCTTTGATAAGAAGGATATTCGCGTTACGGGTGGCTATCTGAACAATCTCGAACTCCGTTCGCGCAACGAGATGGCGCGCCATAAACTGCTCGACCTGCTTGGTGACTTCGCTCTGCTCGGTATGAGAATTAAGGGTAGTGTTATGGCTACTCGCCCAGGCCACTTTGCCAACACCGAGTTTATGAAGCAAATTCATAACTCCATTCGTCGTGAGGGTGTAAAGCCGCGCTTCAAGTACGACCGCAAGAAGGCTCCGCTGTTCGATGTTGTCGATATTCAGAAGATGTTGCCACATCGCTTTCCGTTCCTTTTGGTCGATAGAATTTACCATATGGATGACACCTCTATCGCAGGTATCAAGCAGGTAACAATCAACGAACCTTTCTTCCAAGGGCACTTCCCGACCGAGCCTGTGATGCCGGGTGTGCTTATTGTGGAGGCTATGGCGCAGGTTAGTGGTATCTATGTGTTGAGCAAGGTTGAAAATCCGAGCGAGTACTCGACCTACTTCCTCCGCATCGACAATGTTCGTTTCCGTCACAAGATTGTACCGGGCGACACTATGCAGATTGAGTGCATCTTAGCCGAGCCGCCACGCCGCAACCTCGCAGATGTGGAGTGTAAGGTCTTCGTGGGCGATACCCTTGCCTGCGAGGCGTCGATAGTAGCACAAATTATCAAAAACAAATAAAAATCGATTTTAAAAGGTGATTTCTGCGTTACGCTTGTGTTCGAAATCCTCATTTACGCTCTGTAAACTGCGGTTTCTCACACTTCGCAAGCCTTGAAATCCCTCGTTTAAAATCAACTTTTAGAGATTGATTGTAAAAAATAATTCTTAATTCTCAATTCTTAATTTTGAATTTGAAATAGATATGATTAGTCCTTTGGCTTATGTTCACCCCGACGCAAAGTTGGGCGAAAATGTTACGGTAGAGCCGTTTGCCTACATCGCAGGCGATGTTGTGATTGGTGATGATTGTTGGATTGGCCCCGGTGCTGTTATTCACGATGGCGCGCGCCTTGGCAAGCGCAACAAAATCCATACGGCTGCTTCGATTGCCTGCCTTCCACAGGATTTGAAGTTTGTTGGCGAGAAGACCACTGCCGTAATTGGCGATGATAACGACATTCGTGAGTATGTAACCATCAGTCGCGGTACAGCTTCGCGTGGTACTACCGTAGTTGGTGATGGCAATCTCTTGATGGCCTATGTCCATGTGGCACACGACGATGTTGTGGGTAGCCACTGTGTAATCGCAAACCGCGTATCGCTTGCGGGAGAGGTTGAGGTTGGCGACTGGGTGGTTATTGGCGGACACTCGGCAGTGCATCAGTGGTGTAAGATTGGCGACCACTGTATGATTCAGGGTGGCTCGTTGGTGCGTCAGGATGTTCCCCCATTTGTTACTATGCGCGAGACAGGAAGTTTTGCAGGTATCAACAAGTTGGGCTTGCAACGCCGAGGTTTTACGGCAGAGCAGATTGAGGCTATTCACAACACCCACCGTATCCTTTTCCAGAGCGATTTGAACTTTACACATGCCTGCAATGAGGCGGAGCAGACTTTGCCGCAGTCGGCAGAGCGTGACTATATCTTGGAGTTTGTACGCGCATCGTTGGGTGGTCGTGGCGTAATTAAGAAGTACGGCAGATAGCGCAGTTAAGCCTCCTTTGTAGCCTTTTCCTTCTCACTACGCAGTGTCGGTTGCGCTTTTCCGGCCTGCGAGTACTCCTGTTACGCAACTTCTGACAAAAATAGCGTGCCCAAAATTTTTTGGACACGCTATTGGTTTTGTTTAAGCCTCGACCTCTACGCTGACTATTGATATTGAGTGCGACACGGGTGCTATCTTGCGACACATCTCCAAGCCGCCGCAATACTTGTCGTGAGCGAGTTGTATGGCGTGCGAAATCTTCGGCTGGTCGTCGAGGTGCTTGCACTCGACATTGTAGTCGATATTGAATGAAGAGAACTTGCTGATGCCCTCCAACTTCTCGGTGTCGAGCTCTCCCGACATCTTAATTTCGAGCTTTATAATCTCTGTGCGTTTCTGCTCTACAAGTCGTACTACGGTCTTGCCTGCGCAGAGTGCAGTGGAGTAGAGCAGCAACTCCTTTGGATTGAGCTTCTCTAACTCTTGTGGCTTTGCCAAGGTAAACTTGCCGTCTCCCTTAGTGGTGATAGTGATTGATTGTTTTAACATAGTTGTAGTTTTTTTAAGGTTTTGTGTAGATTGTAACCGCAAATATCGTGCTACATTATTCGACGAAATATTGCCAATGGATAGCGACGCACGGGGCGTAGCCATAGCCATATCTTTGCGAAGAAGAGGTGCAGAGGAGAGCAATCGACGATGCCATAGACCTTGTCGCGTTCGATGCGCTCGGTGCCTATGCAGTTGCCATCGCCTAACAGCGTTACATATTTGTCGTTCACATCGATTATGCGATGCACCACAAAACTCTTGCCTGCATCGGCCATCACCACATTGTACTTGCGGAGGTCGCCCTCGCGGATTGGTCGTAGTGTGATAGTCGAGCCACTGCGAAAGAAGGGTAGCATACTCTGTCCCCTGACCGACACGCGTACCGACGAGCCTTCGAGCAGTGTGTCGCGAGCAATGGCGAAGAGTTCGCGGTTGTCGATTAGTCGTATTGTCGGTTTCATCTCTTATTCTGCAAAAATGGTGGAGTATGATAGTTGCGCAGCCTCGGCATTTGGCAGACACTCCAAGTGGTAGACAGGGGCGTGTTGCAAAATCTCCGATACAGCGTTGCATATATCATCCTGCAACTTGTTGTCGTACGCAAAGGCTGGTGGACAGGATGGCAGAATTGCACCTATGGCAGCCAATGCAGGCAGACGATGTATCTTGTTGTAGGGTGCTTGCGACAGACGCATCAGTGCGCGTACGGGTACACATCGGTTGATGTAGCAGTGTGTCTTTCCACTCCAAGGCGAGCCGTAAACCACGCACTTGCCATCTACAACTCTGATTATTGGGCTGTCGTCATTGAGGAGCTTTGTACCCTCGATATTCTCGCGCCAAAGGCGTGTGTGGGTGCTCTTTCCTGTGCCCGACTCTCCAAGACAGAGCACAGCTCCATTATCTTTAACAGCGACCGAAGAGTGAATGGCGATAGCTCCGAGTGGTGCTATAACAATGCCAAACATCATCCAAATACCAAAGCGAATGAGCGAGGCATCAGCATCTTTGATGTGGCCTAAATTGCTCTCGACGATATTCGAATTATCCTCCTTTGTGAGGATGAAGTCTATGCCATTGCGGCTCATAATAACGCAATATCCCGTAGTGTAGCGCAAAAACTCGAAGGTGGCATACTCTTGCTCGAATGAGGAGGAGTAGAGCACCTTGGCTGTCGCGTACCTCTCTCTATCTATGTCGGACTCCATTCGCAAAAGCATTGTCGGTGTTGCGGAGCTGTCGCTCTCCACCTCGAATGGCTTAAATCCTATCAGGCCACAAGCGACGATGTCGTTGTGTGCCCCCTCGGTGCGAAGCAGGAAGTCGGCTATACGATAATCCATACTATATATTATCCTTTTTGAGTGTTATAATTCTGTTGCAATAGTCGAGCGAACTCTCGCGGTGTGCCACGACAACGATGGTTAGCTCTTTGTTTGTGGCAGAGAGGTGCTCGATAGCACGATTTATACTCTGCTCTGTTGCCGAGTCGAGCGATGATGTCGCCTCGTCAAAGAAGAGTATGTCGGCCTCTTTGTAGAGTGCGCGAGCGATGCCTATACGCTGTCGCTGTCCTCCCGAAAGCAGAGCTCCACACTCGCCAATACGGGTGTACACACCCTTCGGTAGTGACGACACAAACTCCGAGAGTGATGCCGCCTCGATAACGCGCTCGATGCGCTCCATATCAATCGACTCCTCGTCGTAGCCGAGGGCGATGTTTGCAAGTATGGTGTTGTCGGCAAGGAAGGTGCTCTGCGACACATAGCCTATGCTGTTTTGCCACCTGCGACGCAGCTCCTCGTCGAGCAACTTGTTGTCGATATATACGCCACCTTCGGTCGGAGCGTAGAGTCCGAGCAAGATGTTTAATAGCGTCGTCTTTCCTACGCCAGACTCTCCATTTATACCGACCTTTTCGCCCTTGTGAATTGTGAGTGAGAGGTGGTGAAGCGTGTCGTCTGCGCTATCCTCGAAGCGGAATGAGATGTCGCGCAACTCGATTGTCTCGGCAATGGTGATACGCTCGGTCGTGGAGCTACGCTTCGCCTCTTTGGGGCCCTTGGCATCTCGCAAAATATCGATGGTGTAACGGTTGTAGCGTAGGGCGCTCCAAGCGCTCATAATGCTACGCGCCGAAGGCATCAATCGCAATCCCGCTATGGCGAATACACCAAAGAGTAGCTTCATATCTGCCGAGTCGAGTGTCGAGCCGAGTATGAGCAGCAGCGCCATACCTGCCGCCAAGCCCACTTCGGTAAGGTTTTGAGGCAACATCGAGATAGTTGCATTCTTGCGACCTACGCGGATAATGGTCTCCAACTCCTTGTCAAAGAGCGAAAGCTGGTGGTCGAAGGCGTTGTTTATCTCAATATCGGCATATCCGCGGAAGGTCTCGATAACATCGCGATATTTGCGGCGTTGTGCCTCGTTTTCGACATTGCCATAGCGGTCGAGACGGTAGCGCATAAGTGCGAAGTAGAGCCACGCCACAGGAATAAATACCGCCACGGCAAGCAGGGCACCGAGGGGTGAATATATCGCTATCGAGAGGAATATCATCAACAGAAGCAGCAGCTCGCTCACGAGTGTTGCGATAGGGCGCAAAATGCCCGTTACAAAGGTGTAACACACCACATTTACATTGCGCGAGAGGAGAGCCGTATTCTCCCTCTTGACGAACTGCAATCCCTCGCCGAAGTAGCCAATAAAGAGTTGTCGCGAGAGGTGACGATAGAGTGCATAGATGTAGTCGCGCTCCACGCGGTAGAGGTAGATATTGATAAGGCTCTTTGCTACGATAAACAGCACTACTGCAACGGCAATAGCCACGACAAACTGCTGGTCGGAACTAAATCCGATAGCGTTGTATACGGATTGCAGGGCAGCGTTGGAGTGGATACTCTCCGAATCGAGAATGAGATACAATACGGGCAACAGCGCAGCCAAACCCACGAAGTTCAACAACGCACGCACGAAGATTGTGATGCTCACACCCACGCCCTTTGCGCGAAACTGTTTAGGTATTATGTTCCAAATATCCATTATCATCCTACAAAGGTAACACTAAAAAGATTAAAAATCAACTACTACGCGCCTATTTCTACAATGTTACCTGTCAAAACATACCATATATAGCCCCGTACGGAGGTGTAACCCATCTTTCGAAGCTCCTCCATATAGCCTGTAATCTGCTTGTTGTAGAGGCTCTTCTCCTCGCCAAATTTGTAGTCCACGACGACCGCCTCCTTGTTGCGAGTCATCACACGGTCGGGGCGTTTCGAGGTGGTGTTCGGGCGGATTATGTTACGCTCGCGGTGCAACTTATCCCAGCTGCCATCAAACCACTCTCCTGCAATTGTAGTGTCGAGAGTCTCTGTTATCTGCCTCTTCAATTGCGCCATATCATCGTGGCGCAACTCTCCATTTATGACCATATCGTCGAGCGTAGCAAATATCTCTTCGCGCGTGGTCGCCCCCTCGAATGCTCGGTGTAGACGAATACCCATACTGCGTGGCGACAGCTCGCTCTCCTCATCTGCAAAGTATCGCGACGACGATGTACGCAGTTTTAGCGTTACGGGCGATGCGCGGTGCTCCTTGATAACTATCAATTGCGAGTTCTCCTCCTTTTGTTGCTCCTTTTCGGGCGCGTCAAAGGTGCCAATTTCGTATTGACGATACCCTCGCACCTCGTTGTTGGACATTCGCTCGGCGAAGATGTTGAGCAGGGTGTTGCCTATATTGTTACCTCGCTTGCGGCTTGGCAGGAAGATGTGCAGCTGCTCCTTGGCGCGTGTGGTGGCGACATACAACATATTTATTGCATCGACAAATGTGTATACCGTCTCGCGGAAGTAGCCATCGGCAAAGAGCGACTCCTCGACCGAGTTGTTGAACGACACGGGGAAGGCTCCAATTTCACTGAGATGTTTGTCTGGTGCGGGTTTCGACCAGATGATATTGGGCTTGTAGCCACCTGAACTGAGTGGCTCCAACGACCACGAACAACGCGGTATTACGATTACTCTATTCTCCAAGCCCTTGGCTTTGTGAATGGTCAAAATCTCGATGGCGCGGTCGCTGCGCTCAACGCGTACCGACAGGCTGTCGCCCTTCTCGCTCCACCACTTGTCGAAGAGTGCGAGGTCGGCAACCTTGCCCGCCGAGAAGCGAACTATATGCTCGTGCAGGGCGAGTATGTAGGCTGTCTGCCCCTCCAACGCATCGGCATATCGAATTGTGATATGGTTGAACGCCTCTTCGGGCGACATCATTCGTATCGAGTCGAGGAAGTCGTGCTCCTCGTCGGATAGCTTTGTGTCGAAGAAGTCGTGGTTGTAGAGATGGTTGTATTGTACGAGCGAGGTGGTGTCGTTGCGGTTTATGGCAAGACGCATCACTGCAATAATCAACTTTACGGCAGGCGAAGCCGTGAGCCTCAGCGCCTCCTCGGTGGTAATCTCGAATTGTAGGCTCTCAGGGAAGAGGTCGCGATAGTGGAGCAGCTCCTCGGCTATCTCCATACTTTCGCTATTCTTACGCACGAGGATTGTTATATCGCGAGGCAGAAAACCCCGTTCCAAGACCTCCTTGATGCGCTCAATATAGAGAGGCATTTCGCTTGTGCCCATCAATACGATATCTGTGTCGGCGTTCTCGTCGGGTGCTATTATCGAGATATAACCTCTGTTTGTATGTTTGCGACGAGGTATCTGTGAGAGGTTGGCATAGGCCTCTTTTAGTGTGTCGTATAGCTCGCTCTTGCACTCTGGCGAGATGCGTTGAGCTTGCGCAGCCTTGTCGAGTTGCTCGTTTATCCTCTCGTTCTCACTCTCTATAATAGCCTTGTAGAGCGTGTTGTTGAACTCTACGATATTTGGCAGACTGCGCCAATTGTTCTCCAAAGGCTCGCAATGACACTCAGGCAACGCACTCTCGACCTCCTTGCCGAGTATGCGCCAGTCGCCACCACGCCAGCGATATATCGACTGCTTGACATCGCCGACGATAAGCACCGAAGGGCTTGTCGATTGCGACATTGCGTTGCGCAGCAATGGTAGAAAGTTGTTCCACTCCTTGGCCGAGGTGTCTTGGAACTCGTCAATCATAAACTTGTCGAAGTAGTTGCCCACCTTCTCGTAGATGAATGGAGCCTCCGACTCCGAGATAAAACCTGCTATGGCGTGTTTTGTTTCGGAGAGGAGCATCGAGTTCTCCTCGCGACAAATCTCCTCAACCCTCTCTTGCAGGTCGTGTAGTAGGGCGAAACCTCGATAGTTACGCGCAAGGATGCGATGTGTGTTTTCGAGCGTTCTCAGAGCGAGATGTTCGTTGTATATCTCGTTGAAAATCTGCTGTAACTCCCTCGCAAGGGCGATGAGCGATGGGGTAGCCTTACCCTTGTTGAACCACTCTTCGGGGGAGTCGGTGAGGTGTCGGAGGTTGGCATCGGTGATTTTGTCGAGTGTGCCTGTCGCAACCTTCTCGAATATCTTTGTGAATTTCAGCTTGAAATCGTCGTGCGAGTAGCCTTGCGATGCGATAAGAGCAAGGGCGCGTTTACCCTGCTCTTTAAACTCCTCTTGTCGCTGCTCTACGCGCGCGGAGAAGCCCCGAATTGCCTTTTTGAGCGACTCTTTGTCACCGATATTTTCGATAATCTCCTTGGTGGACTCCTTGAATAACTCGCCATTGAGGGCGGTGATGGCACTGCGGATATCCCACTTTTCGCCATCGCGTATGCGCTCCTCGGTCAAATCCTCCAACCACTTGCGCAGCTCCTTGTTCTCGGTGATACTCTCGATAAGAGCCTCTACGCTCCGCGAGAGGATGGGTGCGGTGTCCAACTCTGTCGAGAAGTTTATATCCTTGCCCAACTCGCGAACAAAGGCTCGTAGGATACGCTGAAAGAAGGTGTCGTTGGTCAGAATTGTGAAGTGTGAGTAGTCGTGCAGAATGAGTGAACGGACAATCTTCGCACGCTTGCGCAGTGTCGCCTCGTCGAGTGAGGTCTCCTTCATAAGGTCGGCAAGGTGGCTGCTGCTCTTGCCCGAAGCGAGCAAGTGTATCTCCTGCAAGATGCGCGACTTCATCTCCTCGGTAGCCTTGTTTGTGAAGGTTACAGCGAGTATTCGCTTGTAGAATGAACGGTCGAAGTATGGGTGCCCATCCTCGTCGTAGCGGTCGCGAAGTACATCGTAAATATACTCGTGAGCTATGCGATATGTCTTGCCCGAACCTGCACTTGCAGGAACGATAACGGCGCGTTTTTCGAGTGTTGAGCCCCTCATCTACTAAAAAATTTTTGTAAAGTTACGAATTAAAGATTAAAAAATTGGCTATTCACAAAAAAAGTTGTAACTTGCATACCTAAATTATATATATAAGATGGTTATGAAGCGAGTAATCCTTACCCTTATGTGCGCAATGATAGTGTCGGCAGTGTCGGCTCAGGGCGCGGCAATAGCATCACATTCGACGGTGGAGCAGGTAGTGTCGGTACCTAAAACCGATTGGCTTACCCCTTTCAACAGCGTTAAGGTCGATGGCCCTATGAATGTTGTGTTTAAGCGTGTGGAGCGTGCCGATGGTGTGCGTATTGTCTATGATACAAAGGGAAATGTCACCTCGAAGTTTAAGTTTGAGATAGACCGCAAGGGTATACTCGTCATTTCGGAAAAGTCCGACCCGAAACGAACTACGGTTACGGATGTGATAGTCTACTACAACCATCTGCTCGATGTGAAGATTGCACACGCCAAGGCGATATTCGAGGATTGCGTAGAGTCGCGCCTCTTCGATATTACAGTGTCGGGAGGAGCTACCGTGTCGCTCAATGTCAAGACCTTGGATATTGCTGTTGAGTGTACAGGTGTTAGCCGCTTGACACTCGAAGGCGAGAGTAAATATGTTACTATGCGTGTATCGACCGCAAAGGTCGATTGTAGCAAGCTCTCGACTATATCGACCATTGTCAATGCCTCGCACTCGGCTGAGGTTCGCGTGGTGGTATCGGAGCGATTGGAGGCTACAATATCTACGGGCGCGAAGTTGCTCTATAAGGGCAATCCGATAATTCTTCGTGACCACAATGCAATCTTTGGTGGCGATATTATCAATATCAATTAGTCGAAGCCATTTGTAAATAGAGCCTTCTATTCTTATGGCAACCTTTATCGATGAGGTCGCACGGCGACTCTACGAGAAGTATGGCGATGAACTATCATCGCTCACTATCCTATTGCCCTCCAAGCGTGCACGACTCTTCTTTGCTGAGTCGCTGTCGAAGGTGGCTGTAATGCCAATGTGGGAGCCAAACTACACCTCGATAGATGATTTGATGTGCGAGATGTCGGGTTTGCGCAAGGGTGATAAGTTGCGCCTTATTGCGGAGTTATACAAGGTCTATGCTCGATATCACGAGGAGTCGTTTTATGAGTTCTATCATTGGGGCGAGATTTTGCTTGCGGACTTTGATATGCTCGACAAGTATATGGTCGAGGCGTCGCAACTATTCACCAATATCAGCGATTTGAAGGCGATAGAGTCGGATTTGAGCTATCTCACTGCCGAGCAGATAGAGATGATAAATCGCTTTTGGCGCACACTTACGGGCGATAAGAGTGGCGTTGTTGAGGGGTCGGAGGCGAAGAGTCGCTTCTTGAAGGTGTGGCAATCTCTCAATGCTGTCTACGAGGAGTTTAGAGCCAATTTACGCACACTCGGCATAGGCTATACGGGAATGATATATCGCGAGGCTGTCGAGCGAATAGAGCAGGGCGCAGTGACGCTGCCGAACGATACCAAATACATCTTTGTCGGCTTCAATGCTCTGTCAAAGTGTGAGCAGAGGGTGTTGCGCTTCCTGCAAAATAGCGGCTCTGCCGAGTTCTATTGGGATTACGATAATTACTATACTGAGAATAGGGCTCAGGAGGCGGGAATGTTTATTCGCGAAAACCTCGCGCAGTTTGGCGATTCGGAGGGTATTTCGCACGATAACTTCCGCAATATAAAGTCGGTAAATGTACTCTCTACATCGTCTAATGTTGCTCAGTGTCAATGCGTAGTTGATATATTAGAGCAAATTGCCGACAAAAATGGAGGCCATCTCGACAAGGATACCGCCGTAGTGCTTACGGATGAGAATTTGTTGATGCCGCTTCTCTATGCACTGCCCGATAAGTTCAAGGTGCAGCGCGAGGAGCGAGATAGTCGAGTGGTGGAGTCGCTGAGAGTGAATGTTACGATGGGTTATCCGTTGCGCAACACCTTGGCCTATTCGTTTGTGGAGCGACTGCTTGCCTTGCAGAAGAGCGCACGCGAGGGTGCAGAGGGCGCAACATTCTACTATGTCGATGTGGATGGTCTGCTGACTCACCCCTATATTGCCGACTCCTCGACCGCGCAATATGCTGCATTGCGTGCCGATATCGTGAAACAACGACTCTTCCAAGTGCCGCAATCTATGGTTGCGAAGTCGCCACTCTTGACAGCTATCTTCCGTAGGGCGAATGGTTGGCGCGAGCTGTCGGACTATCTCTTAGAGGTGGTCGATGCTGTGGCTCAAACGACGGGCGAGGGTGAGGAGAGTGCCTATCGTTCGGAGTTCCTTGCAGTGGTCTACGATGCGCTGATGAAGTTGTGCAATGTGATAGAGCTGTGCGATATAGAACTCTCGGATGCGGTCTATCGTTCGTTGGTGCGCCGACACTTGCAGGCCGAGCGTGTGCCTTTCACGGGCGAGCCGTTGCAGGGGTTACAGATTATGGGCATCCTCGAAACGCGAAACCTCGACTTCAAGAATGTTATTCTGCTCTCGATGACCGACAATAACTTCCCTGGCAGTCGCGCTACCGATAGGTCGTTCTTGCCGTATGGTTTGCGTTATGGCTTCGAGATACCTACGGCCGAACACCACGAGGGCGTCTATGCCTACTACTTCTATCGCCTCGTTGAGCGTGCCGAAAATCTATATATGCTCTACTCCTCGGCAGCCGATGACAAGAGTACGGGCGAGCCGAGCCGCTATATCCGTCAGATAGAGTATGAAACAGACTTTGCAATTGAATACTCGAATGTGGGAGTTGAGGTGTCGCTGTCGGATAGTGGTGCTATCGAAGTGGAAAAGAGCTATGAGGTCTTTGATAAATTGTTGCGCTTCACTCGCGATAAAACCCTCTCGCCAACAGCATTTTCGACCTATGTAAAGTGTCCGCTACGCTTCTACTTCAATGTGGTAGAGCGACTGCGCCCCGAAGATGAGTTAGAGGAGTCGGTCGATAATAAGACCTTCGGAAATATATTTCACGAGGCCGCCGACCTGCTCTATTCGCAAATTCAGGGCGATGCCGAGCCAGCCGTGCGACTTGCCGAGATGCGCGACAAGGGAGAGGTCGAGAGGTGTGTCGATAGAGCTATCGCCAAGGTCTACTTCAATGCGGAGGATAAACCTCTGCCTGAACTCGGTGGTGAATTGTTAATAATCAAGAGTATAGTGCGCGAATATCTTGGTAAGAATTTGTTGAATTACGATATTTGCAATCACGATTTTGTGCTCCATAAAACCGAGGATGATGTGAAAATGGATGTGCCGATAGAGGTGGGCAAGGAGCACTTTACGGTTAAGTTAGCAGGTCGTGCCGACCGTATCGACTCGCTCAATAACGGAATGTTGCGCGTGATTGACTACAAGACCGGTAAGCCACGCTTGAACTATAATGGCATAGACTCTCTGTTCCACGGCGAGCCGATAGCGACCAAGCGAGAGTCTAATATTATAAATACGCTGCTCTACTCGATGATGCTTTCGCACGAGCGAGGTCGTGATGTGCGCCCCGAATTGTACTATGTGGGCTCTATGGTGCGCGATGACTACTCGCCGCGTTTTGTGGAGGTCATCGAGCGCAAGAGCCGTACCCTCGATGCCTACTCGGAGTGTGCCGCGGAGTTCGAGGCTGAGGTTGTGAATACGCTGCGTGAGATGTTCGACCGCACAACTCCATTCTCGCAGTGCACTGATGACTCTGCCTGCAAATATTGCGACTATTGTAGTGTCTGCAACAGATAAAAAATGTCGGCAACTCTGCCGACATTTTTTTATCTATCCCTACTTTGTTTAAGGTTTATTTCTCTACAATCGAGCGAATATTCTGGATAAGCATTGACACGGCTACCGAGTTAAGACCTCCCTCAGGGATGATAACATCGGCATAGCGTTTCGATGGCTCGACAAACTGCTCGTGCATAGGTTTTACCGTAGAGGTGTATTGCGTTATTACCGACTCCATCGAGCGACCTCGCTCGCGCACATCGCGCATGATACGACGCGCCAAACGAACATCGGCATCGGTATCGACATAGACCTTTATATCCATCGTGTTGCGCAACTCCTCATTCTCGAAGATGAGAATGCCATCTACGATGATAACCTTCGCGGGCTCGATATGTAAGGTCTGCTCCGTGCGGTTATGCTCCACGAAAGAGTAGGTCGGACAATCGATAGCCTTGCCCTCCTTCAACGCCTTGATATGTTCGACCAAGAGCCAAGTGTCGAAGGCGTCGGGGTGGTCGTAGTTGAGTTTGGTGCGCTCCTCATAGGTTAGCTCAGAATGTGCCTTGTAGTAGAAGTCGTGACATATAGTTGCCACATCTGCAATCTCAAAGGCCTCCTGTAAACGCTTTACGAGCGTACTTTTGCCCGAACCTGTACCTCCTGCAATACCAATTACTACAACATCTTTCATAACGGAAAACGGAAAGCTGAAAACTAATTTTTAATTCTCAATTCTTCATTAAACAAATAGCGAGCAAAGGGCTCGCTATTTGTTTATGCGTCAATATTAGCGTAGGAGGCGTTATCCTCGATAAACTCGCGACGCGGAGCAACCTCATCGCCCATCAACATCGAGAATATGCGGTCAGCCTCGGCTGCATTTTCGATAGTTACCTGACGCAGCAGACGAGTCTCAGGATTCATTGTGGTATCCCACAACTGCTGCTCGCTCATCTCTCCAAGACCTTTGTAGCGCTGTATCTTCGCACCCGAACCCAACTCAGCAATATAGTTTTCGCGCTCCGACTCAGTCCAGCAGTAGTACTCCTTGTCGCCACGATATACGCGGTACAATGGTGGGGTAGCGATGTAGACATGACCATTCTCCACCAACTCCTTCATCTTGCGGAAGAAGAATGTAAGCATCAGTGTCGAGATGTGCGCACCATCGACATCGGCATCGGTCATGATGATAACCTTGTCGTAACGCAACTTTTCGAGGTTTAAGGCCTTCGAGTCCTCCTCGGTGCCGATAGTAACGCCAAGGGCGATAAACATATTCTTAATCTCCTCGTTGTCCCACATCTTGTGTTCGAGAGCCTTCTCGACATTCAAAATCTTACCACGCAATGGCATAATAGCTTGGAAGTTACGGTCGCGGCCCTGCTTTGCAGTACCACCTGCCGAATCTCCCTCGACGAAGAATATCTCAGCAATAGAACGGTCGCGCGACGAGCAGTCTGCCAACTTACCCGGAAGACCTGCACCCGAAAGTGGGCTCTTGCGCTGCACCGACTCACGCGCCTGACGCGCTGCGTGGCGTGCCGTAGCTGCGAGGATAACCTTCTGCACGATAGCCTTCGCATCCTTTGGATTCTCCTCCAAGTAGTTGGTCAAAGCCTCCGACAATGCACCATCCACAGCGGCTGCAACATCGTCGTTACCCAACTTCGTCTTGGTCTGTCCCTCGAACTGAGGCTCTGCAACCTTAACCGAGATTACAGCTGTCAAACCCTCGCGGAAGTCGTCGCCATTAATCTCGAATTTCAGCTTCGACAACATTCCCGACTCGTCGGCATACTTCTTCAATGTGCGAGTCAAGGCACGACGGAAACCTGTGAGGTGAGTACCACCCTCGATGGTGTTGATATTGTTTACATACGAATGGACATTCTCCGAGAAGGAGTTGTTGTACTGCATTGCAACCTCCACAGGAACACCATTCTTCTCGGTGTCGAGGTAGATAATCGAGTCGATAATCTTCTCGCCACGAGTCTTGTCCAAGTACTGTACAAACTCCTGCAAACCATTCTCCGAGTAGTAACGCTCCGAGCGAGGCTCGCCTGTCTGCTCATCCTTCTCGCGCATATCGGTAATGGTGAGGGCGATGCCCTTATTGAGGAACGCCAACTCGCGCAAGCGTGCCGAGAGAATTTCGTAACGATAGGTTGTGGTAAGAGTGAAGATTGAAGCATCGGGCTTGAATGTGATGATAGTACCTCTATCCTCGCAGTCGCCCACAATCTCCACATTCGAAGTTGGATGACCTTGGCTATAAGTCTGCTTGTAGATTTTGCCGCCGCGGTGAATTTCCGCAACGAGAAGTGTCGAGAGTGCATTCACACACGATACACCCACACCGTGCAGACCTCCTGAAACCTTGTAGCTACCTTTATCGAACTTACCTCCGGCGTGGAGTACGGTCAAGACGACCTCCAAAGCCGATTTACCCTCCTTCTCGTGGAAGTCGGTAGGGATACCACGACCATTGTCGCGTACGGTAATCGAGTTATCTTCGTTGATTGTTACA
Source organism: Rikenellaceae bacterium (assembly GCA_015059865.1). Lineage (GTDB taxonomy): Bacteria > Bacteroidota > Bacteroidia > Bacteroidales > Rikenellaceae > Alistipes. The sequence goes on along the minus strand of SUZP01000001.1, from coordinate 30,315 downwards.
TAGATGTCGGTACAGTAGCCGGCCAACGCCTCGTCGATAGAGTTGTCCACAACCTCGTAAACAAGGTGATGCAAGCCCTTCTCGCCTATATCGCCAATATACATGGCAGGGCGCTTACGCACAGCCTCTAAGCCCTCCAAAACTTGGATATTGGAGGCGGAATACTCCTCCTCCTGTCCTCTCTTCAAAATTTCTGTCTCGTTAGTCATATTATCGTTTTAAACTTATTTCTTGCTCTTCGGAGTTATACTCCTTTGTAAAGCGCGAGCGCGCACGCGCGCGATTAATTGCGCAAATATACATCTTTTTTCTGAAACTTCCAACACTAAATTGTAGATTTTTCGGAAATCAACTCCTCGACATCTACGCGGTGTACCGTTTTATGGGCAAAAAGAAGCGTTGTAGAGGGGTAATTCTCGATTAACGATATGTTGTGTGTCGATATTATAACAGCCGTTCCTTTGGCGGCTATTTCGTGGAATAGGCGGATGATGCCCTCGGCTGTTACGGGGTCTAAGTTTACCGTTGGCTCATCGGCCAATATTACCTCTGGCGAGTTGAGCAGCGCGCGAGCAATGATAAGTCGCTGTCGCTCACCTCCTGAGAGCTCAAATGGCATTCTGTCGGCTCTATCCTTCAAACCAACAAGAGTGAGCACCTCCTCAATGCGATGCTCGATAGCCCCCTTGCTCTTCCAGCCCGTAGCTTGTAGTGCGCAAAGCAGGTTGTCGTGTGCGTTGCGGTCGGAGAGGAGAATAAGCTCTTGGAATACCATCGCCACCTTGCGACGAAGATATGGTATCTTGCTGCGTTTCAGGCGCGTGAGGTCAAAACCTGCAATATTGCCCATACCCTCCACTAATGGCAGTTCACCATAGAGAGTTTTTAATAGTGAGGACTTTCCACTGCCTACACGACCGATGAGGTATACAATCTCTCCTGCTGCGACCTCCAAATCGAGATTTTCGAGCACCTTTTCGCCCGCCTTTTCGCGAGTGCGGGGTGTGAGTGTAACATTCGGATTTTCAGCGTGGTATATCCCTGCGCCTTGTAACTTAATAACAACCTTTTCGCTCATTTCTCTTTGTGTCTATAAATCTGCGTAAAGATACGCAAAAAAATTAAGAATGGAGAATTAAAAATTAAGAATTAAAGGAATTTTTTATTTGATTAACTTTTAACTCTACATTTTTAACTTTTAATTAAAAAAAGCCCCAAGCGCAATAATTGCGCAGCAATCAACAGCCGATATGCAGATAAGGAGTCCGAGGCGCCCCCAGCTGACCGACACTCGCCGAGCACCACAAACACAAAAAGCGGCATAGAGCCGAATAAACCAACCTTAATTTGCCAAAGGAAGTCAAAAGAGTCGAACGGCGGCAGCAGCCGAGAGGGTGCCAAGTATAGGCTGTTGCAACCGCAGGTTGTTGTGATTGAGGCACGATGTATCAAAATTTATTTTGATTACAATCGAGCATCAAGCGCAATAATTGCGCAGCAATCAACAGCCGATATGCAGATAAGGAGTCCGAGGCGCCCCCAGCTGACCGACACTCGCCGAGCACCACAAACACAAAAAGCGGCATAGAGCCGCTTTCGTAGTGTTTTGTGGAGGTGGCGAGAGTCGAACTCGCGTCCAAACAAGGAGCCCGAAGGCTTTCTACACGCTTAGTCGTCACTTAATCCTTCTCTCGCAGCCCGGCAGACGACCGCCAAACCACAAGCCCAGCCCCTAAATTTCGCACGATAACCGAGGCGCATATCGCACTATCTTCTAATGATTGATACCCCGTATGAAGAGTCGTTAAGAAGCGGAACGCCTCTTCGGGATACTCGTCGATGGACAAGCCTTGTGCCCTTCGATTAAGCCCATTTTCCTTGAAAATTAGGCAGCGAGTGCATAGCTATTATTGCCATTTGTAGTTTGAGTGTTGCAGATTTACGAGCGCCCACACAATGCTCGGCGTGCTTACCAACAAACTCTACCTGCTGTCAAAACCGGTCACCCCCGATTTTTTTGGAGAGTTGTAGTAACTACGGGGCAAAGATAGTGTAAAAAATGCAGAATGCAAAATTCAAAATGCAGAACCGACGCTGCGGAGCGAGAGCAGAGGGTGCTTGCACACTATGCCGAGCCGCGAGGAGGAAAAGCCCTCGGAGAGGGGTTAATTCAAAATGCAAAATTGCTCTCCGCGCTCCCCAGTAAAGGGCGGAACGCCCGCCCCCAGTAAAACACCGTAGGTGTGTCCCCAGTAACCCCCCCCCAGTTTTGTTGCGCCGTGACCACCTTAGGAGTTCAGACGAGAGACGAGAGAAATGCAAAATGCAAAATTCAAAATGCAAAATTGCTCTCCGCGCTCCCCAGTAAAACACCGTAGGTGTGTCCCCAGTAACGCCCAGTAAACCCTGCGCCGTGACCACCTTAGGAGTTCAGACGAGAGACGAGAGAAATGCAAAATGCAAAATTGCTCTCCGCGCTCCCCAGTAAAGGGCGGAACGCCCGCCCCCAGTAAAACACCGTAGGTGTGTCCCCAGTAACCCCCAGTTTTGTTGCGCCGTGACCACCTTAGGAGTTCAGACGAGAGACGAGAGACGAGAGACGAGAGACGAGAGACGAGAGAAATGCAAAATTCAAAATGCAGAATGCAGGATGCAGAATTGCTTTCAGCGCACCCCAGTAAAACACCGTAGGTGTGTCCCCAGTAAAGGGCGGAACGCCCGCCCCCAGTAACGCCCAGTAACTCCCTGCGCCTTGACTCGCTTCGGAGTCAGCCACCCCCAAAATCCCCAAAAATCTTAATTCTCAATTCTTAATTTGAAAAACTGTAAGTTTTTTCTTATCTTTGCCCGATAATATGCACTTGAAATGAGGATTAAACTTTTTACAATACCGAATTGCATTACGCTGTGCAACCTTTTGTGTGGCGTTGGCTCGATTATCTGTTCGTTGGTATACAACAACTTACAGTTGGCATTTGCCCTTGTTATAGTATCTGCCGTATGCGATTTTCTCGATGGTTTTTCGGCTCGTATGCTCAAACAATACTCTGCCGTTGGTGTCGAGCTCGACTCGTTGGCCGATATGGTTTCGTTTGGTGTCGCTCCGGCATTGGGTATGTCGGTGTTGTGCGGAGGGATGCCTTCGGCATTTGGGTTGAGTGATATGTGGTGCGAGGTGTTGTGCTATGTGCCGCTGTTGGTTGCGGCATTTTCGGCTTTGCGCCTTGCGAAATTTAATATCGACGAGTCGCAGAAGGAGGAGTTTGAGGGGTTGGCAACGCCACCTTCGGCTATATTGCTACTCTCGATAGCCGCTTTGTGCGAACGATACTCGTTGGTAGTGGAGTTGGAGTGGTTGGTGCTGCTTTCGGTTTTGACAGCTATGCTGCTCATATCGCCTATCAAGATGTTCTCGTTCAAATTCCACGAATGGGGACTCGGCGATAACGATAATAAGTTGCGTTACGCCTTCTTGATTATCTCGTGCTTGTTAATTTGTCTGCTTCGATTATACGCAATTCCTACGATTATCGTTCTCTATATAGTGGTATCGACTATTCGTTGGATATTTAAGAAGAGATAGTGTTGTAAATGACATTGTGCAGGGTTAAAATATATAGAGTGGTATTGGCTATTGCATTGACGATAGTCAGTGCTGTTGCCTATGCACAGGTCGATGCGAGTGCCTTGATGCGAGCCCAACGACAGGGACAGCAGGGACAAAATGCGATGGGGGGCTACGGTCAAAACCCTTATGATGCAACGGGACAGACGGGCAATCAGCAGACAGATGCCAATGGTAATCCCGTAGGTGGTGAGCAGGCCGATACAACAAAGAAGAAAAAGCCTCGTAAGCCGTTAGAGTCCTACTTTTTCAGCGACTCTATTCGTTCGTTGCGCAACTTTATGTGGCATATCGACCGCGACTACAATACGGTGAAGGTGGAGCCTATTGATACCACCTTGAATGTGTGGCGTTTGGACTATCCGCACTACCACGAGCGACTGGGTAACAATTCAGTCGGAGGTCTTGGTCAGGCATCTACCGAGGTAAACTACTTTGAGCGCACACGCTCGCGCGAGTTCACCTTCTCTCAACCATACGATGCCTATACCTACAATACGGAGAATGTGCCCTTCTACAATATGAAACATCCATATATCTGGATGACCTATTTGGAGTCGGGACAGAAGCGTTATCGCGAGGAGCACTTCGAGATTATGGCTTCGCAGAATATCAACCCTTCGACCTCGGTGTCGTTGAACTTCCGTTCGCGTGGCTCGCGCAGCAAGTACGATGTATCGCGCGTGAAGAATAAGAACTTCGCTGGTACGGTGGCGCATACTGGTCGTCGCTACTCGGTGCACGCAGGTTATACATACAACAAAATCGAGCAGCAGGAGAGTGGAGGAGTTGTGGGTGATTGGGCTATTACCGATACCGTCTTCGAGATGCCTTCGGGTGTGCCGATGCGCTTGGCAACCTCCGAGGCGAAAAACTCCTATCGCAACCACTCCTTCTTTATTAAGCAATCCATAGGCATCCCATTTGTGAGAATGACCGAGCGCGACTTCTCGATGGCAGACCTGCCTGCGATATATGTAGGTCACACCTTCGAGTACAACGCTTGGGATAAGGTCTACACCGACAAGTACTCGACATATAGGGATGAACGCTACGAGCGACTGCCGAATGGAACATTCAAACCGCATACGGATACCTACTATAAGGATTGGTTTTATAATCCCGAAAAGACACGCGACTCGACCTACGAGCGCATTATAACCAATCGCTTCTTTGTGCAGGCGCAACCTTGGGATAGAAATGGTGTGGTCGGAACACTCGATGGAGGTGTGGGTATAGATGTGCATACCTACTCGCAATTTGCGCAGGAGGATTACCTGTCGGGCAGGCTGAACAAGGTGAATAAGACGGCGTGGTTTGCCTACGCAGGCGTGCAGGGTAAGATTAGAAAATATGCCGACTGGGGTGCTAACTTCAAGATTTATCCTTCGGGCTATCGTGGTGGCGACTACGAGATTTCGGCACGCGCCTCAATGAGTGCCTTTATCAAGAAGAAGCCGCTGACCTTGTCGGGCTCCTTCTCCGAGTCGATGACCTCGCCATCCTATTGGCAGAATAATTGGACATCGAACCACTACCGTTGGAACAACGACTTTAAGAAGGAGGGTGAGACGCGATTTAATGTGTCATTCACTGTTCCTGATTACGGCATCGAGTTGGGATTTTGGCAGAGTATCTTGCGAAATAAGATATACTATGGAGCAGATTGTGTGCCAGTGCAACACGATGGCGCAGTGAGCGTTACAAGCATATACGCGAAGAAGGATTTTAGTTTCAAGGGCGTGCATCTCAACCATCGTGTCTTGGTGCAACTCACCTCTAACCGCCATGTTGTGCCACTGCCTCTTGTGTCGGCATTCCTCTCGTACTACTACGAGTTTTGGGTAAAGCGCGATGTGCTGCGCTTGCAGGTGGGTGTTGATGGTAGATTTAATACACGCTACTATGCTCAGGGTTACAACCCTGCATTGTCGGTATTCTATAATCAGAACGAGACCGAAATTGGAAATTATCCATACTTGGATGCCTTTATCTCGGCAAAGTGGAAGCGTATGCGTATCCTGCTGAAATATCAGCATTGGAACTGCAATCTATTTGGCAATAACGAGTACTTTGCCGTAGCGCGCTATCCGCTAAATCCAGGTATGTTTAAATTTGGTATCTCGTGGACCTTCTACGATTAGTTCCATCATCAATTAAGAATTGAGAGTTGAGAATTGAGAATTAAGAACTATATCTCATACATTGTACCGCTTCTCTTTGTTGTAGCGGCAACTCCTATTGTGGTTACCGTCACAAGGTCTTCGCAACAGGTAGTGGAGCCTGTTGAGGAGGTTGTCGAGGAGGTTGTCGAGGTGGAGCAATACCTTATCTCGCCTTACGACAAGATTTTTCAGGAGATAGGAGCCAAGTATGGGCTTGATAGGCTTTTTCTCTCGGCTATTGCTCGCGTGGAGTCGGAGTTCCGCGTTGATGCGGTATCGAGGTCGGGTGCTGTTGGTCTGATGCAGATAATGCCATCGACAGCTAAGAGTATGGGCTACGAGCGCGAACAACTCTTCGATGCCGAGACTTCGGCAGAGATTGCAGCACAGCTTCTGCACGAGAATAACAAGATGTTGCGCCTATCGCGCGATTTCGATAAGACAGAGCGATTGCACTTTATCCTTGCCTGCTATAATGCGGGCTATTCGCGAGTTGCCGATGCACGCCGCTTGGCGCGCTATCACTTGGAGGATGCAAATCGCTGGGGTGTGGTGCAGAAGTACCTTGCCCTGCTCGCCGAGCCGCAGTACTATGAACACGAGTTAGTGCGTTCGGGTGAGTTTGGTGGCAGTGAGGAGACCATCTCCTATGTCCGCAAGGTGATGCGCAGATACAATGTATACAAAGAGTCGATAGATGAGGTATAAAAGTTAAGGTAATGATACCAAAGTTAAATATCTATTGTGTATAATCAAAAATCCATTGACTCGTTGTAGTCAATGGATTTTTTGATTATTAATCGTTGTTACTCTTCTTCTTTTTCTCCTTCGGAACATCGGTTGGCTCGGCATTCTTCACATACTTCTCCAACCAGAGGTTAGCCTCGTAGAGGTAGTGCAGGACATTCTCGCGGATACGATAACCGTGTCGCTCTAATGGCAACTCCACATAACGAACAAACTTGTTGTGTCCGCGCAGGGCTTGGAAATATCGCTCACTTTGGATAGTGTGCGTACCAGCGTTACTATCTTTGCTGCCGTGTATCAAAAGTAGCGCACCACTCAATTTGTCGGCATGCTCGAATGGCGACATATTGCGGTAAAGTTTGTTGGCATCCCAATAGTTGCGCCCCTCATTTTGGAAACCATAAGGGGTGAGCGAACGATTATAAGCACCACTGCGCGCAATACCTGCACGAAACAGCTTGGAGTGAGTTAGCAAGTGTGCAGTCATAAATGCGCCATAGGAGTGTCCACCGATAGCTGCGCGGTTGGGGTCGCCATATCCTGCCTCGTCTAACGCTTTGATTGCTGCCTCAGCATTCATCACCAGCTGCTTTACGAAAGTATCGTTTGCCCTCTTTTTGCCGTCAATAGGGACAAGAGGCATATCTACCGATTCCATTACGCAATAACCCTGAGTCACCCAAAAGCGTATACTGCCGGGTGTTATATGACGGTATGGCGAGTAAGATTGAAATTTTTGAATCTTATCGACACTTGTAGTGCGTGGGTAGCCCCACATCAATATCGGCAGTTTACCATCGCGTGTCGGATCGTAGCCCGCAGGCAGGTAGACAGTCGATTTGAGAGGCAAGCCATCAGCTCGCTTGTAGTTCATAATCTCGCGCTTTATGCCTTTTAGGGCAGGATACTGCTCTGTAAGGTTTGTAATGGCCTCCCTTGTGTCGTTTTTGAGGTCGCTCAAATAGTAGTTCTTTGGCTCGTCTAACGACTCGCGTGCAGTTACGAATATACGCTCTGTCGGATTTATGGGTGCTACAATATCCTCGAAATAGGGGGCTTTGCTTTCCCATGCAATCTTGTGTCCCGTTTCCCCTATTTTGTAGAGTAGTAACTTTGGTACTTGACCATCGGGGGTATATCCTTTGCTGGTAAAGAGTATCTCGTTGCTCTGCTCGTTTGTCCATAAAACCTTACGGCCATATTGATTGGTAACCATAACAGGTCGGTAGGGCAGATTGTAGTAGTCGTGAGTGTGGAAGTTTACAATTGGAGTTAAACCTGCACCGTTATCGCTTGGATTAAATGCCGATATATATTTAACCCTTTTCGACTTAGCCATCTTCACTACGGCGAGGCTGTCGTTACACCAATAGAGTGCTTCATAAGACATTGGCAGTCGTACAACCAACTGTTGTGGCTCGGTAAATGGAGCCTCCTGTTGGTAGATAGAGGCCTTGTAGTCGGTAGTTCCCTTCTTTGCATTGATGCGCCAAACGAGTGTTGCAGGCTTGTCTGGCCTCCATTGCAGATGGCCGCGATGCTTTACTCTCTTTACGACATTGCCCTCCAAATCCTCGATTGTAACCTTCGAGCGCAAGCTCATATACTTCGTTTCGTAGGCGTAAGGCTCGTAAACACGATATATCATGAGGTATGAGCCGTTTGGCGAAATCTTCATAGTGCGGAAAATTGCAGGTATGCCGATTTTCTTCTCGCCCGAAGGGGAAAAACGAACAAGCTGTGAGGTGAAGTAGTGCTTGAATGCCTCTTGGTCGAACTCATTGTATAAGAAACCCTGCGCCGTTCTCTTGCGTGTTTTCTTGCCAAGCGACTCTTGAACAACCGGCCCCGTAGGGAGGTGTCGTTCCAATGTTCCACGCTCCTCGACTACGCAGGTGGAGATGAAATCGGTATCATTTACCCATAACACGAACTTACCTACCGTAGTGTTGATGCGACGGTCGCTGATGCGCTTTGCTATGCCATCTGTCATTGCTGCCGAATATAGATAGACACCATCCTTCTCGCGGTTGAAAATCAATGCCTTGTCGCCAGTAGGATACCAGACCGCTTGGATTATTGTTCCTTTGCCCAACCCCGTAACTTTTACCTCCTCGCCATCGGGTATCTGCTTAAATGAGATTGTGTGGTAGCCATTCTCGTATGTGCGGCAAAACTTTTCGGGATTGATGTGAAGGGTTGCCAAAAATAGTCCTCCGTCAATAGGCATCTCAGACATCAACATATGACGATTACTATACAGCATTATTGCAGCCGTACAATCCCTGTTCAATACTGGGCGAGGTGCTGACTTCGCTAAGACCATCTCTTCAATCTCTTGCGGAGGTCGTTTGTATGTGGTATGTTCAGCCATAGCGGTTGAAACGACCAATACTGACAGCAATATGGTTGTGAATAATCTTCTCATAGATTTGATTACTTTAAATAGAGAAAAAAGTTGATAACAGCCAAGCTACACAGCTCTTATTTAGTCGTTGTTGCTATTTTTCTTCTTTTTCTCTTTCGGAGCATCGGTTGGCTCGGCATTCTTCACATACTTCTCCAACCAGAGGTTAGCCTCGTAGAGGTAGTGCAGGACATTCTCGCGGATGTTGTAGAGGTGTCCGTCAAGTGGCAACTCCAAATAACGAACATACTTGTTGTGTCCGCGCAGAGCCTGATAGTAACGCTCGCTCTGGATAACGAATGTTCCTGTATTTTCATCCTTGTTGGCGTGTACCAAGAGTAGCGCACCACTCAACTTATTCGCATACTCGAATGGCGACATATTGCGATATACCTTGTTTGCGTTCCAGTAGTTACGGTTTTCGTTCTGGAAACCATAAGGTGTAAGTGAACGGTTGAAAGCACCACTACGAGCAATACCTGCACGGAATAACTTGGTGTGCGAAAGAAGGTTTGCGGTCATAAATGAGCCGTACGAATGTCCACCTACGCCTACGCGGTTAGGGTCGCCATAGCCCTTCTTATCCAAGAAGTTGATAGCAGCTTCGGCATTCATTACCAACTGTTTAACAAATGAGTCATTTGCCTTCTTGTTGCCATCGGTAGGAATGATAGGCATATCCATATACTCCATTACGCAGTATCCCTGAGTTAGCCAAAAGAGCATCGTGCTTCCTGCAAGATGGATGTTGATGTGTGTATATGGTGAATATGTATACTTCGAAATTGGGCGTTTAGAGGCAGTGTCAGCATCCTTTGCTGTGCGTGGATAAGCCCACAACAGAATTGGCAACTTGCCATCGCGCTTAGGGTTGTAACCCGCAGGTAGATATACAAGCGATCTGAGCAACACACCATCCTCGCGCTTGTAGCTTACATATTCACGCTTTACGCCTTTGAGAGCAGGGTATGGCTCAGGGCAGTTGGTAATAGCTGTATGCGACCTCTTTTTGAGGTTGCTCAAATAGTAGTTCTTTGGCTCCTCGAACGACTCTCGTGTAGTTACAAAGATACGCTTTGCCGGATCTACAACCTCCACAATATCCTCGAAATATGGGGCCTTCGACTTCCATACAACCTTGTGTCCCTCTTTGCCTACCTTGTAGAGGAACAATTTTGGTACGCGACCATCAGGTTCGTTACCCTTGCTGGTGAATAATATCTCGTTGCACTTCTCGTTTGTCCACAATAGATTGTGACCATTAGTGTTCTTAACCATAACAGGCTCGTCAGGAAGGTTAAAGTAGTCGCTCGGCTTGAAACTTACGAGCGTTACAACCTCACTCTCGCTGTTGCTTGGGTTGAATGTAGCAAAGGTCTTTGACTTCTTCTCTCCCTCCATCAATACCAATGCGAAGTTGTCGTTGCACCAATATATCTTCTTCACGGACTTTGGTGTGCGTGCGACCAACTGACGCTGCTCGGTAAATGGTGCAGCCTGCTGATAGATAGAGGACTTATAAGGGGCATCCTTCTTTGCCTTTACAGTCCAAACGAGTGTTGCAGGCTTGTCTGCTCGCCAATGTAAGTTACCACGGCTCTTAACCTGCTTTACGACATTACCCTCCAAATCCTCGATTGTAACTTTCGATTTGAGACTCATAAACTTTGTGTCGTAAGCGTATGGCTCCACTACGCGAAAGACCATCAAATGCGATTTGTCGGGCGAAACGCTGATTGTACGATATATTGCAGGCTCGCCAATAACCTGCTCGCCCGAAGGAGAGAAGCGCACGAGCTGCGAAGTGAAATAGTACTTGAAGGCCTCTTGGTCGAACTCATCGCGCAGGTAGCCTTGTGCTGTTCTCTTGCGCGTCTTCTTGCCGAGCGACTCCTGAACGACAGGGCCGGTAGGGAGGTGGCGTGTCAGTGGCTCGCGACCTTCGACTACGCAGGCCGTGATAAAGTCGGAGTCATTAACCCACAACACAAACTTGCGAGCAACAGTGTTGATGCGGCGGTCGCTGATGCGCTTTGCTGCACCATCTGTCATTGCTGCCGAATATAGATAGATACCATCCTTCTCGCGGTTGAAAATCAATACTTTGTCGCCGGTAGGGTACCATACTGCGTGAATGATTGTACCCTCGTTCATACCGGTAACCTTTACCTCGTCACCATCGGGTACTCGTTTGAGGGTTATGGTGTGGCTTCCCTTCTCGCGTGTGCGACAGAACTTTTCGGGGTTTACATGTACAGTCGCCAAGAAAAGACCGCCGTCGATAGGCATCTCAGCCATTGGGATATGGGAATTGTCGTACATCAACATTACGGCCGAGTGGTCGTTGTTGAATACGGGAGTTGGTGTAGGCACCGTTGTTACGAGCTCCTCAAATACCTGCGAAGGCTTTTGGAAAGGGGTGTGCTTGGCAATTACTACCGAGGTGGTCAGCAATGCCATCAATAAAATTGAGAAAAATTTTTTCATAAAAGTTATTGTTTAGGTTTAAATTTTGTGAATTAATATAGCACAAATATACAAACTTATTTTCAATAAGAGATATGTAAATTCGAAAATTTTAACTACTTTTGCTGTGCAAAATCGAAGACAGATGTTGTTTACCGATATTATATATGGTCCTATTCGTTCGCGCCGACTCGGAATCTCGCTCGGTGTGAACTTATTGCCGCTTCACTCTAAGTTGTGCAACTTCGATTGTATATACTGCGAGTGTGGTTGGAACGAAGATAATCGCGCCGAGCGACCTCGTTTCAATGCGCGTGAGGATATCCGCACTGCTCTCGAAGCTACGCTCTCGCAGATGCAGAGCGAGGAGCAACTCCCCGATGTGATAACATTTGCGGGCAATGGCGAGCCAACAATTCATCCCGAATTTGAGGGTATTATAGACGATACAATCGCCTTGCGTGATAAGTATGCTCCGCAAGCGAAAGTTTCGGTATTGAGCAACGCCACGCAACTCCACCGCGAGGATGTTTGTCGTGCCTTGCGTAGAGTGGATAATCCCATCTTGAAACTCGACTCTGCGTTTGACGCTACGGCTCAACTAATCAATAAACCGTGTGGCGACTATTCGGTGGATAGGGTAGTTGAACATCTCGCAAAGTTCGAAGGAGAGTTTATTTTGCAGACGATGTTTCTGCGTGGAGAGTACAATGGTATGCACATTGATAATACCACAGAGCGAGAGTTTTTGGCGTGGGCTGCGGTAGTTGAGCATCTGCGACCGCGGAGCGTTATGGTCTACTCGATAGACCGTGCCACCCCGTGCAAAACCTTGCAGAAGGTTGAGCGCGAGGAGCTCGATAAGATTGCCGAGCGTATACGAGCTCTCGGAATAGAGTGCTCTGCGGTATAACTTCGGAATTTGAGTTATCACCGTGGGCGATGTTTAACGGTGTTAATTTCAAATTTCATAAATGTACAATATCGAACCATATCTTTTAATCCCTTTTGTGGTGATGTTGCTCTCGATAGCGCTGATGCCACTCGCTGCACCTCGCTTGTGGGGTAAGAATATCAACAAACTTCTCTTCGTACTGATTATCTCCATACCTACCGCCATAATGTTATCGCGTGCAGGCTTAGGCGAAAACCTAAAACACCAAATGCTCTACGACTACATCCCATTTATTGCACTCTTGGCGGCGTTATATGTGGTTACAGGAGGTATCCGTATTCACTACTCGACAACACCTACACCAGTGGTGAATGCAGCGATTATGTTTATGGGATATGGTTTGGCTTCGATTGTCGGCACTACGGGTGCTTCGATGTTGCTGATACGACCTCTGCTCGAAATAAATCGCGACCGCGAATACAAAATACACACCATCCTATTCTTTATCGCTATGGTTGCCAACTGTGGCGGTGTCCTCACTCCGCTGGGCGACCCTCCGTTGTTCCTGCTCTATCTGCGTGGTGCCGATTTCTCGTGGTTCCAGACGCTCTTTCCACAGTGGGCTTTCGTAGGCTCGGTGCTGCTGGCTGTATATGTTGTTATCGATACCTATATTTGGCGTCGTCGAGAACTTATGGGTGTGCGACCACGCTCGGAGGGCGAGGCCGATGAGCCGATAAAGATTTCATTTTCGGGTGCTGTAAACCTCTTCTATCTCTCGGCGATACTCTTAGCAGTGGCGTTTATCAATCCTGCGAAAATTCCCGCTATGGCTGCCGAGGATGCGCCGTGGTATATAACATTCTTGCGCGAGATTGTGTTGATTGCAATCTTGCTGCTGTCGATAATTTCAACCCGTAGGCGTGTGCGCCACGAAAATCACTTCTCGTGGGAGCCGATTACCGAGGTGGCGATACTCTTTGTCGGCATCTTCGTAACGATGACTCCGGCACTGCTGTTTTTGAATGAGAATGCCGCTTCGCTCGGCATCAGCAAGCCTTCGCAGTTCTTCTTCTTTTCGGGCGCATTGAGTTCGTTCCTCGATAATGCCCCTACCGCAGTGGCGTTCCATACCGTAGCCGCAGGTCTGCCTATGGCTGAGGGCACACCACTTGTTGCAGGCATTCCTGTTCAGCTTCTTACCGCCATTGCACTCGGCTCGGTACTGTTTGGAGCGATGACCTATATCGGTAACGGACCAAACTTTATGGTCAAGGCGGTGGCCGAGAATGACGGTGTACGAATGCCATCGTTCTTTGGTTATATCTTCAAATTTTCGCTGATAATACTCCTGCCGACCTATATTCTAATGTCGCTGGTATTCTTCTAAAAGAAGCTGTCTAACAAGGCTCTTTCGGCATAGAAGCTGTTTAAAATTTATTTATCTCAGCGAGCAGCTTCAAAATAGCTCTTGTTATACAACTTTATAAACAGAGCCTGCCTAACTTTTTGACTTGTTAGACAGGCTCGTTTTTTATTTGCATAACCGACATAATCGGAGCGAAGCGACAAGTCCCCCTTTTCCAACAGGGGGATTTAGGGGGAATGTCAATATGAATGCATTGCTTTAATTGTTAATTAAAGCAATGCGTCAATCTTTGCTTTGAGGTCTGACTTGTTGATTGCGCCGACATGCTTATCAACAACCTCACCACCCTTGATAAATACAAGAGTAGGGATATTACGAACACGGTACGAAGCGGTGATATCGTCGCACGAATCAACATCGCACTTGCCGATATTTACCTTGTCGGCATACTCCTCTGCCAACTCCTCAACGATTGGAGCAACCGCACGGCAAGGACCGCACCACTCTGCCCAAAAATCAATTACCAACGGCTTGCTGTCCGAAAGCAATGCCTCATAGTTCTCGTTTGTAATGTTTAATGCCATAATTTTTAAAGTTTTTATTGGTTTACAGTAATTAAATATTTTAAATGATACTTATCAATAAATTGCGCCAACTCCTGCGTCAGCGAAACCCTATACTTGCGCGACGAGGTCGTAAGGTAGATATCCTCCTTCAAATCTTGCAACGAGAATTTCAGCTGCGCCTTACCCTTTGACGCCTTAGCCACCACCGCCATCTCGTCGATAAAGTCGCGAGTTAATATATCTATCGGCAGGTAGAGCCTCAACTCACGCACCGCATCGCGAACATCCGAGAGCTGAGTGATGGATGTAACCTTAAACTCCAACTCCTCAGGATTGGAGTATGGTCGCACCTGTACCCGTCCCTGAATAAAGAGGAAATAGTCCTTGAACATTCGAGTACGGAACATCTCGTAGTCTTTGCGGAAGAAGCGGAACTCGCGCGAGCCGTTATAATCCATAACAGTCATCGAGCCCGCAGGTGTGCCATTTTTCAGATAGAATTCGCGTGTGTCAGTCACAATGCCTGCCACCGCAATCTCCTTGCCACGATACTTTTCGAGGTCGGCAAGGTCGGCAAGCGAGCACTTGCAGAGCGACTCCGTAATCAGCTTATACTCATCAAGCGGATGCGCCGAGAGGTACATTCCAATCAGCTCCTTCTCCTTATTCAGCAATTCAAGCAAAACAGCATCTCCGCGCACTGGCACAGCAGGTTTCTGTATATCGACAATACCGCTATCACCGCCAAAAAGGCTCTGCTGGGCATTATTACGCTCCGACTGAATACGCGCACCATAACGCACCAAAGAATCCACGAAATTGACCTCCTCCTTCTCATCAACCATCGCGAGGAACTTACCACGCGAGAAGTCAATAATAGAGTCAAAGCCTCCTGCCATAGCGATATTCTCGAAGCACTTGCGATTGACCGTAGTGTAGTTGCATCGCTCGGCAAAATCATAAACATTCTTGAACGGACCGCCCTTCCCTCGCTCTGCAATAATCGAATTTACGGCAGCCTCACCTACACCCTTAATCGCGGCCAAGCCAAAGCGAATATCGCCCTTGTCGTTAGCCGAGAAGCGCATCTGTGACTCGTTGATATCAGGCGAAAGTACACTGATACCCATACGATTGCACTCCTTCATGTAGAGTTCCAACTTATCGATATTTCCGAGGTTGGCACTGAGCAATGCCGCCATATACTCCGAAGGGTAGTTGGCTTTGAGGTAGGCTGTTTGATATGCCACCCACGAGTAGCAAGTGGCGTGCGACTTGTTGAAGGCGTACGATGCAAACTTCACCCAATCCTCCCATATCTTTTCGAGGATTTTCTTGTCGTGTCCGTTAGCCGTTCCGCCCTTCAAGAATTTCGGCTTCAACTCCATCAGTTTTGCCAAAATCTTCTTACCCATAGCCTTACGCAGAGTATCCGCCTCGCCTCGCGTAAAGTTGGCAAGCAGACGCGAAAGCAACATCACCTGCTCCTGATATACCGTAATGCCGTAGGTATCTTTGAGATACTTCTCCATAATAGGTATATCATAAACGATAGGTGCGCGACCATGCTTACGGTTGATAAAGTCCGGAATATAATCCATCGGTCCCGGGCGATAGAGCGCATTCATCGCTATCAAGTCCTCGAAAACGGTCGGTTTCAGGTCGCGTAGATACTTCTGCATACCATCAGACTCGAACTGGAATGTTCCAAGCGTATGACCTGCGCAATAGAGGTCGTAGGTCTTTTTGTCGTCAATCGGGATATTATCAATATCTACCTCAACGCCCTTGGTACGGCGGATATTCTCCACCGCATCCTTCATAATCGAGAGGTTTTTCAGACCAAGGAAGTCCATCTTGATAAGACCTGTATCCTCGATTACCGAGCCTTCGTATTGTGTTACGAGAATCTTCTCGCCCGTCTCCTTGTCGTCGGCAGTCGAAACAGGCACCCAATCGGTGATGTCGTCACGACAGATAATCGTTCCGCAGGCGTGAACACCCGTACCTCGCACATTACCTTCGAGTTGGCGAGCGTACCTTATTGTATCACGCAATATCGGGTCGTCAGAGTTCTCTGCCTGTTGCAACTCAGGAACAGCATTTATGGCGTTCGCAAGGTTGATTTTCAACTGCTTATCCTTATACTTCGGGTCTGTTATGCGGTCCGGAACAAGTTTGCACAAGCGGTCCGACTCCGAGAGAGGCAATTTCTGCACTCGCGCCACATCCTTCAACGCCATCTTGGTAGCCATAGTGCCGTAGGTGATGATATGCGCCACCTTCTCCTTGCCGTACTTCTTGGTTACCCAATCGAGCACGCGACCACGACCTTCGTCGTCGAAGTCGATGTCGATATCGGGGAGTGAGATACGGTCGGGATTCAAGAAACGCTCAAACAGCAGGTCGTATTTGATAGGGTCTATCTGCGTGATCCCCAAGCAGTATGCCACTGCCGAGCCTGCCGCGGAACCACGACCGGGACCTACCCATACGCCCAACTCTTCGCGTGCGGCACGGATAAAGTCCTGCACAATAAGGAAGTAGCCGGGGAATCCCATCGTCTTCATAATGTATAGCTCGAAGCGCAGACGCTCCTCCACCTCTTCCGACAGTGGCGTGCCGTAACGCTTGGCTGCGCCCTCCATTGCGAGTTTTGTGAGGTAGTCCGCCTCGAACTTTATACGATACAACTTGTCGTAGCCGCCGAGCTTCTCAATCTTCTTCTTTGCCGCCTCTTCATCCATCACCACCTCGCCATTCTCGTTGCGGGTAAACTCGTTGAACAAATCCTCTTCGGTCAAGCGTGCGCGATACTCCTCCTCCGTGCCGAACTCGGCAGGAATAGGGAATACCGGCATAATAGGTGCGTGGTCGATGGAGTAACGCTCCACCTTATCGCATATAGCAACCGTATTTTCGAGTGCTTCGGGGTATGCGGCAAAAATCTCCGACATCTCGCGCGTGGTCTTCATCCACTCCTGCTTCGAGTAGAGCATTCGTTTCGGGTCGTCGAGGTCCTTGCCCGTACTGAGGCAGATAAGGCGGTCGTGCGCCTCGGCGTCGCTCTCCTCCACGAAGTGGACATCATTGGTGCAGACCAAGCCGATGTTGTACTTGCGCGAGAACTCCACCAACTTCTCGTTTACCTTCAACTGCATAGGGTACGCCTCGTGATTGGCACGCTCAACAGTAGCCTTGTGCAGTTGCAACTCCAAAAAGTAGTCCTCGCCAAAGAGGTTTTTATGCCACAAAACCGACTCCTCTGCCTCTTGCAGACGGTCGTCTTGGATAAGTCGCGATATCTCGCCACCCAAACATGCCGAGCAGCAGATAAGGCCCTCGTGATACTTTTCGAGTTCAGTACGGTCGGTACGAGGGCGGCCATAGAAACCATCTGTCCACGCCTTCGATACCAACTTAATAAGGTTTTTATAACCCTTAAAATTCTTTGCTAAGAGAATAAGGTGATAGCCTCCAAGGTCGATTTTCTCACTCTTTTGGTCGAGTGAGCGACGCGCAACATAGACCTCGCAACCGATAATAGGTTTGAAGGCGGGTGTGTTCTCCATCTCCACAATAATCTCACGCGCCTTCACCGCATCGAATGCAAACTCCTTCTGCATCGCTTCGAGGTCGGCGATAAGAGATGCTAATTCTGCGAGCTGTTTGGTCTGCTCCTCGCTTGGCTCAAAGTCTTTATTTGCCTTTGTCGCCTGCTCAATTTGAGTCTTCAAAGCCGACTCCTCATTTTGCTTTTCAGCGAGCAGCGAGGCGAGCGAGTCACACTCACCTTGCAGGGCAAGCATCTTATCGAGCAGCCTCTTCAACCCCTTCTCCCTATCCGCCTTGGCACCATTCACCTTGCCCACATAGTTCATAAACTCCTTGATGGCAAACATATTACCATGGTCGGTGATGGCAATGCCGGGCATTCCATCCTTGATAGCCTTATCGACGAGTTTTTTGACACTCGCCTGACCATCGAGGAGAGAGTATTGGGTGTGGGTGTGTAGATGTACAAAACTGCTCATAAAATCATTCTTCTCTGCTTACAAAGATAGACAATAAATTGATATTTGACAATTGAAAATTGACAATTGTCGAAATTTTTAACTCTTAATTTATCTTACTTGGTGTAAATGAGCATAAAAGAATGAGATAAATAAATTTTAAACAGCTTCTATTCAAGGCAGATGCCGAAAGAGCCTTGTTAGACAAATTCTACTTTTGGGCGTGGTTTTTGTTGTATAATATCAAAAAAAGTTATAACTTTACAAAACGAAAAGGGAGGGGCTATGCAAGTTGATGAATTGGTAGTAGTAGCAGAATACAACTCGGCAATAGAGGCTGAGATGGCAAAGAGTATTCTCGCATGCGCGGGCATACACGCGCAGATAGAGAATGAGTATATGACAACCCTCTATCCCGGCGTTATTCGCGCAAGGTTAGTTGTTGCTGAGCGAGAGTATAAAATAGCAAAGGAGTTGCTGAGAATTAGGGAGTAGGCAAGAATTAAAAATTAAAAATTAAAAATTAAGAATTAAAAATTAAAAATTAATGGTTAATGGCTAATGGCTAAAATTAAGGGAGTGTCTAACAAGTTTTTTTAGACACTCCCATTTTGCTAGAAGTTGTATAACAAGAGGGATTTCAAGGCTTGCGAAGTGTGAGAAACCGCAGCATACTTGGCGTATGTGAGGATTTCGAACACGAGTATAACGCAGAAATCACCTTGTTAGACAGCTTCTTCATTTTACTCTTTGCTCTCGATTAACGAGATTGAGCGTTGTATAAAGTCCGAAAGATTTTTGCCCTTCAACATTCCGTTCGAGAGGAGTGCCAAATCGATTATCTGTCGCACCAAGGCGTTCTCCTTGCCAATCTCTTTGAGGCGCTCATTGCGCTCGTCGCGGAGTGTTACGACCTTCTTGGAGAGCTCCTCACGCATATCCTTCTCCTCCTGCGTGAAATCCTCCTCCTTCTTATCCTTTGTCATCTCCTCGAAGCGACTCTCCTCGGCAACTGCTGCGTCAATCTTCTTGGTGATGCTCTTCAATTTGTCGCCATAAGCCTTCTCTACCGATGCGAGAATATCGATAACTATTGGGTGGTTGCCATTCACGGCAATAGTGAAGTTGTCAGGCATCTGACCGTAGAAGCGACTCATCTGGTCGCCCGACATCTTCGCCATATCCTTCATACGGCGCATAAACTCATTCTGCGTAATCACAATCGGGGCATCATCTGCCGACATCGCCTCGAATGAGATGTTGTAGCGAATATCGTCATCGGTCGGAAGTTGGCTCTCGAATACAGGGCGCATAATCTCCTGCTGTGCTTCGCTCAACGAAATCTTCTCGTTGTCCTTCTTGCGGATAAGGTGGTCGATAATATCGCTATCCACGCGCACGAAACGGGTGTTTTCGTTCTTCTGCTCGTACCAATTGATGTAGTGGCTGTCTAACTGACCATTCATCTCCAAGACATCGTAACCCTTAGCCTTTGCCGACTGCAAGAATGAGTGTTTGCCAACGATATCGTCGGTGTAGAGAATGATGAGTTTGTCGTCTTTGTCGGTCTGCAAATCCTTTACGGCAGTGCAATACTCCTCGGCGGTAAAGTATTTGCCCTCGGTGTTCTTCCACAACATACACTGCGCAGCCTTCTCCGCAAACTTCTCGTCAGTCAAAAGACCATATTGAATAAAGATTTTCAGGTCGTCCCACTTCTGCTCGTACTCCGCACGCATCGAGGTAAACAGCTCGTTCAGTCGCTCTGCAACCTTGCGGGTGATGTAGCCCGAAATCTTCTTCACATTGCTATCGCTCTGCAAGTACGAACGCGACACATTCAACGGAATATCAGGTGAGTCGATAACGCCGTGCAAGAGTGTCAGATATTCAGGCACAATGCCCTGCACCTCGTCGGTTACGAATACTTGGTTGCAGTAGAGCTGAATCTTGTTCTTCTGAATCTCGAAGTTGTTGTGAATGCGAGGGAAGTACAATATACCCGTCAGGTGGAACGGATAGTCGATATTCAAGTGAATAGAGAACAACGGCTCCTCGCTCATAGGGTACAACGCCTGATAGAACGCCTTGTACTGCTCCTCGGTGATATCCGCAGGCTTGCGGGTCCAGAGTGGCTCGGTGTCGTTAATCTGGTTATCCTTCTCGGTATCTACATACTTGCCATCTTTCCACTCCTTTACCTTGCCAAAGATAATCGGAACAGGCAAGAAACGGCAATATTTGTTCAAGAGTTCGCCAATCTTGCTCTGCTCGGTATACTCGGCACACTCCTCTGAGAGGTGCAAGACGATAGATGTTCCGCGCTCGCGCTTCTCGGCTAACTCCTCCATCGAATACTCAGGCGAGCCATCGCATACCCAATGCACCGAAGGCTTTTCGCTATCGTAAGATTGAGTAAAAATCTCTACCTTGTCTGACACCATAAATGCCGAGTAGAAACCCAAGCCGAAGTGGCCGATAATAGCCTGATTTTGGTACTTTGCCAAAAACTCCTCTGCACCCGAGAAGGCAATCTGGTTGATGTATCGCTCAACCTCGTCTGCCGACATACCGATACCGTTGTCGGTTACTGTGAGGGTGCGCTTATCGCTATCTACGGCGATATGCACCGCCAACTCGCCCGTTTCGCCTGCAAAGACACCTGTCGAGGCGAGAGTGCGCAACTTCTGCGTTGCATCCACAGCATTTGATACCAACTCACGCAAGAAAATCTCGTGGTCGGAGTACAAGAACTTCTTAATTACGGGGAAGATATTTTCGGTCGTTACCCCAATTTTTCCATTTTTCATACCTATATTATGTATTATTTGTTATTGTTTGCTTTCGAGAAATCTATTGCTCAAACCTTGTGCCATATCGTTTTTTTATGGAGATAGTCTGCCATTTTGTCATAGGCATCGGATTGAGATGACAACATTGCACAATTTATCTACACTTTTTTGCTCATTCAAAAATAAATATCTAATTTTGTAACGCAGTCGCAAGATTGCGGACATTTTACGAAAGTGTTTTTCGCGTTCCTTGTTGAAAATGTGGAAGTTTTCTGAATGGAGGGATAACGAACAGCACTCACTTCTTGTATATATAGGTGTGGCACGCCCTGTGTCATTACCCTATACTATACAGGTGTGGGGCAATGTAGCGTTTATTTTCATTCGGGTATTCCACAACCTTCAACAGATAAACGAAATCAACTCCACACTTTCTTTATTTATATTAACCGCACATTTGGGGTTGGTGGGCAAACAAAAAATTTATTTTATTATGAAGAGAACTTTTCTAACCCTCGCTGTTGCATCTGCAATGTTCACTGGTTGCGCAACTAAAACTCCTATTCCAACTGCTCCGATTGTCGAAGTAATCGAAACAACAGAGTATATGGAGTCTACGGCTCGTGTCCTCGAACCAAAGCAGAAGATGTTGCTCACAACGCTTATTGCCGACCTGAAAGTATCGGACAAAAAAGTCTATTATACCGAAACGGAGGCTTTTGCAAAATTCAAAGTTACTACTGCTCTTTTGAAGAATATCACAGAGTTGAAGAAGATTGCTGTAAGCCGTGCAGCGAGTGCTCACAAAGCCGATGTATTGGTAGGCACAACCATTGATGTCGTTACTAAAAATGGCCGCTTGGAGATTACCGTATCGGGTTATCCTGCCTTCTATACCAAATTCCGCAATGTAGCCGAAAAGGATATTGCATTGTTGAAGTCGGCTCAATCGCTCGATTCAAAAGATGGTGCTGATGTAGTAAATGCTCCTATAACACACCTTAATGTTGATGTGAAAAAGTAGTTTCGACAATGAAGAGGTTAGTTTTGTTATTAGCCCTATTCTCGTTTCCGCTTATAGCAGTTGCACAAAACCAAAATAAAGTTACGGGTGCTATGTTGGTTAAAACAACTGAGACTCGAACGATTAAATCTGCCGAGGAAATAGAGAAAGAGAGGCTACAAGCCGCACGCGAGAAGGCCATACGAGATAGCCTTGCTGGCGTAGAGAGAGCAAGACTGGATAGTATTGCATTAGCTGAGCGTAAACTCGCACGCAAGGAGAGGGCTGCAAATCGCAAAGGCCGTTTCTTCCTATCGTTTAGTCTTGCAATGCCTTATGCGAAATATCCCGATGCTCTATCATACGGCTTTATGGCAGGCTGGGGAGGCAAAGTTTTAGGCGGATATGTCAAAGGTCTATTTGGAGATGGTGTAAGCAGTACAATGGGAACAATAGAGTCGCAAAGTAGTTGCTTGGGATACACCAATCCTAATGTGAATGCAAAATCGGAAGCGAGCTACAATGCCGCAACAGGAGGTCTATTACTTCGTATGGGCTGCCCATTGCATCTATACGCTGGTGTGGGTGCATCGTGGCGTCAAGTTGCACATAGGAGCGCTATCGATGGACAATTGTACTTATCTTCCGACAAATCCACTACAACATTTTGCGTAGATTTTGGCTTGATGCTAAAATTCAAATGGTTTAATATCTCTGGTGGAGCTATCTACACACCTAAATATGGCTTTGCGAGCAATATGGGTATTGGTCTTTGTTTTTAAACAACTATTACAAATATGAAACGATATATATTATATTTAATACTCGGCATCATTGCAATGTCAGTATCGTCGTGTGAGCAAGTCGATGTAGGGCTTTATCAAAATCCGCCTGTAATACAAGCGGCTCAGGTCAAGATGGATTTCGTGGGTAGTGGTTACATCGACTTTAATGTATATATAACCCTTGACAATTCGTACAGAAAAACGATTAGCGGAGAGATAAAGCGTGGAACATCAGTTGAAAAAGTTAAATTCGCACACCTTGACGACAAGGTGTATAGATGTGATTATAGGGTGTATATCACTGAATTTGATACTTCTACAATAGAAGAGGGCTATATGAAACTAAGCTCATTGGATATATCAATTTTAGCAAGTGATGGAACAGATAATGCTATATCCTCTTACACGGTTGATGAAGTAAGCTGCAAATTGCCCACAATTGAATCAGCACAATGTAGCGCCTACTCCTACACTAATAGTTATGTAGATTTTCAGATAACCGTAACTCTTGATAGTTATGTTGGAGATTATTTTTATATTTGGTTTATGACTAAAAACAACACGGAATCGGTATATTTGAGCCACATTGGAGAGAACGTTTATAAAACTAATTCTCACTCTATTTACTATTCCGATTTTGATAGTATTGACTATGATGAAGGCAGGGTAAAATTTGATAACATAGAGATTTTTGGTTGTTACCTATATACAACAAACCACTTTGTGATAAGGAATAAAAGCTACCTAATTAAAAAGCCTTCGATACAAGTTACCAAAGTTGAAAAAGAAAAAACAGAATACAATAATAGCGAAGGTAAATACCACACCTATTATAAGGTTTATTATACTGTAACAGGTACACCATTCCTACAAGAGGCGTATGTTTACCATATTGGCAACTGGATTAATCCAGGCAAAGGATATAGCATATCAATGAGCGAAGGAAGCAATTGGCAATCGGCTACGGTCAACTATTCATATTCTAATGATTATTGTGTGTATGTACAATACCGAGCTAAAACAAAGGCTGGCACCGAACTTATTTCAGACAAAGCAGTATGCTTAGAGGGCACAGGTAGAGGAGATAAGTATATATATTTGGTTAATTCGTCGAGTATTTATAGCACGCGTAGCAGTGGTAGTAAAAACTCAGACGCCAATGGAGCTGTCGCTGGTACTTGTTACCCAATTATACAAGAGGCTAACTCACAAGTTGCAAATGTAGCTATTCCAGTTTCAAATCAAGAAGAGTAGTGTATAACAACAAAAAAATTACAATTATGAAGAGATTTGTTTTATTATTTCTATTAGCTATACTCTCATCTCCATTTGTCGCCATTGCACAAAGCGGAGATAAGGTCACTGGCGCAATGGTGGTTACAACAACAGAAACCATTGTAAAAGAGCCTATTGTTGTACCCAAGGAGGCACCTGTAACAACCAATACTAAACCCAAATTTACAATGATGGGGCAAGTGGGTTTCTTTGTTCCTTGGTCTTTGGGTTTTGATTTTCATTTTTTGGCTGGTTGGACATTCAAAGATAGGTTTTTTATAGGAGCAGGAGTAGGACTTGATTTCGATTTCGAATCTCCAAGTATAGTTGCTGCTCCATTGTACGCAAATAGTAGAATCTATTTCACTAAACATACCAAATTTCGCCCATTTCTTGATTTGTCGGTTGGTGGTAATATACCGTGGGGTGCATATATAAATGTTTCTATAGGAGCAGAAGTTCCTGTGTCGAAAAGACTATCATTATATGCAAAAGCAGGCTATGAAGCAATGCATTATGAGTACCTGGATTATTACTATTATCGTAATTATTATGGCGGCGGTTATTACGACTATATTTGGGATATTGAAATGAGTCACAATTTCGGATTTAAGGTTGGTCTTAAATTCTAAATTTACAGAAGGCCGATAACAAAAAGATTTGCTACTCTTGCGGGTAGCAAATCTTTTATTTTTCGGAATTATTAATTCCGTTATTTTTGTTTGGTAATTAAAACCTTAATTCAGTCGGAAATTCGAGCCGCTGCGCGCCTCCATATCGGCTTTGGCAACCATCTCACTCTGAATCTGCACCATACGCAGCATATCGCTAATATCATTCAAGCCGCGCAACGATGTACCTATCGGCATTCGGCACTGCAACTCCAACTCCGCAAGTCGTTCGCGTACCTCCTCCAAGCCCTCAGGCAGTGCGATATAGACGCAATCGACCTCGGTGTACTCCGCAAAAAAGAGCGTCATCAAGGCAGCCTTCGATGCCGAAGGGATATGGCGCACCTCAATATTTTCGCGCTTAACGCCACACATAGCGAGTCCCTGCAAAGCGTCAAACTCACACTTTGCCCCCTCCAAAGTTACAACACCAACCTTTATATCTGAAATTGCAATCATAGCAAAGGCCAAATTAAAAATTAAGAATTGAGAATTGAGAATTAAGAATTGAGAATTAAGAATTGAGAATTAAGAATTAAAAATTAAAAATTCCTTTAATTATCCATTGTCAATTGTCAATTGTCAATTGTCAATTTGAAAACTACTCACTACTCACTACTCTCTATCAAAAAGGGCAGCCCAAAGACTACCCCTATAATAATATACTCTAAAATTACCCAATCAGGCATTTTTAGTAGAGAAGCTTCTCGGCATCGCGAGCCTCCATAGTGTTAGGATACTTCTCGGTAATAGCCTTGTAGCAAGCCTTTGCCTCCTCAACCTTACCTGCGGCAGCGAGAGCCAAGCCCTGCTTGTAGAGGTAGAGAGGTGCGGTGTAGTTGTTATCCGATGCCTTAACAGCCTTAGCAAAGAGCTTTGCAGCCTTCTCGTAGTTGCCCTGCTCAACAGCTACATCACCCTGCAAACCAAGGTTTTGTGCATTTACAACCTCTGCTGCAAGACCGCGTACCTTCTTATACTTTGCGAGATACTCGGCAGCCTTCTCCAAATCGCCAAGGTGGAGGTAGCAGATACCTGCATAGTGCTTTGCAAGGTTACCAGCCTTGGTAGAGCCGTACTGGTCAGCCACTGCGAGGAAGCCTGCACCATTCTCGTCGCCATTGAGTGCAAGGTCGTAGTTAGGAGTCTCACCTGCAAAGTTATTCTGTGCAGCTATGATAAGCTCTGCGGCAGCAGCCTCGTTCTTATCCATCACAAAATACTTGTAGGCATAACCACCTGCAACGAGGAGCAAAAGTACAACGAGGGCAATAACAACCTTCTTGCCGTTCTCCTCAAAAAACTTTTCGGTTTTGCTGACAGCCTCGGCAACAACAACCTCTTCCTGATTTACATTCTTCTTTGTCATAATTTTATCGTTTTTAATTTATAATTTCGTTCCGCTTGGGCAGAAGTGCCACTAACAACTGACAAAATTACACTTTTTTGTGTAAAAAACCACTATTTTTTATAATTTTTTTTCACCACACCCATTTTTATCGAAATTATGTTGTTAAATTTTTATGCACAAAGGAAAGAATTACATTTTTTTATTATATTTGCAACTATTATATTGACAATGATAACTGCAAAATCTATGTTCCGAACGAATCGGTCGAGGCATACAAGAAAGCAGAAGGCTGGAAGGATTATGCTTCGCAAATATATGGCTATACCTTCAATTAAGAAAATACGATATGTATCTCTCACGACTTTCGATACTCAACTTCAAGAATCTCGCGCAAGAGGAGTTGTTGCTCGACAAGGGCTTCAACTGCTTTGTGGGTGACAATGGCACCTGCAAGACCAATATCATCGATGCGGTCTATTACCTCTCGATGTGTAAGTCGGCACTTGCAATGACAGATTTGCAGTGTGTGCGTCACGGCGAGAAGTTCTTTCTGCTCGAAGGCGACTACCGCACCGAGAGCGACCGTCACGAAAGGGTTGTATGCTCCTATCAGCGTGGTGCATCAAAGGTCGTGAAGCGCAACGACAAGCAGTACGAGCGATTGGCGGACCATATCGGACTTATTCCCGTGGTTATCGTGTCGCCTGCCGACTCCTCGCTTATCAGCGATGCGGCAGATGAACGCCGCCGCTATATAAATTCGTTTATATCGCAGTTAGATAAGAGCTATCTGGAAGCAGCAATGCGCTACAATACAGCCCTCGCAAACAGAAACAGCTACCTCAAAATGGGCTCTGACGAGGAGATGCTCCGCATCTATGATGCGCAGATGGCTCCCGCAGCCGAGAAGATTCATAAGGCTCGTTTGGAGATTACCGAACTGCTATATCCGCTTATTTGTGAGTATTATCGCGCCCTGTCCGATGACCACGAGCAGGTGGAGTTGGAGTATCGCTCGGAGTTGAATAATGCCACTTTGGAGGAGTTGCTCCTTGCTTCGCGTGAGCGCGATAGGATTATGGGCTTTACCACCTGCGGAGTGCAACGCGATGATTTGCGTTTTTCGATAGGTGGCTATCCCCTCCGCAAATATGGCTCGCAAGGACAGCAAAAATCCTTCCTTATAGCATTGAAGTTGGCGCAGTATCGCATTATTGCGCAGGCGTGTGGCGAGAAGCCGATATTGCTGCTTGACGACTTGTTCGACAAACTCGATGAGAGCCGTGTGTCGCGCCTTATCGAATTGGTCAAAGGCGATGAATTCGGGCAGGTCATTATCACCGATTGCAATGGCGAGCGAATGGGAAATATCCTCGGCAAGGCGGATTGCAGTTATAAGTTGTTCAATGTGTCGTATGGCACGGTCTTAAAGGAGGAGTAGGCGATGAAACGCACCAAGGCACAACCCATAGGCGAACTGCTCGATTCGTTGTTTAAGAGCCCCGATGTGGCACGCAAGATAGCCGAGGGCTCTCTGCCTCATGTGTGGCGTGAGGTTACGGGCGAGGTGGTGGCTGCCAATACCCGTCAGGTGCGATTTGTTCGAGGTACGCTCTATGTCCATGTTGCATCGAGCATCTTGCGCAGCGAGTTGATGATGCAGCGCGAGGCCCTCGTTCGTTCGATAAACAAAAAACTCGGCACCGACCTTGTGCAGAGCGTAGTAGTGCAGTAATTGTCGGCTCTACCTGTTAAACATCTTGCGGTATAGGTGCGGTGTGGTGGCGGTATTCTTGCGGAAGAACTGCACAAATGCCGAGGGGCTCGAAAAATTAAGTTGCTCAGAAATCTCTTGTACCGTCATATCGGTTGTGCGCAACAACATCTTCGCATCAATCATTATCGCTTCGTGTATCCAATCGAGTATAGGCCGCCCAGTAACTCGCTTTATGGCGGTCGATAGATATTTAGGTGTTAAGTTCAGCCTCTCGGCATAGAATGTTACGCTACGACTCTTTTTGTAGTTGGTGGCCAAGAGCTGAAAGAATCTGTCCGAAAGATTGTTTGCTTTAATATCGGAAGTCTCATAGCCAATCTCAAAGACCTTCTCGTACTCCGCCATAATTTCGAGAATTAGTGCATAAAATATGGAGTGTATAATCTCCGATTGGTAGCGACAACCCTCCTGCGACTCCTTGTAGATAAATTTGTAGTAACTCTGCAAATCGCTAAACTTCTCATCACTAACCTTCAACACCGAGATATAGCGCGAGTAGTTGAGTATGCTGGTGTCGATGGGTGAAGGCATATTCAAAATATAATCTACCGAAACGGCGATTACATCACTCTCACGCATTAGCGAGGGGGTGATGTTGCGAATAATATGATTTTCTGGCAGTACAACAACATTATTTTTCGACAACTTGTACTCCTTGCTATCGACACATATAGAGCCCCCATCCGCCTTACAGAGCAGAATAACAATTCCGTTACGGATAAGCACCTCGTTTGATACTTCCCCTTCGGCAAGCGTAGTGTTGAGGTTGATAATAATATCCTCTCCTCTCTCTTGTATCAGTTGCGAGATGTCAATTCCCTCTATTTTTCTGCACTCCGACATAACAAAGCGAACTTTGATAAATTTATTTGCCAACAAATGTAATAAATTTCCTCTAAATTGGCTATACCTTTGCAACATATTTAATGTGTAAATATAGAATTTGATTATGGACAAGGAGTTTTATCGTAGAGATGTCAGTGAGATTATCGAGAAACTCGATAGCAATATCGAGCAAGGACTATCCACTGACGAGGTTAGGCGCAGACTTGGAGCGTGGGGCTACAACGAATTCAAAAAGCACGAGCACACCTCGCTGTTACAAAAGTTTGTGGCGCAGTTCAAGAGTTTTATGATTATCGTCTTGATTGTCGCCGCCATAATTTCGGGTGTTACTGGCTATATGAATGGCGAGGGCATCACCGATGCTATAATTATTCTTGTCATTATAGTTATAAACGCCTTGATTGGAGTGTTCCAAGAGGCAAAGGCGGAAAAGTCGCTTGCTGCGCTCGAAAAACTATCGGCTCCCCATTGCAAGGTGGTTCGCAACGGCGAGGTGGTGGTTATCGAGTCGCGTGAGTTGGTCGTTGGCGATATCGTTGTTATCGAAACGGGCGATAGTGTGCCTGCCGATTTGCGACTAATTGAGGCTACAAATCTGAAAATTCAGGAGGCTTCGCTGACAGGCGAGTCGTTGCCAGTGGAGAAGAGTGTAGCGGTAATAGACGAGGAGCTGCCTATTGGCGACCGTACAAATATGGCGTTTGCCTCATCTTCGGTAACATACGGTCGTGGTCGTGGCATTGTGGTGGCTACGGGCGAGAACTCCGAGGTGGGAAAAATTGCCTCTATGATTCAGTCTGTACCCGATATGAAAACTCCTATGCAGATGCGACTCGACCAACTCGGCAAGGCATTGGCGATTATTTCTCTCGTTATTTGCGGTGCTATATTTATTATAGGAATGCTATATGGCAATGGCTTCTTGGAGATGTTTATGACGGCTGTGTCGCTGGCTGTGGCTGCAATACCCGAGGGCTTACCGGCAGTATCGACCATTGTGCTTGCTATTGGCGTGCAGCGACTTGCCAAGCAGAATGCCATAACACGCAACCTCCCATCGGTTGAGACTCTCGGTAGCACTACGGTTATCTGCTCCGACAAGACGGGAACATTGACACAGAATAAGATGACCGTCACAAAGATTTGTGGCGAGAGCGATACTTTAATTAAGGTTGCAATGCTTGCCAACGATGCTACATCGCATAACGAAGATGGCAAAGTTGCCTATATTGGCGACCCTACCGAAACAGCTCTGCTTGATATGGGTGCGAGGTACAACCTCGATAAGGCTGAGTTGGAGCGCACTATGCCACGAGTTGCCGAGATACCTTTCGACTCGGAGCGCAAGCGAATGACTACCGTTCATCAAACGGAAAATGGACTTCTCGTTGCGGTAAAGGGTGGTTTAGACGAGGTTTTGGAGTGTTGTACCCGCATCTTGGAAAACGATGGCTCGGTTAGAGAGATAAAGCCTGCCGATATTGAACGATTGCGTGCAGAGAATACCGCGATGGCGGAGTCGGCTCTGCGAGTATTGGCAATGGCAAAACGCAATTTGAATA